>DATECY010000145.1:0-4856 GCA_035286665.1 Acidimicrobiia bacterium
CGATCGCCGCGTCGGTGAGCCCGAGCCGGTCGAGGCGCTCCGGGCCGACGCCGATGGAGACGAGGGCGGGGGCGAGCCGCCAGGGCTCGGCGACGGGCCGGCCGTCCAGCCATGCCTCGACCGCCGACTCGGCGTCCGACCTGTCGATGGCGTCGAGCCTGACGCGAGCGCCGCCGGACGCCTCGATTTCGGTGAGCAGCGTCGATACCGCCTCCGGGATCCCCAGTCTCGCCGCCTCCTGACGGGCTGCGGCGTAGGCCTCGACGGCGGCACCCAGCTCGTCGGCGGCGCTCGACACCGCGGCGGCCGGGTTGTTGAGTTCGTGGGCGAGGCCGGCGGTGAGCGTGCCCAACTGGGCCATCTTGTCGGCCTGACGCAAACGGGCCTCGGTCTCCCGCCACCGGGTGAGCAGGACCCCGAACATCGCCCGGGCCGCCGAGTTGCTCGTCTCGAGCAGGCCGTCGAGCTGCTGCTTGCGAATGCCGATGAGGGTGGCGTCGGTTCGGGCCCGAGCCGTCGCCATGCGGGGGGCGTTCTCGAGGAGGGCCATCTCGCCGATCACCTCGCCGGCGTGTCGAACGGCGAGGAGGACGTCGCGACTGGGGGAGTGCTTCATGATCTCGACGTCGCCCTCGGCGATCACGAAGGCCTGATCGCCGTCGTCGCCTTCGGCGAAGAGGCGGTCGCCGGCTGAGAGACTGATCTCCTCGGCGTCGCGGCACAACCGGGCGAGGTCGTCCTCGGTGAGGCCGGCGAACAGGGGAACGGTGCGAAGCCGATCCGTCGGGTTCATACCGTCGCCAGATACTCGTGGACGAACGAGATGCACACCGATCCCTGGCCGACCGCGGAGGCGACCCTGCGGACGACGCCGTGGCGGACGTCGCCGGCGGCGAATATTCCCGGGACGCTCGTCTCCATGAGGTAGGGGTCGCGTTCGAGCGGCCAGCCGCCTTCGCGAGTCGCCGACTCGCCCAGGTCGGGCCCGGTGAGCACGAATCCCTTGTCGTTGAGCGCGACGCCGCCGCGGACGAAGTCGGTGTGCGGGACCGCCCCCACGAAGATGAACACCGCCGCCGCGGGCCGGTCGTAGGTCGCGTCGCCGGTGCGGAGTGTGATCCGCTCGATCCGGTTCGGGCCGTCGACGCCGAGCACCTCGGTCCCGACCAGCACCTCGATGTTCGGCCTGCCCCGGATCTGGTCGACCAGGTACTGCGACATGCGCTGTTCCAGGCTCGATCCCCGCACGACCATCGTCACGTGCGATGCGAACCGGGAGAACATCATCGCTCCCTGCCCCGCGGAGTTGGCTCCGCCGATCACGAAGACGGGCTCGTCCTTGTACGTGGCGGCCTCGGTGATCGCCGCCCCGTAGTAGACCCCTGCCCCCGTGAAGCGCTCATAGCCGGGGACGTCGAGCATCCGGGTTGTCATCCCGGTGGCGATGATCACGGCACGGGAGGAGATGGTGGAGCCGTCTTTCAGCGTCACCACTTTGAGCGGGTCGTTGGCGGCGATGCCGACCACCTCGCCGGCCGTGATGATCTCGGCGCCGAACCGCTGCGCCTGCGCCGCGGCGCGCCGGGCGAGATCGGCACCGGAGATGCCCTTGGGGAACCCGAGGTAGTTCTCGATGCGCGACGACGTCCCCGCCTGTCCTCCGGTGGCATCGCGCTCGATGATGGCCACCCTCAGGCCCTCCGATGCCCCGTAGACGCCGGCGGCGAGCCCGGCAGGGCCGGCTCCGACGACGATCACGTCGTAGAGCTCGGTCGTCGCCTCGGTCTGCATGCCGACCTTGTCGGCGAGCTCGCGGCGGGTCGGCTCGGTGAGGCTGGTGCCGTCGGGGAACAGGACGAGAGGAAGGTGCGACCCGGCGCCTGCTGCGCTCACCGTCGCCGCGGCATCGGCGTCACGCTCGATGTCCGCGAACCGATAGGGGATCTGATTGCGGGCCAGGAAGTCCTTCGCCTCGTGGGTGCCGGGCGACCAGGTCGTCCCCAGCACCCGGATGCCGTCGTAGGGGGCGGCGACGTTGCGCCTCCAGTCCTCGAGCAGGTCGTCGAGGATCGGGTAGAGGCGATCCTCAGGCGGGTCCCACGGCTTCATGAGGTAGTGGTCGAGCCCGACGTCGTTGATCGCCTGGATGGCCGCGTCGGTGTCGGCGTAGGCGGTGAGCAGCACGGTGCGTGCCTCGGGGAACAGGGGTGTCGCCGCGAGCAGGAACTCGGTCCCGGTCATCGCCGGCATCCGCTGGTCGGCGAGGATCAGGGCGACGGTGTCGCCGCGCTTCTTCAACTCGGTGAGCGCGGCCAGGGCGTCGGCGCCCGACTCGGCCCGGAGGATGCGGTGGTCGGCGGCGTAGCGTCGTCTGAGATCCCGCTCCACCGCCGACAGCACCTGGGGGTCGTCGTCGACGGTGATGATCGCCGGTTTCGCCATCACGCCCCTCCCCTCGCGAACCCCGGATCGTACGGCACCGCGGCTACTCGGTCAGGGCGAGGTAGGCGTGGGCGATTCGGTCGGGATGGACCTCGACGATCCGAAAGCCCGAGGGATCCGCTCCGAGCGGATAGCCGACCGGGCCGGAGGTGACCATCTCGAACCCGTGGTGGACGGCGACGTTGTTGCGGTGCCAGTGGCCGGCGAGGGCGAGGCGCACCCCGGCGGCATGGAGTCGGTCGAACAACGGCCGCCGCCGCTCGTGTGGCAGGTTCCAGTACGTGTCCGGCTCGTCGGGGTGATCGAGGAAGAGGGGATGGTGCCCGATGGCGACGATGCGGGCGTCGGGCGGGATGGTGTCCAGCGTCTCGTCGATGAACGCCTGCTCGGCCGCCCACTCGTCGGGGACCAGTTCGGGGTGATCGATCACCACGGTGTCGAGGACCAGGAAGGTCACCCCCGCCTCGGTGAACGTGTACCAGTTGGGGCCGAACGTGTCGCGGTACCGGGCGATGCTGTCGCGGGTCGGCACCACGGTGTCGGGCGCGACGTCGTGGTTGCCGGGTGCGTAGCGCACCGGGATCGCGGGATCGATGCCGGCGGTGATCTCGAAGAAGGCCTCGATCTGATCGTCCCCGTTGGGGTCGTCGATCATGTCGCCGCCGACCACCACCAGATCGGGCCGCAGGCCGTTGACCATCTTCACCGCCCGGCGGTAGTGGCTCGCATCCCACTCGAATCCCTCGACGGCGGGGACGGCATCGACTCGCATGTCGACCGCGGCATACCTGGCCACCTCGGCCTCGGTCATGCCGCTGAAGGTGGCGTACATCCCCAACTGCATGTCGGCGAGGAACGCCATCTGGAATGGTCGATGGCTCATAGGCGAGCGCGCATCGCCGCGACTGCTTCGCGGCCGAGGGCGATCGCCTCGGGGGTGCCGAGCGCCCGGCCCTCGCCCGCCAGCTCGGCGGCTCGGGCGGGACCCAGCCGCTCGATGGCGTCGTCGATGCTGAACCCGATGAAGACTCTGGCCGCCTCGACGATGTTCGTGCCGGAGCGATCCTGGAGGGCAGCCACCACACCCCACAGCCGCACCGCCAACTCGGGGTCCGCCTGGAGGGACGCGATCACACTCAGGTTGCTGAGGGTGAGGATGATCCCGGAGACGTCCCCGGCGGCGGCAAAACCTTCGAGTGCCGATTCGGCGAGGGGGAGGGCGTGCTCGACGTCCCCGAGGCGTATGTATCCCAGCTCGGCATTGTGAGCGGACCACGCCGACATGAAGGGGTCGCCGGCCGCGACGAACAGCTCACGCGCCTTCAGCCCCCACTCCACCACCGAGGCGAAGTCCTCGCGACCGATGCCGACCATCCCGCGGCCCCAGGCGATGCTGGCAAGTCCCAGCGTGTTGCCGACTTCGCGGAAGATCGCTTCGGCCGCATCGAGCTGCTCCACGCCGGCGGCGACGTTCATCTGGCTGGGGTCGGCCATCATCCGCGGAAACGCCAGGTTGTAGTGGGCGAACCCGAGCAGCTCGGGGTCGCCGGTCAGCGCCGCCTGATCGAGTGCCTCCTGGTAGAGCACGTCGGCGACCTGCATCTCGTTTGCCCAATAGGCGAGCCCGCCGGCAGCCTCAAGCGACTTCGACTTCAACCTGGGGTCTCCAGGGTCGAGGGCGAGGACGGCGTCGACGCGCCGGCGCCCTTCGGGTATCAGCCCGCGCATGTGCCAGTACCGCCACATGGCGGCGGCGAGACGATGAGCCGGGACGGCCAGACTGCTCGTCACGGCGAATGCCAGGGCCGCCCGCAGGTTGTCGCGCTCGGCGTCCAACTCGACGAGGGCGCGTCTCTGATCCTCACCGGTGAGGCTCGGGCTGACCCGCTCGGCGAGTTCCACGTAGGAGTCGAGATGGGCCTGCTGAACGCCGGCGCACTCCGTCGTCGCCACGAGCTCTTCCCAGGCGAACTCACGAATCGTCTCGAGCATCGAGAAGCGGGGCTCGCCGGCCCCTTCGCCGGGGCGCACCAGGCTGTGTTCGATGAGCGCCTCCAGGGTGGTGAGCAGGTCGCCGGATCGATCGAACACCGTGGTGCACACCCGTTCGATGGATTCGAGGGTGGCCCCGCCGCGGAACACCGACAGGACTCGGACGAGGCGCTTCTCACTCTCCGACAACAGGTCATACGACCAGGCGATGGCTCCTCGGAGCGTGCGCTGGCGGTCGGGGAGATCCCGGCGGTTGGAGGCGAGCAGGTCGAGGCTTCCCCCGAGACGGTCGAGCATCGTCTGCGGCGGCAGCAGCTTGACCCGGGCTGCCGCCAGTTCGATCGCCAGAGGGAGGCCGTCAAGCCGCCGGGTGATCTCTGCGACGGCTTCGGCGTTGGCACTGTCGAGAGCGAACTCCGGCC
>DATECY010000146.1:0-17736 GCA_035286665.1 Acidimicrobiia bacterium
TGATCTGCGAGGCCGTGCAGCGCAATCTCGGGGGGCCGTCGCGCCGATGGGTCTCTTCCGTACCGAGGGGTCGGCACGGCCGGCGTGGGAGGTCGGGATGGCAGGGGACCGACCCTGCCCCATCGGAGGCGTCTCGCCTGCTGCCACGTGGCCAATTTCCCCCTGCCGCTACCTTGATGGGGTGGCCGACGCGTCCCCCGAGACCCCAACCCCGGGGCGTGGCCGTGCCCTGGGCGCGGCTGCGCTGTCCCTCGTCGTCCCCGGGGTCGGGCAGTGGGTCGTCGGGCGGCGGCGTCGTGCGGTGCCCTACCTCGCCGTCAGCGGTGTCCTGGTGGTCGTTGCTCTCGTCGTGGCGGCGAGGGGAGAGGTGTTCATCCTTCGTCTGCTGGTACAGCCCCGCTGGCTGACCACCTTCATCGTCGCCAACGCCGCGATCGGCGTGTTCCGCCTCGTCGCCTCGATCGACGCATATCGGGTTGCGGCTGCGGGGACGCGGTTCGGTTCATGGACGCTCCACGGTCTGGTGGCGCCTGTTCTCGTCCTCGTGCTGGTGGCCCCACACGTGCTGCTGGGGACACGCTCTTCTCGCCTGCTCGATCTGCTCGACCGGGTGTTCGTCGAGGACACGCGGGTGGCCACCGAACAGTTGCGTGCTCGCTTCTCTGCCGAGGCAGCACGCAGCGGCGGCTACGTGCCACCGATTGCCACGACGACGACGGCGGCGGGTGAGGGGCTCCATCCCCAGTACCCGGATGGGATGCCTCGGCCGGTGCGCACCTATTACGGAGAGGTGGTCGACGCCCAGGTCGAGCCGATCGACATCGACCGGATCACCGTGCTCCTCGTCGGTGGCGACGCCGGGCCGGGCCGTACCGGACTGCGCACCGACGTCATGGTGCTCGCCAGCCTCGACCCGGTCACGCACCAGGCCGTCCTCACCAGCATCTCCCGTGAGCTCACCGGGTTCCTGCTCCCGCGCGAACTCCGCAAGCCGCTGGAGTGGCGACAGGACGCCATCTGGTCGCTCGCCAGCCAGGCCGAAGCCAACGGGACTTCGCTGGCGACCGATCCTCTCCCCGAAGAGCGGGACCCGGCAGTGTGGCTCGACCGCATCAATGCCATCTATCCCTTCTCGCACACGCTTACGTCGCTGTACCCGAACGGCGTGGATCCGGGGATGGAGGCTTTGCGCCAGACGCTCCAGCAGACCCTGGGACTGCGCATCGACTTCTACGTGCTGGTCGACTTCGCCGGATTCGTCGACGTCGTGGATGCCATCGGGGGTGTAGACATCACGTCTCCCACCTCGATGCATGTGCAGTTCTCGCCGGCAAAGGCGGGTGAGGACGACACCATCATCAACATCCGGGCCGGTCGCAATCACCTGGACGGGCGCACTGCTCTCGCCTATGTGCGCAACCGGAGCGACTCGAACGACGTGGTCCGCACGCGTCGGCAGCGCTGTCTCTTGCGCGAGGTGGCCGCGCAGATGGATCCACTCACGGTGTTGCTCAACTTCGGCGCCATCGCCACCGCAGTCGAGAACCACACGACGACGAACCTCCCGCTCCGACTGCTTCCCGACCTCATCACCGCGGTGGCCCAACTCGAGCCCACGGAGATCGCCACCTGGGCGATCCAGCAGGGCTCGACCATGGCTCCCAAAGCCGACTACCACGGCCTCCCCATCCTCGACGTCACCGAGACGAGGCGGCGGCTCGCCGACGTCCTGCGGGGAGTGGACGAGGGGGCACCGGTCGTCGGTGCCGAGGAGTGTGGGTGAGAATCGGGCCGTAGGGGCGCGCTCGCAGACGACCGAGGAGCCGTCCCTGGCCGAACCGGGAGCGTGCAGCCGACTCAGACGGTGGAGCGCTCGATCCTGATCGGATCGAGATAGGCGCCGGTGAGCGACGAGACGTGCCCGTCCTCCCACTGGACCTCGACCGTCGGGCCGCGAACCGCCAGGACCTTCCCCGAACGGGGAATCTGGCCGACGCGCTTGCTGAGCTCACGGACGCGCATGCCCTTGCGGAGTCTCACGGCATCACCGTAGGACTGATCGATCCCGGTCGGGGAGGGGACAATGGCCCCGCTTCGCTGGGGATTCAGCAGCCGCCGGGGGTCGGGTTGGGTGCTTGGTGCCGGGCGTGGTCGCGGTGGCGGTCTGGGGGCGGTGCGAGGCACCGGGTTGTTGCCCTCACCGCTCGGCCTTCGGCCTCGCGCCTCCCCCGTCGGAACGGGGGAGGCTCAGGAGGGGCTTTCACTGCTCGGCGTTCGGCCTCGCGCCTCCACGGTCGGAACGGGGGGGGAGGCTGTTCAACGGGCAACGCCCGCTCACACCGCTCGGTATGGCACGTAGGTGGGCTTCCACATGGCTCGGTCGATGGCGCTTTCGAGGTCGTCCATCGGCTCGGCCACTCCCTCGGCGATCCCGACCGTGGCGACCTCGATCGCCACGCGCCGCGAGACGGCGCGCACGTCGGTGATCGGGGGATAGAGCGAACCCACCTTGAGGTGGTCGTCGCTGACCGCTTCGGCCAAGGCTCGCGCCGCGGCGAGGAACATGCCGACCGTCACCATCCGTGCCCGGGTGACCATCGTTCCCAGTCCGATGCCGGGGAACACGAACATGTTGTTCGCCTGTCCGATCCGGTGACGCGATCCGTCGAAGTTGACGTCGTCGAACGGGCTTCCTGTCGCCACCAGTGCCCGGCCCTCCGACCACAGAATGATGTCGGATGGGAGCGCCTCGGTGAACAACGTGGGATTGGACATCGGCATGATGATCGGCCGGTCGTGGGCGGCGGCCATCGCCGCGACCATCGATCGGGTGAACGACCCCGGCTTGCCGGTGACACCGATGAGGATCGAAGGCAGATGATGGGCGACACAGGCATCGAGGTCGATCGTGTGCCCGTGCTGGCCCCATCCAGCGACCCGTGCCGGGTCGGTGGCGAACTCCCGCTTGCGGTCGACCAGGTCGGTGCGATCCGAGGTCACCAGCCCGTGGCTGTCGGTCATCATGATTCGCTGCCCGGCCTCGTCGGCGGTGAGTCCGTCCTCGACCATGGCGGCCTTGATCTGCCGTGCGATTCCGATCCCGGCCGATCCGGATCCGGCGATGACGACCTTGTGGTCCGACATCCTCTCGCCGAGCAGTCGCATCGCCGCGTACAGGCCGCCGACCACCATCGCCGCGGTCCCCTGGATGTCGTCGTTGAACGACGGCAGAACCTCGCGATAGGTCTCGAGATGGCGGAAGGACGTGCTGTTGGCGAAGTCCTCCCACTGGAGGATCGCGCCGGGATAGAGGGTCTTGACGGCGGTGACGAGTTCGGCGACCAGCTCCCAGTAGGTGTCGCCGCGCACTCGATGCGACGGATACCCCAGGTACAGGGGATCGTTGAGGAGTTCCAGATTGTCGGTGCCGACGTCGAGTGAGATGGGGAGGCACACCGCCGGGTGGATTCCTGCGGCGGCCGTATACAGGGCAAGCTTGCCGATCGGGATGCCCATCCCACCGGCTCCCTGGTCGCCGATGCCGAGGATGCGCTCATTGTCGGTCACGACGATCACCTTGGCGTCGGTGACGTCGCTGTTACGGAGGCGCGCCGCCACCGAGCCGACGTCGTCGGGCGTGATATAGACACCGCGGCCACGGCGGAAGATGTGGCTCCAGGTGCGGCACGCCTCGGCGACCGTCGGCGTGTAGATCAGCGGCACGGTCTCCTCGAGGTTCTCGGTGACGAGGCGATAGAACAGCGACTCGTTGCGGTCGTGGAGGCTTGCCAGGTAGATGTGCTTCTGGAGGTTGGTGTCCTTGGCCCGCATCTGGTCGAGACAACGGGCCACCTGCTGCTCGTGGGTCGAGATGTGGCTGGGGAGCAGGCCAGCCAGGCCGAGGGTGAGCCGCTCGTCGAGAGGAAAGGCAGTGCCCTTGTTGAGCACCGGATCCTCCAATACCTGCCGGCCCCGCTCGGTGACCGGGAGGTACTCCTGGCCGGTCTCAGGATCAAAAGTGGTTTGGTACCGCATGGCACCTTCACCCTACGCCCCATCCTCGGGGGCGGCCCGGGCCTTTTGCCCACTCTCTGCGGCGTTCGGAGTGGGTCAGCCGAAGGCGACGGCCGCCGCCAGGGCCAACACGATGAGGTTGCCGGCCACGGTGGCTCCGATGCGGAACCGGCCCGGCAGGGCGTGGTGTGCGACGCCTCCGATGCCGGCGAGCAGGGTCTGCCAGGAGAGTGAGGCGGCGAAGGCGGCGACAGCGAACACGGTGCCCTCGGCCGGGCTGAGCCCGGTGGCGATGCCCGAGCCGACCACGAAGACGGTGAAGTACACGATGGTGAGCGGGTTGATGATCGTGAGACCGACGAACTTCCGGTAGGTACGCGCCACACCGGCCGTGACGCCAGACGGTCCCACCGGTAGGCGGCGAGGGCCCTGGCGCGCCGCGCCGATGAGTCCGACGACGGCGATGGTTGCCAGCACCAATGCACTCGCGTACCGAAACGGCATCTGCACCGATGACACCGCCGATGCCACCGCGGCGCCTCCGGCGGCAGCGGTGGCCGCATAGAGCAGGTCTGCGGTGGCCGCCCCTGCCCCGGCAGCGGCTGCGGTGCGGAAACCGTTCCGGATCCCGGTATCGACGATGAGAACGGCGATCGCACCCACGGGGATGGCGATCCCGTACCCGGCGAGCAGCCCGTTGACGAACGCGTGAACCACCTGATCACCCCTGAAGGAACACCACGCCCCCGGTTTCTGGCTCGGGGGCGTGGTCGAGTTGGAGGGTGCCGTGGGCAGCCCCTCACTCCGCTGGGGGCGAATGTATCAGCCCGGCGAGGGTGGCGCGTCGTCGATTCGGCCGAGAGCGGAGGCGAGATCGGCGTGGAGCGCGGCAATCCGCTCGGGAGCCCACCGAGAGGGGTCCTCGCGCAGAAACGAGGTGCGGTCCGCTCGATTGTCGAATCGTGCTACCGGTAACCCGAACCCCCCATGAGGGGAGTCCACCGCGACGGTGCCCGGCACGGGCGAAGTGCGTTCCAGCCAATCCATGTCATCCATGCCGTAGTCGTCACGCATCACCGATTCGGGCACACCGTGATGGAGGATCGAGGCGTCTCCCTCTGACCCGACGACAGCCCGTTCCCGGTTGCGGCGCCGGCTTTCGTCCGGCGTCACCCAGACGTACAGGATCGCCGCCCGTTCCAGGATCGACGGCGACAGCGCCGCCAGGGATGATCGGTACCCGAGCGGGTCGGGGAGTGGGGGAGATGCCCCTTCGGGCCCTCCCCTGGCGAACTCGATGATGACGGTGCTCGATGCCAGATCGGCGCCCTGTCCGCGGGGGAGACCTGCGGCGAGATCGGCGGCATCGTCGGCGATCGCCGCTGCCACCTCAGAGAACGCGCTTGGTAGGGCGGGAGCATGGATGCCCGCCCGATGGCGGGCGGCGTCGATCCGGTCGATGAGCGCCACCGGATCGGGATCTGCAGGTCCGGGCTCGGACAAAGCCCCGAAGTCGTCGTCGACGAGGTGGATGAGGGTCAGCCAATCGCGGGGGTCCCGAAACGACGACTCCTCCGACGTGAAGAAGACGGGTTCGATCCCGAGGTGACGCTGCTCCTCGGAGATCCGGCGCATGACGTGGACGTACGGGTAGTCGTCCAACTGGATCGTCGTTCCCAACGGGAGCGGGGCGAGACCGGGATCGACGTGTTCGAGATAGCGCCTGATCTCGGACTTGCCAGCGGCGGGGAGAGCGAGCAGGAGGAGAACGGGGATCGGGAACATCGGCACCATGCTCGCAGGCGCGTCAGCCTCCTCGTCTCGCGGAGACTTCTTCCCTGCCACGTGCCCATTGCTACGTGCCACTGGCGACTTCTTGCCACCTGTTAGCCGCTCGCTTCCCGTAGATTGGCCCCCCGCACACGGAGTACTCATGCCGACACGACGCACCAAGCCATCACCTGCTCGTTCGACCGCGGACCGGTCGCGGGCTCGTCGCCCCTGGGTCACCTGGGTGGCCGGAGGCCTTGGCGTGGTGGCGCTCGGTCTGTTCGTGTGGTTCATTGCAGGCGATGTTGCTTCCAACCCTCAGGACGACGTCACCGCGCCCGATGGCGTGCAGACCTTCGACGTGGCCAGCGCCAGCCACACCACCGACACTGTCCAGTACCCGCAGGATCCTCCCGTCGGCGGCCCTCACGACCCCACGCCGATTGCGTGCGGTGTCTACGACGCTCCGATACGCAACGAGAACGCCACCCACGCTCTCGAGCACGGTGCGGTGTGGATCACCTACCGGCCGGACCTCAGCGCATCCGACGTCTCCGATCTCAACGGCTTCGGCCGCCAATCCGAGATCATCGTCAGCCCGTATCCGAACCTCGACTCGGCCGTGGTGATCAGCTCGTGGGGGACCCAGCTGCGACTCGCCGCCGTGGACGACGCGGTGATCGATCAGTTCATTCGGGCATTCAAGAACCAGACCGCTCCCGAGGCCGCCGCCACGTGTTGACGTGGTGAGGCGCCGGCTCGCACTCCACCTGTCGGTCTTGATGCTGGGGACGGCCGTCGTGCGGGTGGCGGTGGTACCGGCCGAGGTGTGCCCGCCGGTGACGGCGGCCGAGGTGCGTCGGTCGATTGATGCGGCCGCAGGGTGGCTGGAGCGCGGCGTCCAGCCGGACGGAACGTATCTGTACGGGTATCACCGCGATACCGGCGTCGTGCAGGCCGGGTACAACGAGGTGCGGCACGCCGGGATCGTGATGGTGCTGTATCAGGCGTACGCCGCCACCGGGTCGGCCGAGGCTCTCGTTGCTGCCGATGCCGGACTCGATCGGGCGCTCGGGCAGTTGTTCGACCACGGCGACTGGGTGGCGTGGGCCCCACCCGGCGAGATGACCTCGGGAGGCAACGGCCTGATCGTCGCCGGCCTGGTCTTCCGACGCCAGGCCACGGGGGACCATCGTTACGACGATCTCATGCGGGGCATCGGGCGGTTCCTCATCGCAATGCAGTTCTCTGACGGGAGTGTCAGCTCTGATTGGCGGGATGGACCGACTCCCGATCACTCCCTGTACTCCACCGGCGAGACGGCGTGGGGCCTGGCTTTGATGGGCCAGGAGTTTCCCGGTGAGGGATGGGGGGAGGCCGCGGTGCGGACCATCGACTACATGGTCACGGATCGCGATCGCGCCGAGGGCCGGTTTTCGCGGCTCCCCGACCATTGGGCGGCTCATGCTCTGGCGGACCTGCGGCCCGACCTGCTCACCGATGCCAGGATCGACTATGCCCGGCGTCTTGCCGGGTACTTCTCCATCCGGCTCCGCTTCGAGTCGCAACGCCTGGGGACGGGGATCAACCTCTGGGTGCGCTGGTACCCGGGAACACCTGCCGGATTCGGCACCGCCGGTGAGGGGATGGGCGCCTTGCGCCATCTCGCCGTCGACGACCAGCGCCTGGCCGATCTGGTCGGGGGGATGGACGACCGGGTGGTCTGCACCGCCGCACTCATGGTCGACCGTCAGATCACGCCTGCTGAGGCCGCGAGCGGGCCCCACCCTATGCTCGAAGAAGGAGCCTGGTTCTACCGGGGGTACAGCCAGATGGACGACCAACAACATACGATCACGTCGCTGCTCGAGGCGTTGCCCGTCCTCGAAGCGAGGGAGGCTGGCCGATGAGCGGAACGATGCTCCTGGTGGCGTTCATCGCCGCGATCAACCCGTTCCGGTCGCGGGGCTCCCTTCCTGAGACGCCCACCGGCAACGCCAGGGTCGCGCCCGTGGTGATCGGCGGCACTCTCGTTGTTGGCTCAGTCGCCGCCCTGGCGTGGTGGTCGGGTCCGGTCCTCCGAGCGTTGCAGATCACGCCGGAGACGTTCAAGATCGCCGTCGGGTTCGTGGCCGTGCTCGCCGCCGGGTACGCCTTCGTCGTCGCTGTGCCCACCGCCGAGCCGGAGCTGCCCGGGTGGCGCGCCGGCATCTGGCCGGTCTGGTACCCGCGGCTTCTTGGTCCGGAGGTGATCGCCATGGCCCTCACCGCCGGCGCCAGCAACGGGGTGGCGGCGTCGACGGGTGCGGCCGCCGTGGCCGTCGCCGGCCTGGTGGCGCTCGTGCCGGTGCGCGGACCGGTGCCTCGCAGGCTGGTCGTGTGGCTGGGCCGCATCCTGTCGGCGGCTCTCGTCGTGGTCGGCATCTGGCTGACCATCGACGGCATCCGGGACGTGTGACCGGATCACCCGTTGCAAACCCGCGCTTCCCCCGTTCTCCGACACACCCCGGGCGCGGGCTACGCTCGCCGCCGATGCGTCGATTCCAGATGATCTCGACGGGGATGTTGGTGCGACGGTGAAGCGGCTGGTCTTCCTAGGCGTGCCCTTCGACGGCGCGGCCACGCTGGGCTGGCCGGGCGCTCGCTATGCCCCCGAAGAGGTACGGCGCAACCTGGCATGGATGCGGATGCGGGTCGAAGACGGGAAGATCTACTGGATCGATCGGGACGAAGTCGTCGCCTTTGATCCGGAGTCACTCGAAGACGCCGGTGACGTCGCCGTCACGCCGCACGACCTGATGGCGACACTCGCCGCCACCCGGGCACGGGTCGCGGAGTTGGCGGGAGCCGGCCGGGTGCCGATCGTCGTCGGCGGCGACGACTCGATCCTGTTCCCGGCCGTGGCCGGAGTCCACGACGCGGTTGCGGGAAGCGTGGGAGTCGTCCATTTCGATGCCCACCTCGACCTCACCGACGGCAACCAGGCACAGGGAACCCACAGCCAGTCGAGCGGGATGCGGCGTGCGCTCGAATTGGAGCGTGTCGACCCGCGGCGGTGCGTGCAGATCGGCACGCGCAACTTCAACTTCCCGTCGTCCAAGGCCTTCATCGACTCGGTCGGACTCACGGAGATTCCCGCAGCGCGAGTGCTTCGAGATGGGGTTCCGGCGGCGTTGGAGACGGTGATGGCGGTGACGGGTGGCGCCGACCACCTGTGCGTGTCGGTCGACATCGACGTTCTCGACCCGGCACACGCACCCGGCGTCGGATGGCAGGAGCCGGGCGGACTCACGACTCGCCAACTCCTCGACTTCTTGGTGGCACTGGCGCCTCGCGCCTCAGGCCTGGCTCTCAACGAGGTCAACCCGATGACCGACCACCGGTCGCAGACGTCGATCCTGGCGGCGAATCTCATCTTCCAGTTCGCGGTTGCCGCCGGCCGCGGGGACTGACCGTTCTATGGCGCCTTCGGCTTGCAGCCCGGGTCGAGGTCGCCGTCCACACCGATGCCGTCGGGGTTGTACTCCTTGAGTTCCCAATACCCCTCGTAGTGCCACGTCGACGTCTCGGTCGTCATCGTCCCGTCGGGGGTGGTGATGTATCGGTAGACGTCCACCGACCAGCCCGGAGTGCCCGCCTGGGTGACGGTGGCCGTGGCCGCCGTGCAGTTGAGCTTGGCGATCTTGGGATTGGCCTTGGTCTGTTTGACCGCCGACGTGTAGTTGTACCGGTTGGACAGGCCCGCCTCGACCTTGAGTCCGCCGTTGTCGCCGTAGATCTTCACGGTCACCGACGTGTCCGTCCATGTGGTGCGGACGACGATGGCGTGTGCGGTGTTGTTCTTGAAGATCAGCTCGGGGTCGCGCCACCCGAGGGTCGCCTCGCGCCCTTCCGGGTAGCGGCTGAACCAAATGGTGTGGGGCATGTGATAGACGTCCTCGAGCCCGGCGAAGAACGAGGCGTTGTAGATGGTGGTGGTGAACTGGCTGGTGCCGCCCCCGATGCAGATCTCGCCCACCTCGACGATCTCACCGCCGATGAGGGCTCCGGCGCAGACGTAGCCCTTGTCGGTGGTCCGTTTGCCGACCACGTCGTTGAGGGAGAAGTTCTCCCCCGGCATGATCATCGTGCCGTCGACGGCATCGGCGATCTTGTGGATGTTCGTCACCCGCCCCGCGCAGCATGCGTGATAGGTGGTGAACTCACCGAGGAGGCCGTGGACTCCCAGCGCCGCTGCATCCGCGGTCGACAACGGCGCTTCGCGACCGTCGTGATAGGGGAGGTCGCCTGACCGGTTCGGTGTGGATGTTGCCGCCCATACCGCATCGGCGAGTCCGGCGGGGTCGGGCTCGCGGACGGGGATGCTGGGCACGATGGTGACGACGTCGGTCTCGATGTCGATGTCGATCGCGGCGTCGGTCGGCTCCGTCTCGAGGGAAGGCCCGAACGCGGCGACGTAGTCGCCGATCACCTGAGGGTCGAGCGACGTCTGGAAGGTGGGCGTCGGCACCGTGTCGTCGCGGGAGACGACCAGCGCCCGGGCGATCACCTCGCGGGGAATCGTGATCGACTTGTCGTACTCGGAGTTGGTGAGGGTGACGTCACCGTCGAGGACGTGGCGGACTTCCACGACGGCGCGGTCGATGTCCTCGTTCGTCAGCGGGGGCGTGAGCACCCGTGTCGGCAGCGTGACCACCGGAGCGTCGGGAATGGTCAGCACCGCGGCGAGGGCTTGTATCGCTTGATGTGACTCGATGCCCGTCCCGTCGGCCGGATACTGGTAGACGATCGCACCATCACGGATCGACACATCGCCCGGGAACGGTGGATCGGCGATGCCGTCGGTCTCCCATCCGGCAACGATGTTCGCCAAAGCACCTTCGTCGTAGGTGAAGCCGAGAGGGATGGTCCGGTCGGTCGAACCGAAGTGACCGAGCCACCAACCGAACTGGCCGACCACATTGCCGCTGCGGCCATTGCCGAGCGCCTCATCGACCAGCGCTTGCTCGTCGATCTGGAAGTCGATCATGGTGGGGTCGAGCGAGAACTGATGGCCGGCGACGATCACGAGAACCGGACGCGCCAGCAACCCGTCTTCGAGATCGTGGAGTCGAGCGATGGCGTCGCGTTGGTCGAGGCCGCCGATGTTCACCCCGTCCACGACGACGGTGCCAAGGACCTCACCCCCGTTGGTGACTCGGTCCACTCCATAGACCAGCAACACCATCGCCATGAGGGAACCGGCGACGAGAAGTGTCAGGCGAACGGGTGCGGGGAGGTTGGGCATACGACGGAGGCGGGATTGTACCGGGGGTCCGGCGTACTCGATGCCATCTCGAGAGTCAGGCGGTGAGGTCGTTCACGAGCCGTTCTGCGTGACCTCTTGCCTTGATGTTCCGCCATGCCTTCTCGATCCGCCCATCGGGCCCGATCACGAACGTGGAGCGGACCATCCCCTCGTACTCCCTCCCGTAGTTCTTCTTCGTGCCCCATACCCCGTACGCGATGGCGACGGCATGATCGGGGTCCGACAGCAGGGGAAACGGCAGGCCGTGCTTGTCGCGGAACCGTGCGAGCATCTTCACCGCGTCCGGGCTGACCCCGGCGATCGCGTATCCGGCGGCGGCAAACGGCTCGTGGGCGTCCCTGAAGTCACACGCCTCGGTGGTGCAGCCCGGGGTGAACGCCTTGGGGTAGAAGTAGAGGATGAGGCGCTTCCCGGAGAAGTCGCTGAGCGACACCTCGGCGCCCTCGTCGTCGAGCAGCGTGAAAGCCGGGGCGGCGTCCCCGGTGTCGATGGTCATGTTCCTCCTCGGGTTGCTCGGGAGCGTTCGGCGTCGGCGGTCTCGGCGCTCACGCGAAGCTGGCCGCAGGCGGCGTCGATCTCGACGCCTCTCGTGTCGCGCAGTGTCACCGCCGCGCCGCCCCGTCCGACCTCGGCGACGAAGGCGTCGATCCGGGCCGCCGGGGGACGGTGTTGCGGCGCCATCGGCGTCGGGTTCATCGGGATGACGTTCACGTGGGCTCGCAGCTCGCGGGCGATCGAGCCGAGCGCACGCGCCTGCTCGGGCGTGTCGTTGACGCCATCCATCAGCGTCCACTCCAGCGTCACCCGTCTTCCCTTGCCGTCGCGGAATCGGGCGGCCGCCGCCAGGATGTCCTCGATCGGGTACCGACGGTTGAGCGGCACCAGGCTCTCTCGGAGGTGGTCGTCGGCAGCATGCAGGCTCAATGCGAGGTTGACCGGCCATGGCTCGGCGGCGAGGCGGTCGATGCCGGGGGCAACCCCTACGGTC
This sequence comes from Acidimicrobiia bacterium, assembly GCA_035286665.1. Taxonomy (GTDB): domain Bacteria; phylum Actinomycetota; class Acidimicrobiia; order Spongiisociales; family UBA11373; genus RBG-16-68-21. The sequence goes on from DATECY010000146.1 coordinate 12,081, forward strand.
GATACCGTTATCGACCGGGCCGACATCCCCATCACATCGATCATGCGGCGGATCGATTCGCGGACGTTCGCGTAGTTGGCCAGCGGCTCGCCCATCCCCATGAAGACCACGTTGCCGACCCGCTCGGGCGACCCGCCCATCGGGTGGGAGCGAAGGTGGGCGTCGGCATAGGCAACCTGGGCGACGATTTCACCGGCGGTGAGATGCCGATCGAAGCCGAACTGGCCGGTGGCGCAGAAGGTGCACGCCATCGCGCAGCCGGCCTGACTGCTGATGCACAGTGTCGTGCGACGCGGGTACCCCATGAGGACCGTCTCGATCGCCGAGCCATCCGGGGTGCGCAACAGCCACTTGATGGTTCGGCCGTCGTCGGTGGAGCGTTCCGCCTCGATGTGGAACGGCCAGAGCCGACCCGCGAGGCTCTCGCGCACCGAGAGGGGCAGGTTGGTCATCATCGAAACGTCGAGCACCGGATTGAGGTAGAGCCACTCGCGGAGCTGGTCGACCCGATACGCCGGCTCGCCGGGGAGCAGTGTCCCGAGCGCGTCGGGGTCGATGTCGTACGGCATGGGGCCTCAGTCAGCCTGCGAGCTCGCGAGCCTGCTCGACCCATTCGCTCGCCCGTGCCTCGGGGACGCCGGCGGCTTCGGCCACCAGCGCTGGGTCGGCGGCGGCGAGATCGGCGAACCGGGTGATGCCGACTTCCATGAGCCGGGCTCGATAGGCCGGCCCGATTCCCTTCACCCTCGTGAGATCCTCGTCGGCGTCGGTACGCCGGGGCGATGGGGTCTTGACCACTCGAAACGCCGGCGGGCGGGGAGGAGCGGCAGGCAGGGCCTCGGGACCCATGAGCCGGTCACGCAACAACCAGACGACGGCGACGACGCCGGCACCGATTCCGGTGAGCAGGCTGGCGATCTTTGTCGTTCTGCGCATGACGTGATTGTACGGGTCGCCCGGTGCTCGAGACCCGGAGGTCGATGTTCCCGCACCAGAGCGACCTCGGGAGTCGGGTGCGGTCCCGGTACCATCACGGCATGCGCCGATTCGTTCCCCTCGTCTTCATCGCCGCCCTCCTCGTCGGAGTCGTCGGACCGGCGACGGCGCAGGCCCCCGGCGGACGGTGCACCCAGCGATTCGGAGACTCCGTGTTCGAGACCTCGGCAGCCGCCGGTCCCGTGATGGTGTACGGCTCCGGAGTCGCGGCGACGCTCTTGGATCGGTTCGCTGCCGACTACGCCGAACTGGCCGTGCCGCTTCAGGCGGAGATGGGTGGTCTCGACGACGACGTCGTGGTGTGCATCTTCGACGGCGACCTTCCCCTCGATGCCCAGGCGATGGGCTGGCCGGAGGGTCAGAAACTGCATGCCGTGGCGTTCGGCGAGGACCGAATGGTCGTGGTGTCCGCCTACCTGATCGCGGTCGCTCAGGGTGCCGGTCGCGCCGGCCTGCTGCACGTCGCCATGTGGCAGGTGAGCGGAGGGGAGTATCCGCAGCCCTTCGGCGATGACGTGGCAGGGTGGTACCGCAATCGAATCGACGATCGAGTCGAACCGGTGCACGCTCAGTTCGTCCGCGCCAACACCGGCCTCAGCGAGCCGTGGCCGCCGTTTCAGTGGGCCGCGGGCCGCATGGTCGAGCCGCTCTTGTGGAACCCCGAATTCGGCTACGGCGGCAACGGGGACTTCACCAACTTCGCGGTGGCGACCGCAGGCACCTCGATCCTGGCCAACCCACTCGGGGTTGACCTCGCCACGCTCGACGAGGGGTGGCGTCAGGGATTGTTCGACGAGTCCGGGTCGATCCTCGGTGGGAGCAGGGGGTGGATCACCGGGCTCGTCCTGATCCTCGCGGTGCTCGCCACCGGCATCCTCATGGCGTGGTGGGGCCATGTCACCCGCAAGCGTCTGGAGCGCGAGTTGCGTGAAGCGGTCGCCCGGGAGCGGCGCCGGGCGGTGCCTCCGCCGGTCACCGGATCGGTGCGGCCGTCAGGTCCCGTCGGCGAGCGCCGAGGAGACGCGCGGGTCGGCGGCGGCCACTCGACCACCGCCGTCCGTGAGCACGATCGCCGAGACGGGTCCCCACCCCTGAGGGAAGTCGGGACCGCGGTCGACGAGGTGGCCCCGTCCGCCGAGTCCGGAGACGACCTCTTCCGACATCCTGGATTCCACGACGAGCGTTGATCGGGAGCCATCACCGGCTTCGTCGGTGTGCCAACGCGGTGAGAGCTGGGCTGCAGACGGCGTCATCCCGACGTGCAGCATCAGGGCTGCCATCTGGGAGAGGTACTGCGGCTGCTGGTGGCCGCCTCGGGTCCCCAGCGTCATCGCCGCCCGATCGCCCCTCGTCCACAGGGTGGGAGCCAGGGTGTGCAGCGGGCGCTTGCCCGGTGCCGCCTCGTTGGGGTGGCCGGGGATCAGGCTGAACCCGCCGCCGCGATTGTGGAGAAACACCCCGGTGTCGCCGGCCGAGATGCCGCTGCCGATACCGGTGAAGTTCGACTGGATGAGAGACACCGCCACGTCGTCGCGGTCGACGACGCACAGGAAGGCGGTGCCGCCCTGCGCCGGGCCGGACTCGGGCCACCGGGCAATCCGATCGGGGTGGAGGCGCGCCGCGCGGCTCAGCACCCGGTCGGGGTCGAGCAGTGCCTCGGGGGGGAGTGGGGCGTGGCGAGGGTCGGCGACGAGATCGTCGCGCTCCCATGCCATCGCCCGATACGCCTCGATCACCGCATGGTGGAAGGCGGGATCCTCCGGATCGGCAGGAGGGTCGAGTGCTTCGATGAGCATGAGGGCGGCGACGGTGAGGTACCCCTGGCTGTTGGGCGGCACCGTCCACGCCGTCAGGCCGAACACGCCCGCGCCGACCGGCGCCACCCAATCGGGGGTGTTGGCGGCGAGGTCGGCCTCGGTGAGGATGCCGTCGGTCACACCGGCGATCGCGTTGGCCACCCGACCCGAGTAGAAGGCAGATCGCCCGTCGGATGCGATGGCCCGCAGGGTGGCGGCGAGATCGGGGCGCCGCAGCGTCGTGCCCGCAGGCGGGGGTGAGCCATCCGGGTACAGCGCCGCCGCAGACGGCTGCCCGGCGATCATCCGTTCGATCCGCGTGAGGTCGGAGGCGAGTTCGTCGCTCACACCGAACCCCTCGTCGCCGAGGGCGATGACCGGAGCAAGGAGGTCGGCGAGCGTCCGGGTGCCGTGTCGCGCCAGCAGGGCTTCCCACCCGTCGACGCAGCCGGGGACGGTGATCGCCGCAGGGTCACGCAGCGGCATGGTGTCATGGCCCGCGGCTCTCAGGCGGGCGGCGTCGAGTCCTGAGCCTCCGCGTCCCGACGCGTTGAGGACGTCCGGACGGTCCATGCCCGGCCGGTGGACCATGGCGAACAGGTCGCCGCCGATGCCGCACGTCGTGGGCAGAACCATGCCGAGCGTGGCGTTGGCGGCGACCGCGGCGTCGACCGCGTTGCCCCCGTTCCGCATCACGTCGACTGCCGCCGCGGTGGCGAGATGGTGCGGGGTGACGGCGACACCCCCGGTGCCCTGGTATGTGCTCACCGTCCGGCCTGCCATGCGGTGAACCCTAGGTGTCGCAGTGGCGGGTTCGATCCCGGCGGCACCCACCCGCCCCGATCAGGCCACAGGTCACGGCTTGCTGATCCGTCGATTCAATGCATCGAGAACGGAACGGACCGTGGCTTCTGAGTCATCGCCGTTGCTGAGGGCGGATCCCACCGACACCTCTTCGCCGCGTTCCCCGGTGGAGACGATGACCACGACCATCACGGTGCGCATCCCGATGGATGGTGATCCGACCGAGTCGAGGGCCAGTGCCTCTCCGGGGAGGAGGTCCTCGACGGCGCGCAGGGCCGCCTCGCCCACCAGGCGCAGCCGGGCCGAAGGCGCTGCCGGGCCGGTCGCCGTTCCCACGTACTCCTCACCGTGCCAGCCGAGCGTGACGGCGACGGTGGTCCGTGCGCCTTCGGGGATCTCGTGCACGCCCATGATCGCCGGCCGGTCGTCGCCGGGGTCGATGCGATCGGGGCCGATCTGCACCACCGAGATCACCCGCCGATCGATGGTGATCCCGAAGCGGGCGAGGGCGAGCGTCTGGACGTCGCGGACGACTTGCTTGGGCGCCTTGTCCGGCGAGGCGAGCACGTGCACCTCGCGGATGCCGTCCTTGCCGCCGGCGACGCGCACCGCATTCACCGATGGGAGACGTGCGAGCGTCTCCTCGAGCTCCTGGATGTCCACCGTTCGACTCCCCGACGCCAGACCTGTCACCACATAGCGTAGTCAGAACCGTCACCGAGTGTCATGGCGGCGGCGTGCCGGCAACCAGGCCTTTCATTCGGCCGAGAACGCGAAATCCGTCGACAACGGGTACCTGATCGCTATGGTGTTGGTGGGCGGACGTCTCCCGACGTGTTCGGGGGCGTCCGTTTTTTCGTGCCGGCGTGGTCCGGCACGGGTAGCGGGACGGGGTTGCAAGCCCCACTTGACAACTGAAGGTGGGCGCAGACCGTGCCGATGAAAACGTCGACACGGTCGGCGACTCCGGGTTGCCCGGGTTCACCGTACGGCTAGCCCTCGATGAGCGAAGCGGATGTACCGGCGTCGGACTAGTCCCGACGGCGAGTTCACACGAAGGGGAGCGGTAGGTGACATGTGGTCGACCGTGGGAAATCAGGCCGATGGACCTGCCGACCCGAAGCCATGACCTGGCGGGTCGGATAGCTGAATGACCCGGGCAACCCGCTACCCAACACATGAACAACAAAGCTGATCGCCGAGATTTCGTCCTTGCTACGGCGTTCGCCGCGGCAGGCGCTGTAGTACTCGCTGTGTTGTTCGTCTTCCAAAAGCAGCCTCAACCCCTGTGGCTATGGCTCGTGCTGGCTGCGGCGTTCTTTGTCCTCGAATTCGCTGCGGTAGAGGTGAACGACCGACTGTTCATCTCTTCGGCGATGATGGTGGCGTTCACCGCCGCCGTCGTATTCGGGCGTGATAGGGCGGTGCTCGCAGTGGCACTGATGGCGGCCATGGCAGTGCTCCACCCCGACGATCTTCGCCAGCGCAGGTGGGTCCAACCCGCGGTCAACTTCGGCCAGCTTGTCATTTCTGCGACTGTCGGTGTCGCTGTCTTTACGCCGTTCCTTCCACACGGACCACTTGTTGTCACTGACCTTCCGGTGCTCGCGGCGGGAGCAGCCGTGGCGGCGGCGGTGTACGACTGGGTGAACTTCTGGCTGGTGCGATTCATCGTGCGGCGTCTCTACCCGGGTCGCACCCTCCAATCCTGGTCCAAGATGCTCCCCAACCACGTCGCCCTCGCCGTCCTCGGCGGGTTCGGCGGCCTCCTCGGGGCCGCCTACCTGTTGGTCGGACCGATCGTGCTTCCGCTCATCGTGGTGACCTTCCTCATCGGCCACACCGGCTTCGCCACCTACTCGCGTCTGCGGGAGGCCCACGAGGACACCATCCGCGGTTTCGTCAAGGCGGTCGAGGCACTCGATCCGTACACCCGAGGCCACACCGAGCGGGTCGCCCATTTCGTCCACCTCACTGCCGAGCGCCTCGGGTTGGGGGCCGAGGCCCAAGAGCGCCTGCGCTGGGCGGCACTCGTCCACGACGTGGGCAAGGTGGCGGTG
>DATECY010000147.1:0-7948 GCA_035286665.1 Acidimicrobiia bacterium
CCGAGCGAGGGGTTGGCCGAGCGGCTCAGGCAGAGTCCGCCGCCGCCGCAGGCGACCTGACGGATCAGGTCGAGGTCGTCCCAGAAGTTCCCGAAGTCGAGGGGGTCCGGATAGACGCTGCGGATGTCGAGGTATTGCCCGACCCCGTCGTAGCCGCGTGCCCCGTCGGCGAACACCGGTGGCCCGTACCCCGAGGTGCCCCCGATGGCATTCTCCGCGTACACGTTGCGGTGGACGACACCCCGGACGGGTGACTGGACGAAGTCGAGGTTGCTCCCGACGTAGATCTTGCCATTGATGTCGGCGCCCGACCCGAACCGCAGCTCCTGTTCCACCAGGAAGACGAACTCACTGATCGACTCGGGGCTGATCACCGCTTCGACGGCACGGTTCTGCCCGAAGTCCTGCTCGCCGGAGACGAGCGTCAGCGTGACGCCGGCATCCCCGGCCGCCGGAGGGGCCACGGTGAGCAGCGTCCCGATGTCGTCGGCCGTGATGTCGGTGTGCCCCGTGAGCAGCGGATGGTCGAAGAACGTCCCATCCGTCGGGTAGTCCCAGGTCTGGCACTCGTCGTACCAGGCGTCGCCCGGCTGGGCGCTCAGGTTGTAGTGGACCGAGGTGGTGTCCGTGCACCGCCGGGGGAGCTCGGCCTGGTCGACGAAGTTCTGGTAGTACCGGGGATCGATGGTGAGTTTGGCGGCGTAGCGCTCGAGCATCGCCTCCGCCCCGGCGATGATCGTGTCGTCGCGCCGCTGGTACTGGGCGCCGCGATACTCGCGCACCGCGCTCTGGAAGATGACGATCACGATGAACATGAGGGCGCCGAGGCCCATGACCACGGCCATCATGGCGAAACCAGACTCGTCACGTCGGAGCCGGTCAAACATTGCGGAGTCTTACTTCCTCGCGCACCTCGAACGGGGTACGCGCCCCCTCGGAGGTGTCCGACGGTCGGGACCGCAGCGTCACCGAGACGAGGGAGAACGAGCAGGAGACCGTCGTCCCGTTGCACGACGGGACGACCTGGAGTGTCTTGGGGGTGCCCGACCACTGCTCGCCGGCGAACAGCGGCTGATCGTCGAGCACGCCGGCGAGGAGCAGGCTCTGCTCATACGGGGTGCTGCTGAACGTGTACGTGCCCCCCGAGATGCCGGTCGAGGCGAAGCGACTGACGTGCAGCTCGCACTCCCCCGCGACGCAGTTGGAGCGGACGTAGCTGACCTTGATGGGCGTCGACGAGCCGACGTCCGTCGTGTAGAACGTGATGCCGTCGGCGGTCAAGCTGGCGATGGCGTCGGAGTTGGGCCCCGGCTGCACTGCCTGGCGAAGTCCGACGACGAGCCCGACCACCACCCCCCTGGCGTCCTCCTGTTGCTGTGCCTTCCCGGTGACGTCGGCGGCGTTCTGGGTGAACGAGAAGAACATCGTGACGAAGGTCCCGATGACCATCGACGACAGGATCATCGCCACCGACAACTCGATGAGGGTGAAGCCGTCGTCGTCGCGGAGTCCGGCGACGATGCGGCGGATCATGGGCACCACCCACTGATGCTCGTCGACACGTCCTTCTTCTTGGTGATGGAGACCGTCTTCTCCCCGAGGACGCTCCCGTCGGCGAGGCACCGCTTGGCGACGTCGAAGGAACCTTGGTAGCCCACGAAGGTCGCCTCGTCCTGGTAGTTCGCCGGCAGCACGGTCCAGGACCCATTGCCGTGGGGCCGATAGAGGAACTCGGCCTTGTCGCCGGACTTGAGGATCATGGTGCCCATGTTGTTGGGTCGGGTGAGGTCGAGATTGACACTGCCCGTGTCTTGTGGGTCGAACGTGTCCGAGTCCGGGCCGTGGCCCCAAGGCGTCGAAGCAGTCGCCGTGTAGGAGACGCCGCGGATGAGGTTGTACGTGGCCTCACCGCGGTCGTCGGTGGTGACGACGATCGTCGGCTGCCCGGGGGCGGTGATCGTGATCGTCGCTCCATGGACCGGCCGCCCGGTTTTGTCCTCCACCGAGAAGGAGACCGTACGGGCATTCACCGGCTGGGTGGTGGTCGTGGTGGTGGTGCCGGCCGGCTGGGTCGTGGTGGTCGTGCCCGGCACGGTGGTGGTCGACCCGGGCACCGTGGTGGTGGTCGTCGTCGTGGTTGGAGATCCGATCGGCTGCATCTGTGCGGTGAGCGACATGTTTGGACTGGGGTATCCCGAGGGGATGTTCACCGACGAGAGGGTCCAGGCCTCATACCCGCTTGCGGTCACCGTCAGGTCGTACGCATCGGGGATGAGTCCGGTGGCGGTGAGAACGCCCGGGGCAAGGGTCACGGTCTGATCGGTCACCAGGTTCTTGTAGGCGAGGCGAGGCGCAGGCACCGCATCGCCGGTGGCGGCGTCGACGGCCGTGATGGTGAGCGTCGCCGGGCGATAGACCCGCAGGGTCGTCTCGGCGAGGCTTCCCGCGGTCACATGGAGGCGGTCCTTGCCGGAGATGACGTCGTCGGGGTGAATGACCCAGCCATCCGCCTGGTCGAGGGTGATCGTGTAGTCGGCAGGCGGGATCGCGGGGAACACCTGCTCGTCGGCATAGAGGGCCGAGGAGATGGGCGCGGCAGGCGAAGCCTGGATCTTGAGCGACGGGAGGTTGTATCCACTCGGCGTGAAGGGCTCGTAGGCGGCGAGGTACACCCGGGCATTGGCGATCCCCTCGTGGGCGCCGACGCTGCGGGGCGAGACGATCGTCTCCATCACCACCGGGTCGGTCTCACGGCCGGGGGAGGTGACCGTGACCTTGACGATCTTGTAATCGACACCGGGGTCCCATGAACCCTGGACGCCGTCACCCCCCTGGGGGATGACGGTGAGACCGGTCAACGATCCTGCATAGCGCACGTCCAACTCGACGGTGTATTCACGACCCTCGACGGTGACGACGTGCTCGGGGTCGAGAACGCCTGCCGGCGTCCGGCCGGGCAGTCCGACGTCCTCGTAGGCGAGGGCACGCAGGGACTCGATCTCTGCTTGCGCCAGGTTCTCCGCTACCGAGATGGTCCTGGCATCGGCGATGCGGCGCAGCGACGCCACCACCGGCTGGATGGTGAGCGAGATGGCGACGGCGAGGATGGTCACGGCGACCATGGCCTCGATGATGGTGAAGCCGTCCTCCTCGCGGAGGCGGCGGAGCGTGCTCATGCAATGACTGTCGGTAGTCACCACTACCACGTTGAGCAGTATTCGGTGCCATCCCGAAGGGACTAGTCACGCCGAGGAGGCGATCACCGAAAAGCGCGGGGTGGTCGGGGCCACGGGGCGAAGGGCGAAGGGCGAAGGGCGAAATCAGATCCACGTCCCCGTGCCGGCGACTGGTGGTTGGCGGCCGCAACCGTCGCCGCGCCTGCATGCTCACCCGTGTCCCCTACCCACCGCCGGGCAGCAGGCGATACGCGTCGTAGACCCCGTCGACCCGCTTGAGTTCGGTGATGGCCCGGTCGAGCGTGGAGGTGTCCGACAGATCGAGCTCGAATCGCAACACGGCGACCCGTTCCCGGTTGGTGGCCGAGGACGAGGACACGATGTTGGCGCCGAGATCCGAGAGGGTCACGGTGACGTCCCTGAGGAGGCGGGGACGATCGAGCGCCTCGACCTGCACCGTCGATCGGAAGGAGCCGACCTGGTCGGCCGCCCACCCCACTTCGATCATCCGCTCGGCACGTTCGCCGAGGGCATCGATGTTCGTGCAGTCGGATCGGTGGATCGACACACCCCTGCCCACGGTCACGAAGCCCACGATCGAGTCGCCCGGCACCGGCGCACAGCAACGAGCGACCCGCACCAGCATGTCGTCGAGTCCCTCCACGATGATCCCGCCGGCGGGGGCGCGACGAGCGGGCGTGTAGGCGACGACCTCGGGTTCGGCCTCTTCTTCGTCGCCGAAGTCCTCAGGGCGGACCAGCCGTACCAGCCGGTTCACCACCGTCTGGGGGTGGGTGTTGCCGTCGCCCACCGACACGTAGAGGGTTTCCATGTCGCGGAACCCGAGCGACTCGGCTATCTCTGTGAGCAACTCATCGCGTTTGGCGGCCGCGAGGCCGAGGCCCTCCTTGCGGAGCAGGCGGCTCACACCGTCGCGACCCTCGAGCAGCGACTGGTCACGGCGCTCGCGGCTGAACCACTGCCGGATCTTCGCCGACGCCCGCGAGGTGCGCACGAAGCCGAGCCAGTCGCGACTGGGACCGTCGCTGCGGGAGGTGATCACCTCGACGATGTCGCCGGAATCCAGCCGGGTGGACAGCGGGACGAGGCGGCCGTTCACGCGCGCGCCGGTGCATCGGTGACCGACCTCGGTGTGGACGCAATACGCGAAGTCGACCGGGGTCGAACCCCGAGGCAAGGCCTTGACGTCCCCGTTGGGCGTGAGCACGAACACCTCGTCCTGATACAGGTCGAGTTTGAGACCGGCGAGGAATTCGGCCGGAGTCTCGTAGTCTTCCGACATCTCGGCCAGATCGAGGACCGGGCCCTCCCCCACCGCCGCGTCCCCACCCTCCTTGTACCTCCAATGTGCGGCGATCCCCCGCTCGGCTCGGTCGTGCATCTCCCTGCTGCGGATCTGCACCTCGAGCGGCTTGCGATCCGGGCCGAGCACCGTCGTGTGGAGACTCTGATAGAGGTTGAACTTGGGCATGGCGATGTAGTCCTTGAAGCGCCCCTGCACCGGAGGCCAACGCGTGTGCACTGCGCCGAGTGCCGCGTAACAGTCAGCCACCTCCTTGGTGACGATCCTGATCCCGATCAGGTCGTGGATCTCGTCGAAGGTACGCCCGCCATCGACCATCTTGCGGTAGACCGAATACACGTGCTTGGGGCGCCCGGTGACCTCTGCGCCGACCCCGAGCTCTTCGAGAAGGCGCTCGACCTCCCCGACCACGTCGGCGATGTACGCATCACGCTCCGGAGCGCGCGCCCGCATCAGCTCGACCACCTCTGCATACCGGCGGGGATGAAGCACCGCAAAACAGCGGTCCTCCATCTCATGCTTGATCTCCTGGACACCGAGCCGATGCGCCAGTGGCGCGTACACTTCGAGCGTCTCCAGCGCGATCCGTTCCCGGCGGTCGGGCTCCAATGGCTCGATGGTCCGGATGTTGTGAAGACGATCGGCCAGTTTGATGAGCAGGACTCGCACATCGCGGGCCATGGCGACGACCATCTTGCGTATCGTCGCCGCCTGCTGCTCCTCTCGATTGGAGAACTTGACCCGATCCAGCTTGGTGACGCCGTCGATCAGCCTGGCCACCACCTCGCCGTACTCGGCGGTCACCTGATCGAGGGTCAGCCCGGTGTCCTCGACGGTGTCGTGCAAGAGGGCGGCAACGACGGTGTCGGCATCGAGGCCGTATGACGCCAGGATGTAGGCGACCGCGAGGGGATGGGTGATGTATGGCTGGCCGGTCTTGCGGAACTGGCCCTCGTGGCGGACGCGTGCGGTCTCATAGGCACGACTGATCACCTCACCGGACCCGTGCGGATGATGGCGTCGAAATTCGACGATCACCGGGCCGATCTCGGTGATCTCGACCTCGCCCGGGTGAAGGACTCGGTCACTCATAGGTGATCAGCGTCCGCAGCGGGACGTCCAGGCGCGCCCTGCCCCCGAGGAAGCTCAACTCGATCAGTACCGCCACACCGGTGACGTCGGCACCCGTGTGGCGGACCAACTCGACCGTCGCCGCCGCGGTCCCTCCTGTCGCCAGCACGTCGTCGACGATCACCACCCGGTCCGCCGCGGTGAGGGCATCGGCGTGCATCTCCAGGGTGTCGGATCCGTACTCGAGCTCGTACTCGCGCGACACGGTGGTCCAAGGGAGCTTCCCAAACTTGCGTACCGGCACGAACCCGACCCCGAGGGCGATCGCCACCGGCGGGCCGAGGATGAACCCGCGCGATTCGATCCCGACGACCTTGGTGATCCCCTGGCCAAGCTCGGCCTCTGCCATCCGCCGCGCCATCGTGGCGAGCGCAGAGGCGTCGGCGAGCAGGGGGGTGATGTCCTTGAAGACCACCCCCGGCGCCGGGAATCCGGGTACATCGCGAATGAGCGCCCTGAGATCGTCCATCGAGCGATTGTAGGAACACCGGCCGGACGACCCGGCGCCCGGATCAGCGCTTCTTGCGACGCTTGCGCGGAGGACGGGGAGCCGCCCCGGAGACATCACGCACCGGCAGAACGCGTTCGGCGGTGGCGGTGACTGCGGGCCGAGGAGCGACCCGAGCATCGGAGTCTTCCTCGCCCCCGCGCCGCTCGAGACGACGCCGGATGCGAATCCACTTCTCCTCGCCTTCCTTCCACACGCCGAGCATCGGTGCGGCAAGGAAGATGGACGAATAGGTGCCGGTGGCAACACCGATGAAGAGCGCGAGCGCGAACTCGCGGAGCGTCGTGGCACCGAGCAGGAACGACCCGACGAACAACAGGCTCCCGATCGGCAAGAGGCTGGTGAGCGACGTGTTCACCGACCGCATGAGCACCTGATTCATCGACATGTTGACCAGAGCCGAGAACGTGTGGCGATCGCCGCGTTCGAGGATGTTCTCCTCCAGCTTGTCGAACACCACGACCGTGTCGTAGAGCGAGTACCCCAAGATGGTGAGAATGGCGATCACCGTGGCCGGAGACACCTCGAAGCCGACGAGGGCGTAGATGCCCGCGGTGAAGATGAGGTCGTGGCCGAGGGCGAGCAATGCGGTCGCCGCCATCTTCCATTCCATCCGCCACGTGATGAACAGGGCGACGACGATGAGGAAGATGATCAGAGCGCGCAGAGCCGAGGCTGCGATCGAACTACCGAAGGTCGGGCCGACCGACTGGCGACTCGCCTCCGCGGGGTCCACCCCGGCGAGCGTGGCCACCGACTGGACGACGGCGTCCTCATCGGCGGGGCTGAGCTGGGACGTCTGCACGCGCAGTCCCGCACCGCCGCCGGTGCTCTGCACCTTGGCACCGACGATGCCGAGCGCCTCGATCGCCGAGCGCACCTCACCGACCACGGCACCACTCGGGTTCTCCATCTCGACGAGCGTCCCCCCCTTGAAGTCGACGCCCAGGTTCAGGTGACGGATGGCAAGGGCACCGATCGACACCACGACGATGACGAGCGACGCCGTGAACCAGCGGCGACGACCGCCGTAGAAGTCGAAGGTGGTGGTGCCGTGATAGAGATCCCGCCACACGCTCATTTCGCCACCTCCCCCGGAGTACCGGTCGCTCCCCGGATGCTGAACCGACCGCCCTCACCAAACCTGGTGTTGGCGACCAGCGCCACCGCGGGACGGGTGTAGAACAGCGCGATGAGCACGTCCGTGATGGTGGCGATGCCCAAGGCGAGGGCGAACCCCTTGACCGACCCGGCGGCGAGGAAGAACAGCAACACCGAGGCGGCGAACGACACGGTGTCGGCGGTGATGAGTGTGTGCAGCGCCCTGGTGAAACCGTGATCGATGGCGGCGCGCAGCGACCGCCCCTTGTGGACTTCTTCCTTGATCCGCTCGAAATACACGATGTAGGAGTCCGCAGTGATGCCCACCGACACGATGATGCCGGCCACCCCGGCGAGAGTGAGGGTCACGCCCGACCATGCACTGAGCAGGGAGAAGATGACGAGGACGCTGCTGCCGAAGACGATCAGGCCGATGACGTTGATCAGGCCGAGGGCCCGGTAGTACAGAATCATCGCCAGCGCCACCAGGATCAAGCCCGCGACTCCCGCGACCAGGCCCGCACTGAGCGAGTCGGAACCCAGTGTCGCCGACACCGACTGGACGCTCGCCTGGGTGAAGGCGACCGGCAAGGCACCGTATTTGAGCACGACGGCGAGATCGTTGGCTTCCTTCTCCTGGTTGGCAGACGACCCCAATGTGATGATGGCGGTGGACCCGGAGATGCCGACTGCCGGATCGACGTTCGC
>DATECY010000148.1:0-18171 GCA_035286665.1 Acidimicrobiia bacterium
ACCCGTCGACTCGATGCGCAGCACCTCGTCCCAGAGCGGGGCCAGCTCCTCGGGTGAAGTCGGAGTATGCATCGCGAAGGCCACCGGACCGATGCGCCCAGCTCGCCGCCGTGCCCGACGCAGGTCGCTGCGCAGGCTGGAAGAAACCAGCGCCTCAGATCCGTCGGCATCGGCGGGAATCTCCAACGACGGACTCGATCGGGACACGCGGGTGACGACTCGGAGCCCTCCGGCGCTGCGCAGGCCGTCCGCGATCTCCGTCCCCCCGATGATGCCGCCGAGCGTTATCGGAAGCCTCAGCTCGGCGATGGCGCTCAGCAATCGGCGAAGGGCAGGGCCGTCCTGATAGACGAACCCCCCCGGTTCGCCGTGGACGCCCTGACCGACCAGCCCGAGCCGCCGGATCCGACCGATCTTCCTCCGTGGCCGCGAGAGCGGAGCAGCCGCAACGAGTTGTCCCGAATCGAACACACACACCACCAGGAGGTCGTCGGACCGACCAAGATGCTCGATCCCGGCCATCACCCAGTCATGCCTGAGGACGGGAGCGTCGACGACGGCGCGGAGCCGGTTCCAAGCCTCGCCGAGGGGGACGACCTCCTCGGGGCTCCGGAGTGTCCTGACCTCCATTGGTGCCTGTCCCCCTACATCGCCGACGGATCACGGGATCGCACGCGTCGCGGCGACCCCAGGCGAGCATCGGGCGTCGCGGCGGCGACGCTTGAGGCGGGAGTGAGGCTCCGGTCGGTCCCGCCTACAATCGGCGCCCCTCCTGGGGGTGTAGCTCAGCCCGGCAGAGCGCTTCCCTCGCACGGAAGAAGCCAGGGGTTCAAATCCCCTCACCTCCACCAGCCACCCGCAAGGCGCAGTGCGCAGCGCCTACCGCCCCTGCAGCTCCCTGCGCAGGCGTTCCTGCACGACTGTCGTGGTGAGGTCCGAGCGACTCCGCTCCACAAGCGCCCTGGCGACGTCGGTCGTCCGCCGCAGCCCGCCGGTCATGCCGTCGGGATAGTCGACGGTGGCCAGGAACTCGACGACGGCGTCCATCGCCTCGAGGGTCGACGCGGCAGGTCCCAACTCGTCGGCGCGCAGCAGGTCGAGCATCCGACGCCTCAATTCCCCGACGGCCTCGCCCAACCCGTTGAGATAGGCGGCTGGTTCCACTCCGAGTTCCCGGGGCAGCGGCAGCGGCGCCCCCGAGCCGAGCGCGGCGGTCAGCCGCGCCTCGGCGTATTCCTTGGCAGCATCGTGAATGAACCCGGCGTTCCCGACGTCGGGATGCGGCGCCAGCACGTCGGTCGCCTCTCGGAGCAGCGACCCCGCCTCGGTCATGAGGGCGTTCGCCTCAGCCGCCTCGCCGCGGTGGAGCGCCCGGATCGCATTCGCAGACGAGCGGATCACCTTGCGACAGTTGGCCAGCCCGCGCTCGCGTGCCCGGTACTTGTCGTCGAACACCTCGGTGACCGAACGGCGCAGGGGTTCGAGGTCAGGATTCACGGGATCAGAAGGAAACCTTGACGTCCTCGTCGTCAGCGGCCGTCCGCCATGGGGGCGGCTGCTGGCCCTGCTTGATCCTCAGAAGCACGGCGATGTACCCGCCGATGAGGACGTCGACGATCAGATTGCCGATGAGGAGAGCGCGAGAACCGGTGGCCACGGCGGCGCCAAGGGACACCGGCATCAGCAGAGCGAGCGACATCAGTGCCACTCGACGGCGGGAAAGGACCTGATCGCGGTGCGTGACCGGCCCCCGAGAACGGGTGGGCCGGGTCATGCGGCGAAGCGGTGGTCTCGACTGGGTCACTCGGGTGTCCTCCCGCTGGCGCCTTCGACGGCGCCACTGTTCGCCTCAGTATGGAGGCCTCAGCCCCCATTGGCGAGCCAATCCGTATCTCCGTGGGCCGTCGGGTCCCCGCCGATCAGCGTGATCGCATGCTTCAGTGCCGGCCCCACCACCGCCAGAGATTCACGGACACCCGCGGTCGAGCCGGGCAGGTTGAGTACGAGAGACCGCCCGGCGATGCCGCACACGCCACGAGACAACATGCCGTGGGGATTCACCCCGAAGGTCGCAGCGCGCATGGCCTCGGCGAGGCCGGGTGCCTCGCGCTCGATCACCTGCCGAGTCGCCTCCGGGGTGAGATCGCGCGGTGCGACCCCGGTGCCCCCGGTCGTCACGATCACATCGATCCCAATCGCCACGGCATCCCGCAAGGCACCGGCGACGCTGTCGACCCCGTCGGGCACGACCCGCGCCGTGACCTCGAACCCGAGAGCCGTCAGCACCTCGATCGCCGCGGGGCCGCTGCGATCCTCCGCCGCCCCGGCGCTGACCCGATCGGACACGGTGAGGACGTGTGCCTTCACCGTCGCCACTCCCCCGAGCGACCACCCGACTTCGTCAAGAGCCGCACCGGGCCGATCTCCGCGCCACGCTCCAAGCCTTTGATCATGTCGTAGATGGTGATCGCCCCGATCGACGCACCCGTGATGGCCTCCATCTCGACGCCCGTGCGTCCGACGGTCCGCACGGTCACCACCACCCTGGCCCCTTCGGGAGTCTCCTCGACGTCCGCCTCGACGGCCGTGAGGGCGATGGGGTGACACAAAGGGATCAGGTCGGCGGTCCGCTTGGCGCCTGTGATCGCTGCCACCCGGGCGACCCCGCGGGCATCGCCCTTCGGGAGGCTCCCGGCGAAGAGGGCGGCCTTGACGTCGCCTCGCAGGTGGACGATCGCCTCGGCCGTTGCCGACCGCTCGGTCTCGGCCTTGGCCCCGACGTCCACCATTCGCGGCCGACCCTGCTCGTCCAGGTGCGTGATCTCATCCACCGAGGACCTCCTCCATCGTTCGCGACTCGGGGCTGCGAAACCATTCGACCTCGACGATGCCTCCCTCGGCGACCATGCTCGTGCCTGTCGGGATCACGGCGAACGCGTCGGCAGACGCCATCCCCGATAGCACGTTCGATGCCTGCCGCTGCACGGGGTGCACCAGCCAGCCGCCATGGTGAGGCCGAGCGGTGACCCTCAGGAAGACCGTCTTCAGCGGACTCGTCGACACCCCCTCCCCCAACGTCGCCGACGAGCGGGGACGGAACAGCAGGCGTGCTCCCATCCGATGCAGGAGGGCAGGCCGGACGAATTGCTCGAAGGCCACGGATACCGACACCGGATTGCCGGGAAGCCCAAACAGCGGAGTCCCTCCCAGGAACCCGAAGGCGAAGGGCTTCGCGGGTTGCATCGCCACCTGCCAGAACTCGATGGAGCCCAAATCGGACAGGACTCGCTTCACCAGATCATGCTCCCCCATCGAGACGCCACCGCTGGTCAGCACCGCGTCTGCCGAGGTTGCGGCCTCGCCGAGCACGGACCGTAGGAGCCGGGCGTCGTCGGGAACGATCCCCAGATCGATCACGACCACGCCGAGCTCACGAAGAAGAGCCGCGAGAACGGGGCGGTTGGCGTCGCGGATCGCACCGGGGCGAAGCACCGCGGTGTCCGGCGGCATCACCTCGTCGCCGGTGGAGAGTATGGCCACGGTCGGACGTCGTCCCACCACCGGATGAGCGACACCAAGCGAGGCAAGCACACCCAGGTGGAACGGGGTGAGGCGGGTGCCCGACTCGAACACGGTGGTCCCCGAGGCGACGTCCCCGCCGGCGGGCCGGACGTGGTCGCCGGCCGCCACCGAGGCGAGCACCCTGACCTCGGTTCCCATGCTCTCGGTCTCCTCGACCATCACCACGGCGTCGGCACCGGGCGGGATCGGCGCTCCGGTCATGATCCTGACGGCTTGCCCTTGGCCAACCGGATCGGTTGGCACCGAGCCGGCTGCAAGGTCGCCGATGACCGTCAGGCTCACCGGAACCACGCTGATGTCGGCCGACCGGACTGCGAAACCGTCCATTCCCGAGTTGGTGAACGGGGGGACGTCATGCGGGGCAACGACGTCCTCGGCGAGGACGAGGCCGAGAGCCGCTTCGAGGTCGACCGACTCGACCGGGAGTGGGGTCATCGCTTCGAGGACCACCCGCTGCGCCTCGACGAGCGGCTTCACAATGGCTCGATCTCGTGCTCGGTTCCGCCGAACAGCCGGCGGATGTTCTCGTGGTGACGGACGACGATCAGGACGGCAGTCGCACCGGCCCAGACGAGAGACCAACCCCGATGGCCGGCCAGGGCCAGTGCAGGTGTGAACGCGACCGCCACCGCCAGCGAGGCGATCGACGCTCGTCGAGTGCCTGCGACCACGAGTCCCCATCCGGCGAGGAGTCCGAGGCCGACGATCGGCTCGAGCCACACCGCCAGCCCGCCCGACGTCGCCACCCCCTTCCCACCCCGGAACCGGTGCCAGAGGGGGAAGCAGTGGCCTCCTACCGCGGCGAACCCGGCAGCGAACCCGAGCGCTTCGCCGCCCACCAGATCTCCGATGAGCGCCGCCAGGGCGCCCTTGGCGAGGTCGCCCAGCATCACAAGCCCGGCGGTCTTGCGGCCCATGGTGCGCAGAACGTTGGTCGCCCCCGGATTGCCGCTCCCACTGGCGTAGATGTCCACACCTTCGCGGCGGGCGAGCAGCACGCCGAAGTCGAGGCTGCCGATCAGGTACCCGGCGACGACAGCGGCGATTGCGGGAAGATCCACGTCGGCGAGTGTAGGAATCGGACCGCCCTGGGTCCCCCTAGGATGTTGCTCCGACGCTGTGAGAGGAACCTTCCACTTGATCGGGGTGTTCGGCGGCTCCGGATTCTACGAATTCCTCCAAGACAGTCGACCTGCACCCGTAGCCACCCCGTACGGCTCGCCCGCCGAAGTCCCCGTCATCGGAACGGTTGCCGGCGTCGAAGTCGCCTTCATCCCCCGCCACGGAAGGGAGCATCAGTTTCCTCCCCATCTGGTTCCGTACCGGGCAAACGTCTGGGCGATGAAACTCCTCGGCGTCGACCGGATCATCGCTCCCACCGCGGTCGGATCACTCGACGTCGCCTGGAAACCAGGGCACTTCGCCGTCCCCGACCAGATCGTCGACCGGACCTGGGGTCGCCAATCGACGTTCTTCGACGGCCCCGAGGTGCGTCACGCCTCATTCGCCGACCCGTATGACGCCACCATGCGGGCACTCGCCGTCGCCGGCATCCGATCGACCGGGGCCGTGGTCCACGACGGAGGGACCGTCGTGGTGGTCCAGGGCCCGCGATTCTCGACCAGGGCCGAGAGCGCTTCGTACGCCGCCGCGGGATGGCAGTTGATCAACATGACCCAGATGCCCGAAGCGGTGCTCGCCGCAGAGGCCGGCATCTGCTTCGTCAACGTCAGCGTGATCACCGACTACGACGTCGGCATCGCCGGCGCCGCCCCCGTGACCCACGAGGAGGTGCTCCATCGCTTCGGCGAGTCGGTGGAGACCCTCAAGGCGGGAATCGCCACCATGGTTCCTGCTCTCGCCGCCGCCGATCTGAAGTGCGCCGCCCCGTGACGGCACCCGACGAGCGGGTCGAGGTCCACCGACACGCCGACCGCGGTGAGTACGACCGCAAGATCATCGACGAGATCCTCGACGAAGCGCTCTACTGCACGGTGGGTTTCGTCCACGACGACAGGCCGATGGTCATCCCCACCATCCATGTCAGGGTCGGCGATCGAATCGTGCTCCATGGGTCCCCGGCCTCGCGGATGCTCCGCAC
Organism: Acidimicrobiia bacterium; assembly: GCA_035286665.1. Classification (GTDB taxonomy): domain Bacteria; phylum Actinomycetota; class Acidimicrobiia; order Spongiisociales; family UBA11373; genus RBG-16-68-21. Next base: position 5,684 of record DATECY010000148.1, read on the forward strand.
CCTCAAGTCTGGGGCCGAGGCGGCGGTCTCGGTGACCATTCTCGACGGCATCGTGCTCGCCCGATCGGTGTTCAACCACTCGATGAACTACCGCTCGGTCGTCCTCGTGGGGAGGGCTGAGGTGATCGATGATCCTGCCGCCAAGCTCGAGGCGATGCGGGTGTTCACCGAGAAGATCCTGCCCGGGCGGTGGGACGACGCCCGGCGCCCGAGCGACAGGGAGTTCACAGCCACGCTCATGCTCGGCATCCCCATCGAGGCGGCGTCGGCGAAGATCCGCAGCGGCCCACCTGGTGACGACGTGGAAGACCTCGGCCTCGGTGTGTGGGCGGGAGTGATCCCCTTGTGGACCGCATCGGGGACCCCGATCCCGGCGCCGAACCTGGATCCCGAGATCGACTACCCGGAGTACCTGCGGGAGCGGTATCGCCGGTAGGCGTTCGACGGACGGAAGCGATGGGCGAAGACCGAAGTCCGGTCACACGCCAGGCGCGGAGCCCGCCGACAACGGCCGTGTCTCCTGTGCCCACGCCGACGAGCAGTTCAAGGTTGCCGGTTGTTGCCCCTCTCCCACCCCACCGCGGCGCGCCTCCGTCGTCGTCCCTGACCCCTTCCCGCCGACGGTGTGCGCCGATACGGTGCCCCGGTGTACTGGCTTCAGCCGCCGCCGCACCTTCGCCGGATCGGGGCAGCGCTTCTCGTCGTCGGCGCCTTCGCATGGGATCTGCGCGGGTCGGCCACGATCCCCTACCCGGTTGCCGCACGGGAGGTGAAGGCTGGTGCCCCCATCACCGACGGCGACGTCCGATGGGTGCGTCTTCCCGAGGGCTCGCTGCGACCGACCGATCTCGACGGCGCGGTCGCCGCCGTCGACATCGCCGCCGGCGACCCGATCGCCGCATCGCTCGTCGCCCCACAGGTGGCGCTCCCCGACGGATGGTGGGCCGTCCCCGTCGAGGTGGGCGTCGGTGCCATCCCCGGTGACACGGTCCTCCTCGTGGTCACCGACCCGCCGCTGACCGTGCCCGGCGTGGTCCTGCAGGCCCAGAGCGGTGATCGCCTCGCCCTCGACTACCGCCCGGCCCTGGTGGGCGTCCCCGGCGAAGCCGCCGCCATCGTGGCCGCCGCCGAGCGCTCCGGCCTACTCGTGGCGGCGCTGCGGCCGTAGGCGAAGCCGCCGCGCGGAGGGGGCAACACCCCACCACCTTGAACGCCCCTGCGCGCCAACGCGACCAGACCCGGCCGTGACCGCACAATCCGCGCCGAACCGCAAACCCCCCATCTCCCCTTACACTCCCTCGCCAATGCTCATCAGCGCCCTCTGGGGCCTCGTCCAGGGCCTCACCGAGTTCCTCCCCATCTCGTCGAGTGGACATCTCGTCCTGATCCCGGCGATCTTCGGCAAGGAGCAGCCCGACCTGGCGACGACTGCGGTGCTGCACCTCGGCACCCTCGCCGCCATCCTCTGGTATTACCGGCGTGACATCATCGGACTGATCGTCAGGCCCGGATCGCCGGAGAGCCGCACCATCTGGAAGCTGCTCATCATCGGCACCATCCCGGCGACCGTGATCGGCCTGGGCTTGAAGGGCCCGATCGAGGTGATCTTTTCCGAGGCGTGGATCGTCGCCGTAAGTCTGTTGGTCACCGGACTCGTTCTCGCCGCGGCGTCACTCGTTCCGGTGGGAACGCGGGTAGTGGAGGACGGTCGGTGGCTTGACGGGGTAGTCGTCGGCATCGCCCAGGCCTTCGCCCTTCTCCCCGGCATCAGCCGATCGGGGATGACGATGACCGCGGCGCTCGCCCAGGGTTTCGACCGGGCGCAGTCCGCCCGCTTCGCCTTCCTGCTCGGCGTTCCCGCGATCGCCGGGGCGGGGCTGCTCGAGGGAACGGACCTCATCCAACAGGGGGACTTCCGTCCGTCGACGCTCGTCGGCATGTTGGTCGCAGGGATCGTCGGGTACCTGGCGATCTCGATGCTGGTGAGGCTCCTTGCCCGCCACGGTCTCTTGCCGTTCGCGATCTACTGCATCGTGGCCGGGGCGGCCGCGTACTTCCTGGTCTGACCCGGCGTCGCACCACTCATCCGCGAGGGAAGCGCTGGACCGTGGTGCCGCATCCTGTGGTGACGACCCGCGCCGCACCGACGGCCGTCGGTCGGGGGGATTGATTCGCGGGCCCGAGGAGCATACGTTCGGGAAGTGGTGCGCTCAGCGGGCGCACGGCTGGCGGTGCTCCTCATCGTGATCGCTTCGGCGACGGCCGTTCGGGCCGCAGTCGCCGATTCCGGGTGTGTCGCCACCCCAACCGGCATCGACTGCGGCTACTCGGGGACCACGACCTCGACGATCACCGTCACCGTCCCGCCGTTGCGCTACCTCACCACTACCAACAATCCGGCCATCGGTCCGTGCTGGTATTGGTCGCGCTACCCACCGGGCCTCGATTCCTGGGATTCTGCGAATGACGCCGGAATCATCAACACCCGCTGGGCGCTTCCCGCCTGCCCTACGGGACCGGGCACGACGACGATCACGGTCACGAGCGCTGCCTGGGAGATATTCCGGTCGTTCCAATTGGCGCGACCCGCCCCGAGCTTCCGGCCTGAGGTCGGCATCACCAACCTTGCCACACTCCTCGACCTGGCCCGCCCCTCGCCGCTGTCGCACAAGGAGAAGCTGCCCAACGGGAAGGTGCTGAGGGTGTCGGCGGAGGTCAAGACGGTCTGGGTCGACTGGGGCGACGGCTCACCCCCGGAGGGCTACCCCGCGGCAGCCGCGTTCGGCGGCGACGGGTCTCATGCCTACACGATCAAGACCTGCCCATCGGACTACCGCCACTACGACCCGAGCGGGTGGCGCTGCCACCCGACGCTGGCTGCATATCCGGTACAGGTGACCTTCACCTGGGTCGGTCGATACCGCACCAGCGGCTCGTGGATCAACCTCGGCACGATCGACCGGGCAGCGACGAGGGCCTACGACGTCGATGAGGTCGTAGGCGTGCTGGTGGTTCCCTAACCTCTCGGGGGTGCACACCACCACCATCCATGTTCGCTGGGCGGAACTCGATCCGTACCACCACGTGAACCACGCCACCTACCTGTCCTACCTCGAACATGCCCGCATCGCGGCACTCGAGCACATCGGATCCGGGATGGAGGTGCTCGACGCGCAGGGGTATCAGGTGGTCGTCGTGCGCGTCGACGTACGCTTCATCGCCCCGGCGACGGCGGGTGACGCCCTGGTCATTTCATCCTCCGTGGCCGAGATCGGAGCCTCCGCGAGCACGTGGCGTCAGAGCGTCACCAGGGGCACAGACCGGATACTCGAGGCGACGATCCAAGCAGCATGCACCGACCTGACCGGCAAGCCGGTGCGCATGCCTACGAGCCTACGCACCGGACTCGAGAAACTGACGGAGACGAACCGATGATCGATCCGAACACCTCCAAGGGCGCCAAGGCGTCGGCCCTCCTGGACGACGCCCTCGTCGTCTGGCTGACGACGGTGCGTCAGGGAGGGCAACCCCAAGCCTCACCGGTCTGGTTCGTCCGCGATGCAGACGAGTTCCTCATCTACAGCATGCCCACGCAGCGGGTGAAGAACATCCGGGCGAACGAGCGTGTCGCGCTCAATGTGGACAGCGACGCCGGATCGGACGTGGTCACCATCGAAGGCACCGCCCGAATCGTCGAGGGTCCTCCGAATCTCGACCACGCCGGATATCAGGAGAAGTACCGCGACATGATCGAGGAGATGGGGACGACACCCGAGGACTTCTCCGCGGCGTACTCGGTGGTGATCAGGGTGACCCCGACCCGGTGGCGGGTGTATTAGGCCTCGCTTCGCTCGGGCGCAATGCGCAATGCGCAATGCGCAATTGGCGATTGGCGATTGGCTATTGGCGATTGGTAGGACGTTCGACATCGGACATTGGACGGACGCGTCGGAGGTGAGGGAGCGCCTCTTACGGGTAACGGGCAACCGCATTGCGTATTGCGTATTGCGCATCGCGCATCGCGCACTGGCCTCAGTACTGGTAGAACCCCTGGCCGGTCTTTCGGCCGAGCAGGCCCCCGGTCACCATCCTTCGAAGCAGTGCGGGCGGGGAAAAGCGGGGCTCGCGGAATTCCTCGTAGAGCGACTCGGCGACGGCCGCCACGGTGTCGTTGCCGATCAGGTCGCACAATGCGAGCGGGCCCATCGGGTGGGCGGCACCCAGTGTCATGGCGGCGTCGATGTCCTCACGGGTGGCATGGCCGGCCTCGAGCATCCGCACCGCGTCGATGAGGTACGGGATGAGAAGTGCGTTGACGACGAAGCCCGCCCGGTCGGCGGCGCGCACCACCGTCTTGCCGAGCGTCCCGGAGGCGAACTCCGTGACCGCATCGACGGTGCCGGGATCGGTGAGCAGCGACGGAATCACCTCGACGAGGCGCATCACCGGCACAGGGTTGAAGAAGTGGAGCCCCACCACCCGATCGGGGCGTGTGGTGGCGGTGGCCAATTCCACGATGGGGATCGACGAGGTGTTCGAAGCGAGCACCGCGCCGTCGGCTGCGATCGCGTCGACGCGGCCGAACAAGTCCCGCTTGACGTCGCGGTCTTCGACGACTGCCTCAATGATCAGTTGGCGATCAGCGAGGTCATCGAGCCGGGCCGAGGCCCGAAAGCGGGCGAGCGAGGCGACCCGATTTTCGGCGGTCAGCTTGCCGCGTTCGACCGCCTTGGCCATGGAGCCCTCGACCCGAGCCCGGGCACCGGCGGCGAGCGCGTCAGACGCCTCGATGACGACTGTATCCACCCCAGCCCGGACGCACACTTCGGCGATCCCGGACCCCATCTGCCCGCCGCCGACGATGCCCACCCGCTCGATGCCCATGATCACTCAGCCTAGGTCCGGGCGCGGCCACCGGTATCCTGGCTCCATGTCGAGCACCACCCCCCGCGCCCCGCGACCGATCTTCCTCGGCCTCGCCCTGGTGACGATCGGCCTCCTCTTCCTGCTGCGGGAGTTGGGAACGGTGCCGGACATCTCGCTGTGGACCGTCACCTGGCTCGCCATCGGGGGATGGCTGCTCATCGGGACACTCGTCGGCAATCGACGCGGATGGTTCTGGCCACTCGCCCTCGTCCTCATCGGGACGTTCATGTTGTTGCGCGACCTCGACGTGATCGACCACTCGATCTCGCTGTGGCCGATCATCGTGATCGCCCTCGGACTGGCCATCCTGCTCGAAGCGACCGAGTGGGGCCGAAGCCGCTCGAAGAGGGCCGACCGTTGGAAATCGGACTTCTGAGCCGTCTCGGCTGGGCCGAGACGCCGCCGGCGCCTCACTACCCTTGGTCGGCGGCATGGTGATCGACACCCCCGGACCCAACAGTCGCTCCGGCCTCACCGGGCTCAGCGATACCGAGGTCCGCCAGCGCGTCGCCGCAGGGGCGGTCAACCGGGTTGTCTCCGGCCCGAGCCGCACCGTGGCCGAGATCGTCCGATCGAACGTCGTCACCCTGTTCAACATGCTGCTCGGAGTGCTGCTGGTCGTGATCCTGGTGGTAGCGCCCATCCAAGATGCCCTCTTCGGCATCGTGCTCGTCGCCAACGCCCTCATCGGCATCATCCAGGAGCTGAGGGCGAAGCGCACCCTCGACCGGCTCGCCCTGCTCAGTGCCCCGCGCGCCATGGTGATCCGTGAGGGTCGGCCCTATCAGATCCCCGTCGACCAGGTGGTCCTCGACGACCTGCTGTCGATCGGAGCGGGCGACCAGATCGTCGTCGACGGCCTCGTCGTCGTCTCCGATGGCCTCGAAGTGAATGAGTCGCTGCTGACCGGCGAGGCGGAGCCGATCGCGAAGGATCACGCCGACGACGTCCTCTCCGGCTCGTTCGTGTCTTCGGGGTCGGGTGTGTACAAGGCGAGGCGGGTTGGCACAGATGCCTACGCGGCGCGCCTGGCAGCCGAGGCCCGCAAGTTCACCCAGGTGAACTCCGAGCTGCGCAAAGGCATCGACCGGATCCTGGCCGCGATCGGCTGGGTCATGGTGCCCACGATGGCACTGCTGATACTCAGCCAGCTGCAGGCCAACGACGTGCTCAAAGAGGCCATCCGGGTGGCCGTCGGCGGGATGGTTGCGATGGTTCCTCAGGGCCTCGTGCTGCTCACCTCGGTGGCCTTCGCCGTCGGCGTGGTGCGGCTGGGACGGGCAAACGTGCTGGTCCAGGAACTCGCCGCCGTCGAGGGCCTCGCCAGGGTCGACGTGGTCTGCTTCGACAAGACCGGAACGCTCACCGAGGGCCGCCTCTCGGTCGAGGAGATTCTCCTCCTGGTGTCGGAGGCCGACGCCGTCGACGTCACCGACGCCCTCGGCGCCCTCGGTGCCGCCGACACCAGCCCGAATGCGACGATGCAAGCAATCGTCGGTCGTTTCACCGAGCCTGCCGGATGGTGGGCGACGTCGAGCGTCCCGTTCTCGTCCTCGAGGAAATGGAGCGCAGCGTCCTTCGGCGCCTTCGGGTCGTGGGTGCTCGGCGCCCCCGAGATGATCCTGCCCGATGACCTGCGCATCGCCCGGACAGTCGCCAAGAGCGCGGCGAGCGGCTCCCGAGTTCTGCTCCTCGCCCGCACCACCAATGAGGTGACCGCCACCGGGCTCCCCGAAGACCTCGTCGCAATGGCACTCGTGGTGCTCAACGACTGCATTCGTCCCGAGGCGGCCGACACTCTTCGCTACTTTGCCGAGCAGGGCGTGGCCGCCAAGGTGATTTCGGGCGACCACCCCGAGACGGTGGCCGCCATCGCTCGCCAGGTCGGCCTGGAAGGCGCAGTCGTCGATGCCCGATACCTGCCGGAGGACGAGGCCGAGCTGATCCGAGTGATCGAGGAGGGCACGGTGTTCGGAAGGGTCACTCCTCATCAAAAGAGGGCAATGGTCGGGGCCCTGCAAGCCCGGGGTCACGTCGTGGCGATGACCGGTGACGGAGTGAACGACGTGCTCGCGCTCAAGGATGCCGACATCGGCATCGCCATGGGGTCCGGTTCGTCCGCCTCCCGGGCGGTGGCGCAGATCGTGTTGCTCGACGGGTCGTTCACAACCCTGCCCTCGGTCGTCGGCGAGGGACGACGGGTCATCGCCAACATCGAACGGGTTGCCAACCTGTTCGTCACCAAGACCGTCTACGCGTTCCTGCTCGCCGTGCTCGTCGGCATCTTCGCCACCCCGTTCCCATTCGTGCCGAGGCACCTGACGCTGATCGGAACGCTGACGATCGGCGCTCCGGCCTTCTTCCTCGCCCTCGCCCCGACCGCCGACCGCGCCCGGCCCGGATTCGTCGGCCGGGTGTTGCGTTTCGCGATACCCGTCGGCGCCCTCGCCGCCGCGGCGACCTACTCGGCGTACGAGTTGGCGATCGCCGAATCTTCACCCCTCACCGAGGCGAGGACGATCGCCGCTCTCGTGCTCGTCTCGATCGGACTGTTCGCCCTCATCATCAACTCCCGCCCGCTGACGCCGGGACGACGTTTCCTCATCGGGACGATGGCGGCGATCTTCCTGCTCGTCCTCCTGCTGCCGTCGTGGAGGACCTTCTACGAGTTGGAGGTTCCTCCGGTGGTCTTGCTGCTCGCCGGCGTCGGCATCGTGGGAATCACCGGCGCCGTGCTCTACGGATCGCTGCGGGCACTCGGTTGGCTGAAATTGGTGCCTCACCTGCTCCGCGGGCCATTCGAAGGGCAGGGCCCGCTCGACGCCATCAAGGTCGGCGTCGGCAAGCTGCGACGCAAGGCCAAGGGGCTCACGACCCCGACGCCGCCTCCGGAGTAGGTGGCCGGGACCGCGCCATCACTCGATCACGAACTCCAACAATCCGTGCGCTTCTCGCAGAGCAGCCTCCACTCGGATCGGATCATCGCCTGACGCGAACAAGAAGCCGAGGTATCTATCCCCTTCGGGGAGTGGCCGGAGCCGTCTGCCGATCGGGATGGTGATCTCGAGCGAGGTCACCAGCGGGACCTCGGCAACCGCCTCCCTCCCCCGAACCGCTCGAAGGACGCCGTCGCTCGGGATGGGAATCATCATCACGCCACTGGCAGCCGGCTCCCGACCCATCCCCCGCCGAGGCAGCCCGAGCGCGGCGCGCAGCAGCAGCACCTCGAGACTTTGGTGGAGAAGGCCGAACCTCAGCGACCGCCCGCACAACCCCCCGATGGAACGCGCCGCCACCTCGATCACCTTGGGCCCGTCGGCGGTGAGGCGTACCTCGGCGTGCGCAGCCCCGTGTACGAGACCGAGCGCACCGATCGCCGCGGCCACGATGGCGTTGACCGAGTCGACCGTTGCCGGTGAGTGCTGCGACGGCGTGAGATAGATCGTCTCCTCGAAGAACGGCCCATCGAGCGGGTCGGGCTTGTCGAAAACGGCGAGCACCTCCACCCCTCCCGGCGTCGCCAACGCCTCCACCGCGACCTCGTCGCCGGCCAGATACTCCTCGACCAGAATCGGCCAGGTCGCCCCGGCTTCGTCGAGGATGACGCCGATTCGCTCTGCGGCGCGTCGGGCTCCGGACGGGTCATCGGCACGGATGACTCCCCGGCTCGCCGACAACGACATCGGCTTGAGCACCACCGGGAACCCGACGTCGGCGGCGGCCGTGACCGCCTCGCCTGCATCGAACGCCACGGCATACCGGGGTTGCGGCACTCCCGCGGCGGCGAGGAGGGACCGCATCTCGCGCTTGTCCCTCGTAGCGGCGACCGCCTCGATCGGGTTGTGAGGAAGGCCGAGCGCCCTCGCCGCCATCGCCGCAACCATCACCCCTGCGTCGTCGACACCGACGACGGCGTCCACCGGGATCGACGCAGCCGCCTCGACCACGGCCGCGGCTGCCTCGGTCGGTGCCGCACAGTCGACGGTGACGACGCCCAAGATCCGTCCCGACGACAACCCGAGCGACCGATCGGTGGCGATGAGCAGGTCGACGCCGAGCTCATCGGCCGCGGCGATGAAGTCCGGCCCCCGGTAGGAGCCGGTGGGAAGCACGAGTGCGACACGAGCCATCCACCGATGATCGCGGAAACCGGAGCGTTACCCGTTGTGCTCGAAGGAACCTCTTGCCTCCCCCGGTCTTCCGGGGGAGGCGCGAGGCGAAGCCGAGCGGAGGGGGCACCACCCCCAGGCCGAGAACCGCCCGCCTCGTCACCCCGCGACCACACCCGGCCGCAAAGACACACGACCCGCCCGGTCAGTGACACCCATGGGGGTACCATCCACCGCCATGCCCATCGAGGACCGCTCCGTCATTTCGATCACCCCCGAGGCAGCCGAGGCGATCACGGGGATACTCGCCCAGGAACCCGACGCCGACGAGTTGGCGCTCACCGTGGGCATCCTCGGCGTCAAGGGTCTCCAGTTCACCTATGAGCTGACGTTCATCCCAGTGGTCGACGCCAGACCCGACGACGTGCTGCAGCGGTTCGGCGGTCTCCCCGTCGTGGTCAAGGCAGACAGCATCGCCCGCCTCGAGGGCGCGACGATCCGTGCCGGCGAAGGGTCCCTCGGGATCGACAACCCGAACAGCCCGAGTCCCAAGATCGCCGCCGGCACCTCCGAGTTGCGTGGGCCGCTCGCCGAACGGATCGCCACGGTGCTCGCCGAGCAGATCAACCCGGCGATCGCCGCCCACGGCGGCTTCGCGGAACTCGTGGCAGTCGAGGGGACCACCGTCTACCTGCGACTCGGTGGGGGCTGCGTGGGCTGCGGATTGGCTCAGGTCACCCTCGGCCAGGGCATCGAGGTGGCGATTCGCAACGCGGTCCCCGAGGTCGGGGAGATCATCGACGTCACCGACCACGCCTCCGGCGACAACCCCTACTACGAGGCCGCCAAGAAGTAGAACGGTGGTTTGACGGCGAAGCCGACAAACCACGGTTGCCTGGGCAGGGACCCAGGCAACACCGCGATGAGGCGTCAGCCGAAGAGCCACAAACACCCGCCGACGGCGAAGCCGACAAACCACGGCTGCTAAGGGCCCTTTGCGATCTCCGCCACGCGCCCGATCATCCCCACTACTCCTCTGATCTCTGTGGCGAAAGCCTCACGCTCGCGCAGGCGCTCGACCTCGCCGCCTTCGAGCAGCCCGCGGTTGTCGGCCAACCGAATCGCGCTCTCGAACAGCACAGTCGATACCGCCTCGGGGCTCACGATTCGGCGCTGAGCCCGGTACTGCTCACCCAGTGCGAGCGCGGCGCGGGTCAGCTCTTTGGGATCGATGTCGCGGCGGAAGTCGGTGGCGACGAGTGCATCGGCCACGACGAGGTAGGCATCGAAGATCGGGCGAAGGGCCCACGGCGCCGAGATCGGGCAAAGGGCTCCCAGCACCTCAGCCGCCTTGCCGGCCGATAGGAGGCTCTCCCACTCCGGGGCGTGAGATCCGACTTCCCGGACCACCTCGTCACGGAACGCGTCGCGCTCGGCGAAGAACATCTCGAACTTCAACAGGTCGCGCACTGCCCACACGGCATCCCAGAACGCTGCAGCGGGAGAGCCGGCACCGAACGCGGCGACGAGAGCTACTTCGGCGATGGCACCGGTGGTGAAGAAGTGGACGATCGTATTGCGGTAGTAGGCCGCGGCGAGATGCTGATCGGGTCCGACCGCATACACGGTGTCGGTGCCACCCTCCCACCGGGTCACGACGCGGTGCTCCACGAGAGCGTCGAGGGCGGCGCGCACCTGATCGGGATCATCGAGGGTGAGCCGCTCGGTCACGGGCAGCACCCTGGCCTCGACGAAGGCGATCAGGTCCCGGAGCGCATCGTGCACCTCGGCGACCGTCAGCGCCCGATCGGCGCCGAGGAGGGCGACCGTGACCAGGGAGATCGGGGTGATCGGGGTCGCCCGATTGATCCGCACCGACACCTCGAAGGCCAGTTTGGCGATCTCGAGGTGTGCCGCCTCCGGATCCGGCGCCTCGCCCGCCGGGTACCGCTCCAGGAACTCGGAGAGGTGCACCGGGTCGCCGAAATTGAGGTGGATGCGCCCATAGCGACGGCGCAGGCTGCGGATCACCTTGACCATCCAGGAGAACGACTCCTTCTCCTTCGCCTCGCCGCGCTGCTCGGCGGCGTGCGCCCCGACGTCCTGGATCTGGTCGTAGGCGATCGAGGTCGGGATGAGCACGACGTCCTCGCACGAGCCTCGACGCCACGAGTCGGCCACGTAGGAGAGCATTCCGTACTTGGGTTCCCGCAGCTTCCCGCTCCGGCTCCTGGCACCCTCCAGGTACCACTCGAGCGGAAAGCGCTTGGCGAGCAAGTAGTCGACGTAGCGCTTCAGCACGAACTTGTAGGCCTCGTTGTCCTTGAAGCTCCGGCGAATGAAGAAGATCCCGTGACGGCGGAGCAGACCGCCGATGGGGAAGAAGTTCATGTTGATCCCGCCGGCAGTCAGGTTCGGAGGCATCCCGTTCTCGTACAGCACGTAGGTGAGGGCGAGGTGATCCATGTTCGACTTGTGGCTGGGCAGGAATGCGACCGAATGCGTTTGGCCGAGCGCGGCGATCTGATCGAGCGCGGCCCGGTCGTAACGGATGCGCCGGTCGTAGCCCATCGTGTACACCGCCCGCACCAGGGCGGCAACGAGATCGATCACGAAGGTGCTCGGTGAAGCGGCGATCTCCTTGAGGTAGCGAGCAGCCGACAGGCCAAGATCCAACTCGTCTTCACCGGTACGGCGGGACAGGTCGGCGAGGCCCGCCTGATAGGACGCGGACCCCAGGAGATCCTCGGCCACGAAGCGTGGGACCTTGTAGCGATTCCCCCGAACCCTCCTCTCGGCGACTTCGAGGGTCAGCGCTGCCTGGAGGGCGACGTACTCGACGAAGCCGGTGGGGGCATCCGGCCGCTCCGCCCGATGGCCTACCCACCGCGACCGAACCCCGGCGACGGTGGCGGGCTCACCCGTGATCACCCGCACCCGATCGGGGCGAAATCGGACGATCAGCTCTTGCAGCAGGCGGTTCGGGTCACGGGGGTCACCCAGCGTGATCAGGTCGATGAGACGGGGGATGCGCCGCGCCCGCCGCGGTGACGCCGTCCACGCCACCCGCACCGGGACGAGAAACAGATCGTCGTTGCGATCGATCGCCGACCGCATCCCATCGAGTGACGCCCGCCCACCCCGCCGCCTGCGTGAGGGAGGCAGGTCGACCGTCCGGTACTCCGCGCCTTGCGGACGGCGTCGCTCGATCCACTCGGTCACGAGTCGGCGTTCGATCCTCCCCGAGACGTCGACGAGAAAGCACACCGAACGATTGGCGGCCTTGGGCCACTCGGCTTCGGCGCCACTGGGTACGGCATGGAGGGGCATTTCCCAAGAGTACGCGGGCAGACGGCAGCGGCGCGCCTGAGAACCAATGGAGAGGCGTCGACGAGCCGCAAGCTGCGGACTCAGAGCGTCCGCCAATAGGCGGGCGCTCTTGCGCAATGCTGA
>DATECY010000149.1:0-4632 GCA_035286665.1 Acidimicrobiia bacterium
CCTGTTCTATCCCCTGGTGCTTCCCAGCGGTGCGGACCTGTGTGAGTCGCCCTCGGGACAGAGCGCCCGATTCTGTCTGGCCGGCGGGGACGTGCGGGTGATTGTCCAGATGCAAGAGGTGTCACCCTCACGGATGGCTGCGGGGGTGCCGGTGCCGGGATGGTCCCCAGCGAGGTGGCTGGACCTCGGAGATACGCCGACCCTGGCGGTCATGATCGACGGCGTGATGGGCTTGACCATCACCGCCATAGGGATCAGCGAGCAACAACTTGTCGAGGTCGCCCGTTCGGTGCCACTCGTCGCCGACCCCGATCTGTTCCGACTCGATACGACCAATCCTCTGGACCCATTTGCGCCGATCACCGACGAGACCGCGGCCGTCATCTTGGGGATCGACGTGTCGGACGTCTATCACGGCAGTTCGGGCTGGGTGCCTCGGACCAACACCGACAACCTCCGCTTGGAGATCGACTCGTCGGACTCGCTGCTCAGCTACGCAGCCACGATGCGCTACCCCCGCATGGTCGACGGCCTCGCCTTCCGCGCCGTGGGAGGCATGGGCACCGGCTCTCAGGAGCAGATCAGCCGCATCACGTGGTCACAGCGTGGACTGGTGTGGACGCTCCAATCCACCCGGTCTCTCGATGACCTGACCGAACTCGTCCAAACAGCCATCGAGATCATCAGCGAACTCTGACCCGAGCCACGAGCTCAGATGTCATTGACGAGCGCTCGCCGAGGGGGAGGCGATCACGTCCGGAGGGCACGCCCTCCTCCCGTTTCGGTTCCGCCCTATCGCCTCCGGCGGCGTAGCCTGATGTCGGGCCCAAGGGGGCGACGCAAGCCCTCGGAGGCCTGCCGGTCTGCCGCAAGGCAGTCTTGAGAGGAGAGGGTCATGCGCAACCGCGCCAGCCTCACACTTGCGCTGATGTTGTTGACCGTAGGGTGCGGAGTCGACCGCACCGTTGAGCCCACTACGACGAGCGGACCCCGGATCACTACGACGGCAACCAGTCAGGCGCCGACCACGGCGGTGACCAGTAGGCCGGTCACCACCGAGACCTCCATGACCTCGACGACCGTTGCCGAGCCTGGCCTGATGTGGGCGCGGGTCCCTCATGATGCGGCGGTTTTCGGCGATTCCTCCTACGACCAGGGCATGCATGGGCTGGTGATCGGGGGTCCGGGTCTGGTCGCCGTGGGCTCCGACGAGTCCCCTGGCGACTACGGCTACCGGGATCAAGACGCGGCAGTGTGGACCTCGGCTGATGGGCTCGCCTGGGCCCGGGTCCCGCACGATGAGGCGGTCTTCGGCGGCAGTTGTCCTCAGAATACGTATGGCCTCAATTGCAGCCAGGCCATGTATGGGGTGGTGGCGGGGGGCCCGGGTCTGGTCGCCGTCGGCTACGAGGCGGACTCCCCTGGAATGGAGGAGAACGCCGCGGTGTGGACCTCGGTTGACGGGTTGAACTGGAGGCGGGTTCCTCGCGATGAGGCGGTCTTCGGCGGCCCCGACAACCAGGGCATGCAGGGGGTGGCGGCGGGGGGTCCGGGTCTGGTCGCCGTCGGCTACGACGAGTCCGGTGGCGACCGGGATGCCGCGGTGTGGACCTCGGCTGATGGGGTGACCTGGACCCGGGTCCCTCACGACGAGGTGATCTTCGGCGGCGCAGGCTGGCAGGCGATGGAGAGCGTGGCGGCGGGGGGTCCGGGTCTCGTGGCCGTCGGCTACGACGCGTCCGATCTGGGCGCGGCGGTGTGGACTTCGACAGATGGGGTGGCCTGGACCCAGGTTCCCTACGACGAGGCGGCCTTCGGAAGCTCGAGGATGGAGAGCGTGGCCGCGGCGGGTCCCGGCCTGGTCGCGGTGGGCTCGGACTCCTCAGGTGGAGATCCGGATGGGGCGGTTTGGACCTCGGCCGATGGTCTCAGCTGGATCCGGGTTCCCCCCGATGAGGCGGTCTTCGGGGGCCCCGGTTGGGAGGAGATGTATGGCGTGGCGGCGGCGGGTCTTGGTGTGATCGCCGTCGGTCACGACCGTTCGGGTGATGATTGGAATGCGGTGGTGTGGACTTCGGCCGATGGGCTGACGTGGACACGGGCGCGTAGTGATGGGGGGGACTTCGGCGGCTGGTACGACCAGGGAATGTATGGCGTTGCGGCCGGGGGACCGGGTGTCGTCGCCGTCGGTTACGCCGACGGACAAGGCATCTATGCGGAAACGAATGCGGCGGTGTGGGTGGGCTCTCCTTCTGGCTGAGCGGAGTTCGACCCACCAGTTCGGCACTCGGACGAGGACAGACCGTCGGAGCAGGGCTGTACGAAGTACACACCCGACCAGGGCCACGCGACGCCACTGATCTCAAGTGACGATTCGCAACGCTGGCCGAGGGGGCAGCAACCTACTCTGAACCTCCATGGCATCGCTGCTCGATCGCTCCGCGTATCCCACTCTCCTCTCCACCGTGTACTTGAACCAGGCCTCGCTGGGCCTGATCGGCGATTCGGCTGTCGCCGCCATGGACGACTTGCTTCACCGTGTGGTGCGACACGGCAACGTGCACATGTCCGATGACGACGAGGTGGCCTTTCTTGACGGGCTGCGGGCACGCGCCTCCCGTCTGTTCCGGGTGGAAGGCTCTCGGATCGCCATCGTGGGCAGCGCCAGTGAGCTTCTCGGCCAGGCCCCGTTCCTGCTGCCTCTACCACCCGGATCGAGGGTGCTTGCAGTCGCCAGCGACTTTCCTGCCATCACGCGCCCCTGGTTGCGGCTGGAGGCGAGCGGGGGGTGCCGCGTCGAGTTTGTCGCAGATCGCCCCGAAACGGACCTGACGGCCGATCTGGTGGCCCGTGTCGATGAGCGCACCGCGGTGGTGGCCGTCGGGTGGGTGCAGTACGCCACCGGCACCCTGATCGACGTGCCCCGGCTTCGGGCGGCAACCGCGGCCGCCGGCGCCAGGCTGGTACTGGACGCCACCCAAGGGGCGGGTGCGATGCCATCCAATGCGGGGGCCTGGGGCGCCGACCTGGTGGTGTCCAGCGGCTACAAGTGGCTGGGCGGCCATGGTGGTGTGGCGATCGGAGCAATGACCCCCGACGTGGTCGACCGGACCCCGGCATTGCCGGGGTGGATGGGGGCTCCCACCCCTTTCGCATTCGATGCCACAGACCTTTCCATGGCATCCGACGCCCGCCGGTTCACCCAGTCGACGATGAGTTACGTCTCGGTCGTTGGACTGACTGCGGCCCTCGACCAACTCCTGTCGGCGGGGCTCGATCGGATCGAGCACCACGCAGCAGGACTCCGCAGCCGGTTGCTCGAGCTCGCTGCGCCCCACGGCTGGCGGCCCTTTCGCGATGCCGGGGATCCGGCTGCCACCGCGCACATCGTCGCGCTCACTTCATCCCGGGAGGCGTGTGCCTCGGTGGTGGCCCGGTTGCGTAACCAGGGGATCGTGTGCAGCGCCCGCGGCGACCGCCTGCGGGTGTCTTTGGCCCCTTACAACGACGAGGGCGATATCGCCGCTCTCGCCGCTGCGCTCGCCTAGCTGGGTGATGAGTCCTGCCGTCGCTCGGAGGTCCCCGCAGGCTGAACCAGCCCGATGTCTGGGCTTCCCCCAGATGACATTCCCGTCCCCTGGCCGAGGGGAACGTGTGGTCTCCATGCCCCGCGTGGGCGGGACCATCTGGCAGCGGATTCTCAAGACGCGTTAGACGCGTCGGAGCCCCCTCCTCGCGAAGGGAGCTCCGGGCGCATCCGCCAGGCGAGGAACCTAGGTCGGCGGAACCTGGATGGGAGACACGTCGGCGGTCCCATCGAAGGTGGTGACCACGGTTGCGGTCCCTCCTTCGACGGTGACGTCGTACGAGATGGCGGCGACGGCGCCGCCGGTGATGGTGATGCTCACGTCCACCCGTCCTCCGCCGGCGAATCCGAGCGTCGCTCCGTCGTAGGTGGCCTCGAGCAGGGCGTCGTCGCCGCTGCTGTCGAGGACCCTGACGTCGATCGGCCGGCTGAGCGGGTCGAGCGGGTCGAGGAGCGGGGCGGCCTCGGAGAGAACCGTCCACTCGCCGCCCGGCTGGCGGGCCCACTGGCCCTCGTCGGAGGCGACGTATTCGACCGTCGCCCCTGCCGTCGCCACCTGATAGGCGCCGGTGCCGTCGTAGACGGTGCCTTCGACCATCGTGACCTCGGCCCCATCGAGTGTGACCGTGGCGGTGAAGGCATACCGGGTGCCGACAGCATCGAGCGCATCTCCCAACACGGCATCACGGGGAGCGGCGGTGGATGCCGTCCCAGTGCCGTCGGCCGTCGTGGCAGTGGACTCGGCGGTCACGGCGGTGGTGGCCGCCGGGGTGTCGTCGCCACAGGCTGCGAGGGTGAGCACGACGATGGCCCCCACCAGGGGGAGCCATCGCCGCGGTGTGTTACCGACGATCACTTGTCGTCGTCCGAGTCGTCGTCGTCCGAGTCGGCGTCGTCCGAGTCGGCGTCCTCGTCGTCGGAATCGTTGTCGTCGGAGTTGTCGTCGGAATCGTCGTCGTCCGAGTCGGCGTCCTCGTCGTCGGAATCGTTGTCGTCGGAGTCGTCGTCGGAGTTGTCGTCCGAGTCGTCGTCGCACTTCTGTTCGA
>DATECY010000150.1:0-5434 GCA_035286665.1 Acidimicrobiia bacterium
CGTGTACC
This sequence comes from Acidimicrobiia bacterium, assembly GCA_035286665.1. Lineage (GTDB taxonomy): Bacteria > Actinomycetota > Acidimicrobiia > Spongiisociales > UBA11373 > RBG-16-68-21. The sequence goes on from DATECY010000150.1 coordinate 9, forward strand.
CACCGATCACCACGAACCAGCCCACCAGCGGCCCCCACCACCACGCCGGTTGCCACCACCACAACCCGGCCAACAAGAACGGCACCCACACCCAGATCACCACACCCCACGGAATCCAACACGTCCACCACTCGTAGGACTTGAGCCACAGGAAGAGGGCGCAGATCAGGAAGGCGAAGAGCAGGGCGATGATCCCCCAGCACCACCAGCACTCGCCACCGCGTGATGTCGTCGAGAGCCGAGGGCGCTCGGTGGTAGTGGACCCGAGCGTGGTCGTCGTCTCCAAGGGCGCGGTGGTGGTGGTCTCCTGGGCATCCGTCGTCTCCGTGACCGGCGGAGCGGTCGTGGTGGTGGTTGGCGGAGGCTCCACCGGCTCGCCGGTGACGAGATCGTGAACCGGGAACTCGTCATCGAAATGGAGGGGATCGTCGGAGGTGACGATCCGCTCTGGTGCGAAAGTCGATGTCTGCTGGGTCCCCTGGAACTGGCCGCCCTCGGTCGCCAGGAAGCCACCCTGGGTGAGCACCTCGAGCGCGCCCCCCTCGTAGGGGATGCCGGTCCCGAAGAGGATCGCCCCGTCGTTCATCACATACCCGGCGGGGAGCATGCCCGTCTCCGACCCCTGACCGGCAAACCCCTCGTCGACTCCGGCGTGGCTCTGGAAGCCGACGTAGAACGGATCCCCGGTGGCTCCGCCGGGGCGGAACGACACCTGCAGATAGTCGGAGAAGAACTGGTCGGGTGGCTCCGAACCCCACGGCTCCCACGGGAACAGCTTGAACCACAGCGTGCCATCGGGACCGATGAAGGGCACGACATCGGAGGTGTCGAACAGGCCGGGGAGGCCCGGCACGATCGTCCGGCCATTGCCCAGGTACCCGAAGAAGGTGGTCTCATCGAGGGGCCCTGCCGGAGCCGTCACCACCCGGGACATCGCCGGGTTGCTCGGGGCATCCTTGACGTCCAGGGCGATCCTGCCGGTGATATCGGGGTTGAACGGGCCGCCGGTAACCCCACCGGAGAAGATGTCCGGGTCGGCCTCCACGCCGAGGATGAGCGTGTCGCCGGTGATGATCCCGAACCCACCAAACGGGTTGGTGTTGATGGTGCCGCCGCCGAACGTGTAGAAGTTCAGGCTCCACGGGGATGGCCCGTAGGCGAGGCTGGCGACGAACGCACCCCCGTTCCAGGTGTCGTCGGGGAACTGGGGCAGGGCATGCCAGGAGTCGAGGCCAGGGATCCCGAGGACGAAGTCCCACTGCTGGAAGAACTGCATGTCGTCGCCGATGGGAATGTCGCCGCCCATCACCGCGGTCATCACCGCATAGGTGCGATTGAGCTGAGGTCCACCGTTGACCGAACCCGTAAGCATCCCGTTGCCCACGGAGAACGGACCAAAGTCGGGGAGCCGCCCCGGGTCCTGCCACTGGACATAGTTGACGCCGATGGCGACCGGTACCGTCCACGGAGCGTCCGCCTCGCTGATCGTCGCCGGGGCGTCGGCGTCGCCTCCCCAACCGAACGCCCACCAGTCGTCGCCGACGTCGACGACCCCGGCGGACCATCGGTCGACTTGAGACGGGTCGAGGCCGAGCTTGTCGACCAGGGCGCTCGTCAGTGAGGTGGGGAGGGTCTGCGCCGCGCTCACCTGAGCGGCACCGGCGACCGGCAACATCAGCGCGACCAGCGCCGCCGCAACGGCAGTCCTCAGGATCGCCGAGCGACCCATGGCGTGTCCCCCTCGTGGACGTCCGCCGAGAGCCTACTCGTCGAAGTCGCCGCGCGCTCGGCGAATCCACCTGAGGCCGAGGAGGCGAGGGATCCCCTGCTGAGCGGCCAACAGCGGGTCGGCGTGGGCCCGCTCCGGTGCTACTCCCCGCTCGACCATCCGCTCCAGGCTCCACCCGACCCCGGCCGCCTCGGTCAGCAGCTCCCCCGTCGGGTGGTGGTTGAAGCGGATCGACCCGGCGCCTCCGGCGGGCTCTTCGGTGAACCCCTCCCCCAGGTAGTCGCCCCATCGCCACAAGGCCTCCCCGTCATCGGCATCGACCACGGGAGCGGAGCCGGGCGCGGTGAGGACCGGATGATTGACGATGAGCACGAACACTCCTCCGGCTCGGGTGACCCGAGCCGCCTCCGCCATGAGCCTTGCCGGATCCTCGAGGTGCTCCAGGACGAGAACGGTGGTCACACCGTCAACGGACCCGTCACGGACGAACGCGATCTCCGGAAGACGTCCCACGATCGTCGGCGCCGTCGCCCGTGCTACCGCGGCAAGGCGGGGTGAGAGGTCGACGCCGAGGCCGACCGCGCCGGCATCTCGGATCCGCCTGAGCAGGCCACCCTCACCGCAGCCCAGGTCGAGGTAGGTCTTGCCGGAGAGCGGATCGAGGAGATCGAGAGCCAGGGGAAGCACCTCCAACTCGTAGGCCGGGTCGTCGCGAACCTCGGCGAGCCACCACTCGGCAAGGTCGTCACCCCATCCGCTCACGCGCCGAGGACCTCCCTGAGGAACTTCCCGGTGTATGACTCCCCGACCTCGGCCACCGCTTCGGGTGTGCCCTCGGCGACGACCCGGCCGCCCTCGTCACCGCCTTCGGGCCCGAGGTCGATGATCCAGTCCGCCGACTTGATCACGTCGAGGTTGTGCTCGATGACGAGAACGGTGTTGCCGCCGTCGACGAGCCGCTGGAGCACGCCGAGCAGCTTGCGTACGTCTTCGAAATGGAGACCCGTGGTCGGCTCGTCGAGGATGTAGAAGGTGCTCCCCGTCGAGCGCTTACCCAACTCGCTGGCAAGCTTCACTCGTTGCGCCTCGCCGCCCGACAGCGTCGGGGCGGGCTGTCCGAGCCGGATGTAGCCGAGGCCGACGTCGTAGAGGGTCTGCAGGACGCGAGCGATCGGCGGCTGGTTCTCGAAGAAGCCGAGAGCCTCCTCCACCGAGAGGTCGAGGATGTCCGAGATCGAGTGCCCCTTCCAGAGGATCTCGAGCGTCTCACGGTTGTAGCGGCGCCCCTTGCACTGTTCGCACGGGATGTAGACGTCGGGCAGGAAGTGCATCTCGATCTTGATCGTTCCATCGCCCTTGCAGGCGTCGCAGCGCCCTCCGGCGACATTGAACGAGAACCGACCCGGCTGGTACCCCCGAGCACGCGCCTCGGGCACCGACGAGTACAGCGTCCGAATCTTGTCGAACAGCTTCGTGTAGGTGGCCGGGTTCGAGCGCGGCGTGCGCCCGATCGGCGACTGGTCGATGTCGATGGCCTTGTCTATCTGGTCGATGCCCTCGACCCTGCGATGCCGGCCGGGCATGTCCCGCGTCCGATACAGCTCGAAGTGGAGGGCCTTGGCCAGGATCTCCTCGATGAGGGTCGACTTTCCGCTCCCCGAGACCCCGGTGACGGCGACGAACATCCCCAAGGGGAACTCGACGTCGAGTTCCTTGAGGTTGTTCTCGGTGGCGCCCACCACCTTGATCGACCGGCCGTCACCGATCCTGCGCACGGTCGGCACAGCAATGGAGCGCCTACCGGCGAGATAGTCCCCGGTGATCGAGTCGGGCTCGTTCATAACGTCTTGGATCGACCCCTCGGCCACGATCCTGCCGCCGTGCTCGCCGGCACCGGGTCCGATGTCGACGATGTGGTCGCCGACCCGGATCGTCTCCTCGTCGTGCTCGACGACGATCACGGTGTTGCCGAGGTCGCGCAGCCGGACCAGGGTCTCGATGAGGCGCTGATTGTCGCGTTGGTGGAGGCCGATCGACGGCTCGTCGAGGATGTAGAGCACACCGACCAGACCGGATCCGATCTGGGTGGCCAGGCGGATGCGCTGGGCCTCGCCGCCCGCCAATGTGGCGGCACCCCTCGCCAGGGTCAGGTAGTCGAGGCCCACGTCGAGGAGGAAGCGGAGGCGGGCGCTGATCTCTTTGAGCACGGCCTCGGCGATCGTCCGGTCCCGCTCGACCAACTCGAACGCCTCGACGGCGACAAAGGCGTCCCGCAACGACAGCGTCGAGAGCTGGTGGATGTTCTTGCCGGCGACGGTGACGGCAAGGGCCACCTTGTTGAGGCGGGCGCCACGGCAGGTCTCGCACGGGACGAGGCGCATGAACTGCTCGTACATCTCCCGCGCACCGTCCGAGTCGGCACCCTCGTGGCGGCGGGTCAGCCAAGGGATGAGGCCTTCGTAGGACGTCTGGTAGCGCCGCTGGCGGCCCAGGCGGTTGAGGTAGGACACCGTGATCGGGGTCTCCCCTGCACCCTCGAGCACCACCTTCAGCGCCTTCTTCGTCAACTTGTTGAAGGGGGTCTCCATGGAGAACCCGAACTGGGAGGCGACGCCTTCGAGGACGCGCTGGTAGTAGGACGACCGGTGCCGCCCCATCCACGGCGCGATCGCTCCCTCGGCGAGGGACTTGTCGTCGTCGGGGACGGCGAGGTGCCAGTCGACCTGAAAGCGGGTCCCCAGGCCGCTGCACCCCTCACACGCTCCATAGGGGCTGTTGAACGAGAAGTTGCGCGGCTGTAGCTCCTCGAACGAGAGACCGCAGTGCTCGCACGCTAGATGCTGGCTGAAGGTGAGCGTCGCCCCGTCCACGACGTCGACCACGGCGACTCCCTCGGCGAGGCGCAGGGCGGTCTCGAGGGAGTCGGTGAGGCGTCGCTGGATGCCATCCTTGGCCACCAGGCGGTCCACTATGACCTCGATGGTGTGCTGGAAGTAGCGGTCGAGCTTGATGTCCTCGGTGAGCTCGCGGACCTCGCCATCGATCCGAGCCCGGCTGAAGCCCTCACGGCTCAGCTCCTTGAGGAGCGCCTCGTACTCCCCCTTACGGCCGCGGACCACCGGCGCCAGCACCTGGAACCTGGTCCCGGCCGGGAGCTCGAGGATCTGGTCGACGATCTGCTGCGGAGTCTGTCGGGCGACCGGCCGGCCGCAGTTGGGGCAGTGAGGCACGCCGATCCTGGCGAACAGCAGCCGCAGGTAGTCGTGGATCTCGGTGACGGTGCCGACGGTCGAACGCGGGTTGCGGCTCGCGGTCTTCTGGTCGATGGAGATCGCCGGCGACAGACCTTCGATGAACTCGACATTGGGCTTCTCCATCTGGCCGAGGAACTGCCGGGCGTACGCCGAGAGGCTCTCCACGTAGCGGCGCTGGCCCTCGGCATAGATCGTGTCGAACGCCAGCGACGACTTGCCCGAGCCGGACAGCCCGGTGAACACGATGAGTTGCCCGCGGGGAAGCTCCAGCGAGACGTTCTTGAGGTTGTGCTCGCGCGCACCCCGGATGACGATCGAATCGGCTGACAATGCCCCGTCCTCAACGGCAGAGAGGCGATTGTACTTCCCCCCGGTGACCGAATCTCAGGCGTGTAAGCAGGGGTCGACGAGCTCCCGCTCCTCGACCCCTTCGCAATGCGCGA
>DATECY010000151.1:0-15576 GCA_035286665.1 Acidimicrobiia bacterium
CGTCCTCTATCTGCTGCGGGAGAGGATGCTCCTGGGGGCCGTCCTCCTCATCGTGGGAATCCTCCTCGGCGGCCTCAACATCTTCGGAGCGTTCGACTAGTCGAGCCGGCTGTCGAGTAGCCGGCTGGAGCTTGCCCAAGCCCCAGAGGCCAAGTGCCGCCCTTCGACGGAGGGCACGGTCGACGACCGAACACATGTTCGATTAGGATGGGGTGCCCTTGGATCGGGCATCCCTTCTCTCCGGCGCCCTGAGCGCACCGTCGCCCCATCCGGTCGCGCCCTTTGCGATCACCGCCGAGCCGGGCCGAGTGCTCGGCCTGATGGGCCCACCGGGGTCCGGCCTCACCCGCCTCGCCCTGGCGCTGCTGGCCGAACCGTCGAAGACCGGCATGGTGGCCGTGGTCGACGTCCGCGGCTGGCTGTGCCCGGTGGCCGCCTGGGAGGTGGGCATCGTCCCCGACCGACTCGTGGTCGTCCGCTGCCCCGACCGCTCTGCCTGGCTGCGGGTGACCGCCGCCCTCATCGAGGGGTTCCCCGCGGTGTATGCCGAGGTCCCCGCCGGGGTCTGCGATGCCGATCTGCGCCGCCTCGGGGCCCTCTCCCGGGCACGGAGGTCCGCCCTGGTACTCCGGCCCGTCGCAGGCGACCTCCCCGGCGGGGTGCTCCACCTGCGGGTGGAGGCCGACGCCGTGGTCTGGCACGGGGCCGACCGGGGTCACGGCGCCCTCCTCCAGCGGCGACTCACGCTGCGGGTGTCGGGCAAGGGGGTCCAAGGCATCCCCAGGACGATCGAACTGGTCGACGAGGGAACCCGAGCCTTGCCTGCGATCTCGGGTTCCGCCGTCCACGCCGTCGGGTAGGCCGAGGTGGCACGCATCCTCTGCATCTGGTTCCCCGATTGGCCGTTGCGCCGCCCCGACACGCCCGCCGATCGCCCCGCCCAGGTCGTCGACGCGTCGGGGACCGTGATCGCCGTCACCGGTGATGCCCACGTCCTGGGAGCGAGGGTGGGGATGCACCGCCGCGAGGCCGAGGCGCTGGCCCCCGCCGCTCTGACCCTGGTGTCGGATCCCGGAGCCGAGGCGGTCGCCTTCGAGCCGGTGGCGCTGGCCATCGAAGACCTGGTGCCCCGCATGGAGATGGTGTCGCCCGGCCTCGTCTACCTGCCCACGGCAGGGGCGGTCCGCTACTACGGGTCCGAGGACACCCTCGTCGGCAAGGTGGTGGCTGCGGTGGAGGCCATGGCGCCCGGGGGGCGTTTCGGTTTGGCCGACGGGCCGTTCGCCGCCCGGATGGCCGCCGAGCGGGCGGTCGCCGGTCCGGTGATCGTCGCCGACACCGCGGCGTTCCTCGCCGGTCTCGACATCGCCGCCGTCGGTGTCGCCGAATTGGTCGACACCTTCCGCTGGCTGGGGATCGGCACCCTCGGCGACCTGGCCGGCCTTCCCCGGGAGGCGGTCGCCTCTCGATTCGGGCCGATCGGCCTGGAGGCGCATCGCATCGCCAGCGGCGAGGACCGGGTGGTGCATCCCCGCCGGATCGGCGAGGAGGTGGTCGTCGAGGAGCGTTTCGATCCTCCCCTCGACGACGTGGAGCGAGCCGCCTTCGCGGCGCGGGCGCTGGCCGGCAGGCTGCTCGAGGCGGTCGCCCCCACCGGGGCGATGCCCCACCGGGTGGAGGTGGAGGCCGAGGCGGCCACGGGGGTGATCAGAGCGCGGACCTGGCGGAGCAGCCATCCGTTCTCCGAGGTCGAGTTGGCCGAGCGGGTCCGGTGGCAGCTGCGCGCCTGGGTGGAGTCGGGCGGGGTTCCCGGCGGGGTGGTGCGGTTGCGGCTGGTGCCCGCCGACCTCTCCGATCGGGGACGCCAGTTGCGACTCGGTGAGGACGCCGCCTCCGAGTCGGACGCTCGCCGCGCCCTCAGCCGTGCCCAGGGGCTGGTGGGCCCCGATGCGGTCCTCCAGGCGATCCCGCAGGGGGGCCGCGACCCGGGGGAGCGGGTGCAGTGGCATCGCTGGGGCGAAGAGCCCGAGGCGGCGGCGCTCGACCCGAAGGCGCCGTGGCCGGGAAGGCTCCCCGAGCCGTCACCGGCGCTGGTGCCCCCCGACCCGCGGCCGTTCGAGATCGAATGGGACGGCGGGTTTCCCACCCGGGTCAGGCTGGGCAGCCGCTGGGAGCCGGTGCTCGGCTGGGCGGGCCCGTGGCGCCAGACCGGCCGCTGGTGGGAAGGCGAAGCCGCCGCCGACCGCTACCAGGTGGTGACCTCGGCGGGGGCGTTCCTCTGCGAGGTGCGGGAGGGGAGATGCTGGCTGGTGGGGGTGTACGACTGAGTGCCCAGGCGGCGCGGACCATCCGGCGCGTATTCTGGCTCCATGCGCCACCTTGCGGTGCTGGTGGTCGTCGTCCTCGTCGCGACAGCGTGTGGTGACGAGGCGCCCGGACCGACTCTCGGCGCCGAGACGACCACCACGACTCTCATCGCCGAGACGCCACCCGCCTCCGAGGCGGATCGCATCGAGGTCACCGCGCTGGCGCTGCGCTCGCTGGTGACCGACTACAACACCTTCGGCTCCGGGCACAGATTCACCGAGGTGCTCGTCCAGAACCGCATCGATCCCGCCGCGGGAGGGAGTGATGCCGGATTCCGGGCGCCGCCCGGCCGCGCCTTGACCGACGCCGAGCGCACCGCCGTCGAGCGCGCCCTCGGCGATCTCGGCCCGTATCGGTGGATCGACGATGCCGCCGAGTTCCGAACCGACGATCTCCGGCCGGTGATCGAAGGGTCGGCGATCGTCGGCGTCGGCGAGGTCGCCTTCGATGCCGACGGTGCCCTGGTGCCGGTGTCGCTGTGGTGTGGAGGCACCTGCGGCATGTGGACCCATCTCCGCGTCGTCTACCAGGACGGCGGATGGCTGGTCACCGGGCCCGAGGGCCCGATGATGATCTCCTGATCTGTCATCTGTGGTCCGCCCTGGATGTCCGACTCCTACCCTCCTCCCCATGGACCACCGCGACTGGGACGACCGCTATCGGGAGAAGGGCGGACTCCTGTGGACCGCCGAGCCCAACCGGTTCGTCGTCGAGGTGGTGGAAGGGCTGACGCCGGGAACCGTCTTCGACCTGGCCGGCGGTCATGCCCGCAACGCGGTGTGGCTGGCCGAGCGGGGCTGGGACCCCACGATGGTGGACTGGTCGGAGGTGGCGATCGAGCAGGGAGCGGCCCTCGCCGCCGAACGCGGGGTGACCGTCCACTTCGAACGAGCCGACCTCCTCGAGTGGGAGCCGTCGCGTCCGGCCGACCTCGTGCTCGTCGTGTACCTGCAGATCCCGGCCGAGCAGCGGCAGAGGGTGTGGGTCGTGGAGGCCTCGGCGGTGGCCCCGGGGGGCACCCTGGCGATCATCGGCCACGACTCGTCGAACCTGTCGGAGGGCTTCGGCGGCCCCCAGGACCACCGGGTTCTCTACACCGCCGAGGAGGTGGCGGCGACCATCGGAGCCGACCTCACCGTCACCCGGGCCGACCGGGTGGAGCGCCCGGTGGAGATGGAAGACGGCATGCACGTGGCGCTGGACAACGTGGTGGTGGCGATGAGGGAGTCTTGAGTTCTGAGTCTTGAGTTCTGAGTAAGAGGGGTCGTGTCTCTTCTTCTCTTACTCATGACTCACAACTCACAACTCATCACCCTGGCTCATCTGACCCGAATCTCCTCATACGTCTCCGCGACGATGCTCCGCACCCGGCCGCGCAACTCGTCGATGTCTTCCGCATCGAGGCCCGCGGTCGGGATCGGCTCGTGGATCACCAGGCGGACGTCGCCGCCGAAGATGCGCTTGCCGCCCGGCTCCCACACCGTCTCGCTCCCGGTGATCGTCACCGGGACCATCGGCATGCCGTTGTCGATGGCGATGCGGAATGCACCTTTCTTGAACGGCATCATCTCGGCGTTGCGGGATCGGGTTCCTTCGGGATAGATCACGAGCGACAGCCCCTCGTCGACGACCCGGGTCACCTGCTCGTTGATGGCGTGGTGCGCTCCCGCCCCGGCCTCGCGATCGGTGCGGACGATGTGGATTGCCCGCATCGCTCCGCCGAGGACCGGAACCTTGAACAGCTCGGCCTTGGCCAGGAAGCGAACCGACACCGGCAGGCTGGCGATCATCACCGGGATGTCGATGTTGGAGATGTGGTTGCCGCTGAACACGTAGGAGGCCGTCGGGTCGAGGTGCTCGAGGCCCTCGACCTTCAGATCGGTTCCCGACGCCCGCAGGAAGACGCGCGCCCACAGGCGCATGATCGAAGTGATCTGGCGGGTCCTGGGCCGGATCTTGAGCAGCACGATCACGTACGAGCCGAGCAGTAGCGTGGCCAGTACCACCACCAGCAGGGCGAACATCGTTCGGAACGGCGCAAGGACTGCGCGGACCATGTCGGTAGGCTACCGATCCGCCCACCTCGGAGCCGCATGCCCGACATCCTCTCCACGGTCGCCGACCACGTCGCCACAATCACCTTCAACCGGCCGGAGCGGCGCAACGCCTTCACCGTCGACATGTTCGATCTGCTCGGCGACCTGCTCCGTGCTGCGTCCGCCGATTCCGAGGTGCGCTGCATCGTGCTCACCGGCAGCGGGGACGCCTTCTCGGGGGGCCTCGACCTCGTCGAAGCCGCACAGCAGATGGACCGCCTCGACCGGATCGCCTTCACCTTCCAGCCGGAGCGCTCGCCGGCGATCATTCTCCAACAGATCGAGGTGCCGGTGATCGCGGCGATCAACGGTGCCGCTGCCGGATACGCCGTCGGCATGGCGATCAACGCCGACGTCAGGGTCATGGCCCGCACCGCCCGCCTCGTCCCCGCCACCAAGCGCAACCTGCTGCCGGAGAGCGGCGACACCTGGCTGTTGCCCCGCCTGGTCGGGTGGGAGCAGGCGGCCCGCTTCTACTTCCTCGGCGAGGACATGACCGGGGAGCAGGCCCTCGCCGCCGGCGTGGTGTCCGAAGTCGCCGCCGACTCCGACGCCACCAAGGCACGAGCCGCAGCGTTGGCGGCGCAGATCGTCGCCATGCCGCCTCAGGCCGTGCGCGCCGCCAAGCGTCTCATGCGGGCCGGGCGCAGTGACGAGTACCCCGAGCACGTCCAGCGGGCGCTGCTGCAGCTGCTCCCCATGTTCCGCACCAAGGACTTCTCCGAAGCGGTGGCGGCGTTCTTCGAGAAGCGCGAACCGCGCTTCACCGGCGAGTGAGGCGGCTCACCAAGGCGCAGGTGCGGCGGGCGCACATCGCCGCTCAGGGTCTGGCGTCTCCCCGCCCGTCGGGCACTCCCGACCTCGGCCATGTCCGACGGGCGATCCGGCGGATGGGCGTGCTCCAGATCGATTCGGTCAATGTCGTCGAACGCGCCCATCAGCTCACGCTGTTCTCTCGTCTCGGCCCCTACGACCCGAGCCTGCTGTGGCGGGCGCTCCGAGAGCGGGACGTCTTCGAGTACTGGGCGCACATGGCCTCGTTCGTGCCGATCGAGGATTGGCCGCTGTGGCGGCACCGAATGGATCACCACGCCACCGTCGCGTGGCGGCGGATTCGAGAACTGCGCGAACAGGCACCCGGGTATGTCGAGTCGGTGCAGCGCCAGATGCAAGAGCGGGGGCCGATCACCGCTTCCGACCTCGATGAACCGGGGAAGCGCACCGGCGCCTGGTGGGGGTGGGCCGACGGCAAGCACGTCCTCGAGTGGCTGTTCGAGAGCGGCCAGGCGGCGGTGGCCGAGCGGAGCAACTTCACCCGCTACTACGACGTGGTCGAGCGGGTGATCCCCCAGCGCCACCTCGATGCTCCGGCCGTGCCGGCCGAGGAGGCGTTGCGCGAGCTGGTCATGCGATCGGCCGAACGGATGGTCGTCGGCACCGCCAAAGGCCTCGCCGACTACTACCGCCAGCCGATCCTCGATGCCCGTCGGGTGGTGGCCCAGCTCGTCGCCGCAGGGGCGCTCGCCGAGGTCGAGGTCGCCGGCTGGAACGAGCCGCTGTTCATGCATCCCGAGGGCACGATTCCCCGCAAGGTCGAGGCGCGGGCGCTGCTCAACCCGTTCGATCCGATCGTCTGGTATCGGGATCGCACCGAGCAGCTGTACGACTTCCGCTACCGGATCGAGATCTACACACCTGCTCCGAAACGGGTCCACGGGTACTACGTCTTTCCGTTCCTCCTCGGCGACGAACTGGTGGCACGGGTGGACATCAAGGCGGACCGCCACAACGGCGTGCTCCGCATACCGGGGGCATTCCTCGAAGAGGGGCACGACGCCCGCCACGTCGCCGGAGAGATGGCGATCGAGCTGCGGGAGATGGCGCGGTGGCTCGGCCTCGGCGAGATCGCGATCGGGCGAAACGGAGACTTGGCCCCGGAGTTGGGAAAGGTCGTGTGATGGCACGCTCTCTCAGGGGCGTGGTCGCCCTCGGGGCACTCACGGGAAGGACTCGGAGCTTCCCCCATCTGAGGAGGGCGCGTCGCTCCTGATCGGCTCGTGTGGACGCAGCCCGACTGGCTACCCTGAGCGCCGCAGGATTCTCGGTCGCCCCGACCGGGGCTGCGCACCTGGGAAGGATCTTTCTTGCCCCTCCATTCGGTGACCCGTGTCGGCGGGTGCGCGCGGCAGCACCTGGCGGCCATCGCCGTGGCGGTGTTGGTGTCGGGGGTTCTCGTGGCCGTGCCCTCGGTGGCGTCGGCGAGCCGGCCACCCGGAGACGCGGCGGAGAAGGCCGCGTCCGCGGTACCTCGATGCGGGAGTGGGGTGGCGACGATCGTGGGCACCGTCTCGGACGATCGGCTCACCGGGACCCCCGGTGATGACGTGATCGTCGGCCTCGAAGGTGACGACGTCATCGACGGCGGTGGGGGCGACGACGTCATCTGCGGCGGACCTGGAGCCGACACGCTCACCGGTGGGGAGGGACGCGATCGCCTCTACGGCAGATCGGGTGACGACGTTCTCTCCGGGGGCCTTGGCCGCGACGTCCTGTGGGGGGGCGGTGGATCCGACTCTCTTTCCGGCGGGCCGGGTCGTGATCGCCTTCACGGTGACGCCGGCCCCGATTCCCTGTCGGGGGACGAGGGCAGCGACGCCCTGTTCGGCGGTTCCGGCACCAACATCCTGGTCGGTGGACCGGGTCGGCGCGACTCGTGTCTTGGGAGAATCCGGGTGCGCTGCGAGCTCCCGTAGAGGCGTCCGGTCGAGGGGAGCATCCGATCGGAGTGACTGCGGCGTCGCCTAGCCTTCTGAGGCAGCCTCAGGGAAGGGCCACATGATCGACTTTCAGAATCGGGTCGCTCTCGTAACCGGTGCCGGCAGGGGCCTCGGCGCCAACCACGCCAAACTCCTCGCGTCGCGCGGCGCCGCGGTCGTCGTCAACGACCCCGGTGTCGCCACCGACGGCACGGTGTCGGATGCCCGGCCTGCCGACGAGGTGGTCGGGGAGATCCACGCCGCCGGTGGTGCCGCCGTCGCCGACTACGGATCGGTGTCCGACCCGACGGACGCCGAGGCAATGGTGCGCAAGGCGGTCGACGAGTTCGGCCGCATCGACATCCTCGTCAACAACGCCGGAATCCTGCGCGACAAGGCGTTCCACAATCTCGAGTGGGAGAACCTCCAGGCGGTGATCGACGTGCACCTCATGGGCGCCTTCTACGTCACCCGCCCGGCGTTCCGGCACATGCGCGAGCAGGGCTACGGGCGGGTGGTGGTCACCTCGTCGAACTCCGGGCTCCTCGGCAACTTCGGCCAGGCCAACTACGGGGCCGCCAAGATGGGCCTGGTCGGGCTGATGAACGTGCTCGAGCTCGAAGGCGCCAAGTACGACATCAAGGTCAACGCGGTGGCACCGGTGGCAAGGACCCGGATGACCGAGGAGATCCTCGGACCGGTCGCCGAGAAGCTCGACCCGGCATTGGTGTCGCCGGTCGTCGCCTACCTGTGCTCCGAGGCGTGCTCGGTGACGGGTGAGATCTACTCGGCGGCGGGGGGGACCGTCAGCCGGATGTTCATCGGATTGACCCAGGGGTGGTTCAAACACCCCGAGAACGAGGGGCTGCTGACACCTGAGGACGTGGAGGAGCATCTGGCGACGATCCGGGATGAGACCGGCTACATCGTCCCCGCCTCCAACCAGGACGAGTTGCAGAAGATCGCCCCGCTCTTGTTCTCATGACCCGACCCGGCCCCGAGGCCGGCAAGGCCGAGTGGCGGGCGTGGGCCAAGACACGTCTGTCATCACTCGACCTGAAACGGGCGTCGGGACAAATCCTCGAGTCGTTGCGCTCATGGGAGCGCATGGGTCCCAAGACCTCGGTGCTCTTCTACGACCCGCTTCCCAACGAGCCGGACGTGAGCCCCCTCGCCGAGGAAGTTCGCGCCTGGCTCACCCGGTTGTCGGCGGATGGCGGGATCACCGTTCATCCGTACGACTCGCCCCGCGAGGAGCATCGATACGGGTTCACCCAACCGATCCCAGAGGCGCCCACGGCGGATGCAGCCTTCGTCGACGTCGTGCTGGTGCCCGGCCTGGCGTTCGATCGAACGGGAGCGCGTCTGGGGAGGGGCGGCGGCCATTACGACCGATTCCTCGGGCTGTTGCGCGGCGACGCCCTCGTCGTCGGGGTGATTCCCTCGGGACTCGTCGTCGACCGTTTGCCGCGAGAGGCCCACGACCTCCTCATGACCCACCTCGTCACCGAGGAAGGAGTGGCGCAGGTCGCCGGCGTCGATGCCGCCCCCGACCTCACGGCCGCGGCTCGAGCGTGGATCACCGGCGACCCCGACCCGGTCACCCGCACCGAACTCGCCGACGTCGTGATGTCCGGCGACGTTGCAGCTCTCGAGGACCGAATGGGCGAGATCCTGCATTTCGGGACGGCCGGGATCAGGGGGAAGGTCGGGGCCGGTTCGAATCGGATGAACCGGGCGATGGTCATCAAGGCGACCCGCGGCATCGCCGACCATCTCGTGGCTTCGGGGAGGGGCGATCAGGCGGTCGTCGTGGGGTTCGATGGCAGGCCCGACAGCCGCCGCTTCGCCGAGGACGCGGTCGGGGTGTTGATGGGCGCCGGCATCGCGGTGCGGTTCTTTCCCGACGTCACGCCCACCCCGTTGGTGGCGTTCACCCTGAAGCGGCTCGGGGCGACCGCAGCGGTCGTCGTCACCGCCAGCCACAACCCGCCTCGTGACAACGGGTACAAGGTGTATGACGCCAACGGCGCGCAGATCGTCCCGCCGGCCGACTCGGAGATCGCCGCCGCCATCGACCGGATCGGCCCTGCGGTGAAGGTGCCCCGGGTCCTCAAGGCCCTCGACGGCCCGGGGGCGATCGGCCGCGATGCCGAGGATGCCTACGTCGCGGCCGTCCTCGGCTTCAGGGGAGAAGCACCGGGGGGCGCGCCGATCGACATCGTGTACACCCCGCTGCACGGTGTCGGTGGCCGGCCCGCGGTGCGCCTCCTCGGCGCCGCAGGGTACGACCGGGTCACCCCGGTCCCCGAGCAGTTTGAGCCCGATGGGACGTTCCCCACCGTCGCCTTCCCCAATCCCGAGGAGCCGGGGGCGCTCGACCTCGCCATGGCTCTGGCGACGGAGTCCGGCGCCGACCTCGTGCTCGCCAACGACCCCGACGTCGATCGCATGGCGGCCTGTGTCCCCGATGCGAATGGATGGCGGCGGCTCAGCGGCAATGAGATCGGGGTGTTGCTGGGGGACTTCGTGCTCGAGCGAACCTCGGGTGCGGATCGGCTGGTGGTGAGCAGCATCGTGTCGTCACCGATGCTGGGGGCGGTGGCGGCGCATCATGGGGTGCGCTGGGAGTCGACCCTCACCGGGTTCAAGTGGATCTGCAACGCCGCGCTCGATCTCGAGCGCCGCGGGCTCCGGTTCGTGTACGGATTCGAGGAGGCGCTCGGCTATTCGGTCGGTCCAGTGGTCCGGGACAAGGACGGCATGTCGGCCGCCGTCTGGTTCGCCGACCTGGCCTCGACCGCAGCGGCGGCAGGGGAGCCGGTGCTGGACCGCCTCGCTCGCCTCTACGTCCGGGACGGACTGTGGGTGAGCAAGCTGCTCAGCCTGGTTCGCCCCGGTCGCCAGGGGCTCGATGACATCGCCACAGCCATGGACCGGTTGCGTGCCGCGGTGCCGGATCGGCTGGGCGGGTTCGCGGTCACCGGTGTCGTCGACTACCGCGACGGCGCCGCGGACCGCCCGAGGTGGCTGGCGGCGACGCCCCTGGTGGCGTTCTCACTCGAAGGGGGAAGCCGGGTCCTGGTGCGTCCCAGCGGCACCGAGCCCAAGCTGAAGGTCTACGCGGACGTCCGGGCCGAGGTCGACTCGCCCGCTGAGGTGCCGGCCGCCTCTGCTCGGGCGAGGGAGGCCGCCGCCGCAGTCGGTTCCGACCTCGTGGCGTTCCTCGGCCTGCCGGGTTGATGCGGGCACTCGCCACGCTGGCGAGACGGGCGCCGTGGCCTGCACTCTTCACGCTGGTCCACGTGACCGCATTCACCATCGTGGGAGCGGTGCGTCACGAGGCGTTCGTGTGGGTCTACCTCCCGGTGCTCGTTGCGAGCATCGGGATCGTCCTGCTCATCGACCATCGATACGGGCCGATCCCGACACCGCTGTTGTGGCTGCTGACCATCTGGGCGGCGATGCACCTCGCCGGGGGGTTGCTGCCCGATCCAAGCGGCCGCAAGGACATCCTCTACGGGTTCTGGATCGTCGACGGAGTCCTGCGGTGGGATCAGGTGGTGCATGGCTTCGGGATCGGCGCCGCCACGGCCACGCTCGCCTTCGCGGCGCGCCACACGGGTCGGCCCCTCATGTGGGGATTCGTCCTCGCCCAGGCGGCCGGTCTGGTCAACGAGACCGCCGAGAACACCTTCGCCCATTTCGTGAAGACGTCGAACGTCGGCGACGCGGTGAACACGATGTGGGATCTGGCGTGGCACGTGATCGGCGCCGCCGTGGCGGTCCTGTGGATGCGCCGATACGGTGTGCCCGGCGCGGCCGGGGCCGAAGCGAACGAGACGGCGGGGGAGCGAACAGCATGACCATCCCGGAAACCTCTCTGCGGGTGATCGAGGCAGGTCGCCGCCAGGGGATATCCGTCGAGATGCGGGTGTTCCCGGAGGGGACCAAGACGTCGGCGGATGCCGCCCTCGCCATCGGTTGCGAGCTGTCGGCGATCGCCAAGTCGATCGTCTTCACCCTCGACGAACGCGAGCAGGTGGTGGTGTTCGCCAGTGGCGATACCCGCATCGACACTCGTCGACTGGCCGCAGCCGCCGGGGCGGACGCCGCCCGGAGGGCGACACTCGAGGAGGCCCGGTCCGCCACCGGATTCGCCGCCGGCGGGACGCCTCCCTTTGGGTACCCCGGAGTGGTGCGCGTGTTCGCCGACGAGGCGCTGCGCCGTCACGAACTCGTGTGGTCTGCCGGAGGCACCCCCACCACGGTGTTCCCGCTCCTGCTCGCCGACCTGGTCCGGGCGGCCGGCGCCAAGTGGGTGGACGTGGCGGAGTTGTGAGTTTTGAGTTCTGAGTATTGAGTCTTGAGTAAGACCTCCTACTCATGACTCATGACTCATGACTCATGACTCATTCATACCTCAAGCAGCGTGAACGCTCCGGGGTCGACCGCGAGCCGCACCGTCTGTCCTGCCGGCACGGGATGAGGGCTCGCCACGGCCACGGTCCCGCCGGCGACCCGGACCGTGACCAGGTGCCCGGGCCCGCGAAACACCGAGCTCTCGACGGTCCCGGTCACGGTCCCGTCGGGGGCGATGCGCACCGCTTCCTCCCGGACCAATGCCCTGGCCCGGCGTCCCTCACCGGGCCCGAGATGCACGCCGTCGCGGTCGACGGTGACGTCGACGACGGCGGTGAGCCCGAGGAGTCTCGCCGCGGCTTCCGTCCCCGGAGCCGACCACACCCTCTCGGGGGTACCGACGCGGATCACGCGTCCGGCGTCGATGATCACCACGCGATCGGCCACGGCGAACGCCTCGGCGGGATCGTGGGTCACGTGGAGCGCCGGGATCTGTGCCGACAGCAGGGCCGCACGAAGGTCGGCGGCGAGGTCCCGGCGCAGGGTGCGGTCGAGCGACCCGAGCGGTTCATCGAGCAGGAGCAGCCGCGGGCGGGGTGCGAGCGATCTGGCGACCGCCACCCGCTGTGCCTGGCCTCCCGACAGCTCGCCGACCCTGCGATGCTCGAAACCGGACAACCCGACGCGTCCGAGCTCCTCGGACACCCTCGCGGCGCGCGGGATGGGGGGAAGGTGGGTGATCCCGAAGGCGACGTTGCCGGCCACGTCGAGGTGGGGGAACAACGCGAAGTCCTGAAACACCAGGCCGAAGCCACGCCGGTGGGTGGGCACCGCGGCGAGATCCATGCCGTCCCAGGCAACCGTGCCGTCCGTGATGGGGATGATCCCGGCGACGGCCCGCAGCAGCGTGGTCTTCCCGGAGCCGCTGGCTCCCACGAGCGCGACGATCTCGCCGTCGCCGACGACGACATCGATCCCGGAGAGCACGATTCGCTCACCGAAACGGACGGAGAGGCCGCGGACCGCGAGCATCAGAAGAGCCCGGGACCGGGAGGGCGGAGCCGTTCGACCACGCCCACCGCGGCTGCGGTGATGATCATGAGCACCACGCTGAGGGCGGTGGCGCGGCCCAGGTTGAGCGCGCCGGGGCGGCCGAGGAAGCGGTAGATCGCGATGGGGATCGTGGGGCTCCCCGGTCTGGCCAGGAACAGCGTGGCCCCGAACTCCCCGAGTGACACCGCGAAGGCGAACGCGGCGCCGACCGCGCCCACCCGGGCGACGATGGGCAGATCGACCTCACGCCACACCCGGCCGGGCCCGGCCCCCAGGGTCGCAGCCGCGTCGCGCAGGCTCCCCCGAATCGTGCGCAGAACGGGAAGGGCGGAGCGGAACACGAAGGGAGCCGCGACGAGGGCGTGGGCGATCGGGACGAGGATGATCGAGGCCCGCAGGTCGACCGGCCAATCGAGGGCCACCACGAACCCGAACCCGATGGTCACCGCCGAGGTGCCCAAGGGGAGCATGAGCAGGGTGTCGAACCAGCGGGAGAGCCGGCCGCGCTTGGCCGCCACCAGCACTGCCGCAGGCATGCCGACGGCAAGGGCGAGGAGTGTCGCCGCCATGGCGAATCCGATCGAGTTGCCGGCGGCGGTGCCCACCGACACCACCTCGCCGTTCGCCAGGGCACGATAGGCATCGAGGCCGAAGCCTCCGGTCACCGTGAACGAGCGCCAGACGAGGATCCCCAGTGGACCGGCGACGAAGGCTCCCGTAGCCCCGAGGATGCCGACGACGAGACTCCACTCGCGACGCGACCGGGGGCGGCGGGCGGTCTCGCCGGCGGGACGCAGCGCCTGTTCGACACTGTGGCGCTCCTGGTACCGGGAGTAGGCGATGAGGGCGCCGATCACACCGATCATCTGCAGGATCGCCAGGATCGACGCCGCGGGGAGGTCGAGCAGCAGTGCCGATCGCCGGTAGATCTCGACCTCGACCGTGGCGAGGCGAGGTGACCCGAGGATGAGCACGGTGCCGAATGAGGTGAGCGAGAACAGGAAGACGATCGATGCCGCTGCCGCCAACGCCGGGCGGAGCAGGGGGAGCGTCACCCGGTGGAAGACCGACCACGGCGAGGCGCCCAGAGAGCGGCCGGCGTCCTCGAGACGGGGATCGAGGTGGGCCCACACCCCCCCGACGAGCCGGACCACGACGGCGAGGTTGAAGAACACGTGGGCGGCGAGGACGATCCACACCGTGCCCTGCAGGTCCACGCCGAGCAGTCCGGTGGGGCCGAGGAGGGCGAGGAACGCCGTGGCCACGACCACGGTCGGCATGACGAACGGGATGGTCGTGGCGGCTCTCATCAGCGATCGTCCCGGGACGTCGAACCGGGAGAGCACCCAGGTGGCCGGCAGGGCGACGACGATGGTGAGGATGGTGGAGACGGCGGCCTGCCACACGGTGAACCACACGACGCCTGCGAGATGGCCGTCGCCGAGCACCCGACCGACCGCGGCGAATCCCCCTCGGACGAGGCCGGTGGCGATGATCGAGGCGACCGGCCACACGAAGAAGAGAGCGAGGAACGCCGCGGGGAACGCCCCGAGCGCGAGCGTCGTTCGGCGGGTCACCGCAGCACCACGTCCAACCATTCCGCCACCCAACGGTCGCGGTTCGCCTCGATGACTGCCGGGTCGAGCCGGTTGGGCGTGATCGGCGGGGCGCCGAACCAGTCGGGGAGCACGGCATCGGGCCGCACGGGATACACGAACATCTGGCCGGGGACGTCCTGCTGGAATGGGAGGCCGAGCATGAAGTCGATGAACGCCCTGGCGGCCTGCGGATGCGCCGCTCCGCGGAGGACACCGGCGTACTCCACCTGGCGGAAGCAGCCATCGGTCATCACCGCGGTGGTCGGGGAGGTGATCGGTGGGTCGGCGAACGCCACCTCGGCGTCCGGGGAGGTCGAGTAGGACACGACCATCGGCAGGTCGCCGCCGGCTCCGGAGAACCGGCCGTAATAGGCGGTTCCCCAGTCGGGGGCGACCACGACGCCGTTGGCCCGGAGGTCGGCCCAGTAGTCACGCCACGTGTAGGCGCCCTCGTCGCCGAACTCGACGATGGTCGACAGGAGGAAGGCGAGGCCCGGCGACGAGATCGACGGGTCCTCCACCACCAGCATGCCCGCGTAGCGAGGGTCGGTGAGATCGGCCAGCGTCGCCGGTGGGGGCACACCGGGGTCGAATGCGGCCGGGTCGTAGTTGATACAGACGTCGCCGACGTCGATCGCAGTCACGCCGTCGGCGCGGTACTCGGGCGGCACGACGCCGCCGACAGGGCTGACGTAGGGGTCGAACACGTCGGCGTCGAGGGCGCGCGACAACAGCGTGGTGTCGACGCCGAACAGGAGGTCGCCGACGGGGTTGCCTGCCGTGAGCACCGCCTGATTGACGATGAGCCCGGCGTCGCCTCCGAGCAGGATCGTCACCTCGATGCCGGTCTCGTTGGTGAACTGGTCGAGTACGTCTTGCGACACGGCGAAGAAGTCGTGGGCGACGACGGTGACCGAGGACTCG
The DNA here is from genome assembly GCA_035286665.1 of Acidimicrobiia bacterium. Taxonomy (GTDB): domain Bacteria; phylum Actinomycetota; class Acidimicrobiia; order Spongiisociales; family UBA11373; genus RBG-16-68-21. Next base: position 15,157 of record DATECY010000151.1, read on the forward strand.
GTCGAGCGGCTGCAGCTCGCCGCCACCAATGCGGCGGCGACGGCGGCGATGATCAGACGTCTCACGTGGGCCTCCTGGTGTGGATGACGAGGGCGGTTCCGGCGGTGACGGTGAGCGCGGCGGTGGGTCCCCGCATCTCGTTGCTCATCCCCCGAGCGGTGCCTTGGGAGAGGCGGTCGTGGTCGAGCGGCCAGCGGAGTCCTCTGGTCGTGATCTCGACGTCACCGCCGACGGGGATGATCGACACGATGTCTCCGGCGCCGCCTTCGATGGCGAGATCGCCGCGTGCCACCAGTACCCGGGACGATCCCACCCACCATTCGACCCTCAGATCCGCGAACCGGGGCGAGGCGATCACCGACGCATTGGCGAGGAGGTGATCGATCCGATCGAGCGAGGTCCCTCCGATGACGATGACCG
>DATECY010000152.1:0-30389 GCA_035286665.1 Acidimicrobiia bacterium
GAGGGCGAGGGAGGTGCCGGCCCGCCCGGGGCCGACGAGAAGGATGTCCATCCGATGTTCCAGTCCTCGAGGGGTACCAGACAGGAAGACAGTCTAGGAGCCGGGCCTTGGACCTTGGACCTTGGACCTTGGACCGACGCCCTGGCCCGGTCCTGCGAACCACGAACTACGAATCACGAACCCTCACTGCGCCTGCTGCACCGGCACCAGATCCTTCTCACCCATCACCCCGAAGTTGGCCAGGACCTGGGCAAGGACCACCACCCCGAGGTGGACGGGGGCGAGGGCCTCCACCACGAAGGGACGCCGGTGGATGGCCGCCACCTCGCTCTCGTACTCCACCAGGATCCACCGCTGGGCCCGTCCCCGGCTCGCCTCGGCAGGGTTGAACGAGTACACGTGGTCCCGGGTGCTGATCCCGTAGTTGCCGTCCCCGGCGGTGGAGCGGGCAATGGCGGCCCCGCCTTCCGCCGCGATCACCGGGCACACCCAGCGGTGACGGGCCACCGAGCCCACCCGCCACCGGGCGCCGTCGGGGAGGCGGACCCGCTGCCCGGTCCCGAGGAACACGCTGAACCAGGAAAGCCGGCCCAACTCGAGCAGCACGGTGCCCTGGTCGGTGACCAGCCGGCTCCGGGGAAAGCCCCACCCCGGCATGCGCACAATCCGGGCACGGCCGGCGAAGGTGTGGCCCACGGCCCGAAGGGTAGGGGAACCCGTCTCCTCCCCCGGAGGGAGAGGTGGCGCCGAGCGCAGCGAGGCGACGGAGGGACCAACCCGACATCGATCACGCGCTGCCCCCCTCCCGGCTTCGCCGTGCTCCCTCCTCCGGGGGGAGAGAAGATTCCCCCCTCCAGGCTGCGCCGGAGTCCTCCTACGGGGAGAGGAGAGACGTCTCCTCCGGGCGGAAGCAACGTGGCTACCGTCCGCTTCATGTCACTCCTCGATCACAACCAGATCGTCATCAACCAGAAGGCCAAGCTCATCGAGCTGACCAACGAGTACAAGATCCACGACACCGCCGGAAACGAGGTGGGCGTCATCCGTCAGGAGGGTCAATCGACCCTGAAAAAGATGGCCCGGTTCGTCTCCAGCCTCGACCAGTTCATGACCCACCGGCTGGCCGCCTACGAGGCCGACGGGTCCAAGGTGCTCGAGCTGGTGCGGCCGCGCAAGATCGTCAAGTCCACCCTCGAGGTGTACGACGGCATCGGCGGCCTGGCGGGGACGATCCGTCAGCAGAACGTGTTCGGCAAGATCCGTTTCGGGCTCCACGACGCCGCCGGGCAGAAGATCGGTGAGATCCGCGCGGAGAACTGGCGGGCGTGGAACTTCTCGATCGTCGACGTGACCGACACCGAGGTGGGCCGGATCACCAAGACGTGGGAGGGTTTCGCCAAGACGATCTTCACCACGGCCGACAACTACCTTCTCGACGTGTCGCCGACGCTGAAGGGCACGCTGCGGATGCTGGTGTTCGCCTCGGCGGTGGGCGTGGACACCGCCCTCAAGCAGGACCAGCGGGGGCTGAACTAGGGCCGAGCGCGAGTGCGGGTCTCGGGATAGACCGGGATCGGAGAGCAAGGTCGAGACCCCCTCCGCCTCGCTCCGCTCGGCACCTCAGGGGGAGGCAGGGTTCGCGGCGTCGTTTCTCCCCCTGAACTGAAGGGGAATCCGCCGAAGGCGGGAGGGGGATTCGGCAGTGACGCGACTGGCGCCAGCGCCCTCCGGCATTCCGTGACACCTCCCCCTTCGGGAGTGGAAACGTCACGTGCGATCCGCCAGCTTGGCGTTCAGGGCGTCCACCCACGCCAGGAACGTGACCACGGCATGTTCGTGGCCGCGCTGGTAGGCGTCGTGCCAGTCGGCGTGGTGGCCATGCCGCGAGTGCAGGCGAGGCGTGAAGTCGGTGACCACGGTCGAGTCCCCATCGCCGCGGGTGTTCAGTTGGATGACCTCGACGCGAACAACGTCGTCAAGACTGAGCCCGTTCAGCACGCCTACTCGGCTTGCCTGAGCCGTGCCCCCTCGAAGCCGTCAAGCAGATCCCGGAGGGCCACCGCATCGCCCTCTCGGACCCTGGTGATCAGGTCCTCGTGCTCGTCCATGTGAGTGTCGGCGCTCGACCGGGCAGCCTCGTACGCGGTGACATACGCGTCGATGGCACGTTCGGCGATCTCCGATGCCGGCTGGCCGGTATCCTCGGCGATACGCCGTACGCGACGTATGACCTTCTTGTCCCGAATCCTGATGGCGCCCCTCACTTGTCGCTCCTGTTCTGACTGCCAGTCACTGTACCGGTGGGTTGGTTCGCCGGGAACCCCCTGCCCACCCCGGGCTCTCCGCCACCTCCGCCTCTTGGCCGGCCACCGCTTCAAGCAGGTCGGCAACCGCACCGTACCCCGGCACCACCGCCGTGGGCCAGACCTCGGCGAGCGGGGCGAGCACGAACCGGCGATGGGTGATACCGGGGTGCGGCACTCGCAGCCCGGGTGCGTCGATGACGGCGTCGCCGTAGAGGAGCAGGTCGAGGTCGAGGGGGCGGGGTCCCCACCGTTCCCGACGCTCCCGGCCGGCGACCCGCTCCAGGTCGAGACAGGCGGCGAGGAAGGGCCGGGGGGCCATCACGGTGTCGACGATCACCACCGCGTTGAGATAGTCGTCCTGGGGCGGACCGCCTACCGGTGCGGTCTCCCAGAGCGAGGACACCGAGGTGACGATCCCCAGCCGGCCCAGTCCGACGACGGCTGCGAGGAGATGGCTCCGTCGGTCCCCCAGGTTCGCCCCGAGGCCGACCGCGGCAAGCAGCTCAGGCCCCCGTCGCCCCGGGGATGACGGCGCGCGCCTCGGGTCCGAGGGGCCGCTTGAGGATCTCCTGGACGAGAGCGGTTGCCATGATCGGATCGACCACCCGCTTGGAGTGCACGAGGTAGGCGGCGAGCACTCCGGCCACGGAGTCGTCGACGACGTCGCGGTGCACGAGCAACACCGTCTTGGGCACGGCGAGGATCCGGGAAATGGTCCGGGAAACCCTGGCCACGCCGTCGACCTCGAGTTCGGGCAACGGCTCGCTGAACGCACGCATTCCGGCGGCCTCGTAGGCGGCGAGGTTCTGGTTGCCGTCGAGGAGGGTGAGAACGGTGTTGACCCCGACATGGCGGAGCCAGGCGATCTCCTCCTCGCGGCGGATGCGCCGGTGTTGGAATCCGTATCCCCCGATGCGTTCTGCGACCGCGAGACGACGAGCGATCACCCAGGTGAAGGCGCGAGGTTCGAGACCGGTCATTTTCTTCAGATGTCCTCGACCCGCACGATAGCGTCGACCACGCGCGCACAACGCGTTCCCATGACCACGTTGTGTACTCGAATGATGGAGGCGCCGGCGACGATGGCGACGGCGTGCGCCACCGCCGTCGGCGGGTCACGATCCTCAGGCGACAGTGGTCCCAGCACCCGTTCGAGGAAGGATTTCCGGGACGCTCCGACCAACACCGGGTGTCCGGTGTCGGCCAATCTGGCGACGCCGGTGGTGAGAAGGTCGAGGTTGTGCGCCAGCGTCTTGCCGAACCCGATCCCCGGATCCACCACGATGCGATCCGGGGCGACACCCGCCGCCTGGGCTGCTTCGACCCGAGCGAGCAGGTACGCGGTCACCTCGCCCACCACGTCGTCGTAGTGGGGATCGGCCTGCATGGTCCGTGGCGTCCCCGGCAGGTGCATGAGCACCACGCCCACCCCGGCGGTCGAAACCAGCGACACCATCTCCGGATCGCCGAGGGCGGTGACGTCGTTGACGATCACGGCCCCGGCGTCGATCGCCGCGGCGGCGACCTCCACTTTGGAGGTGTCCACCGAGACGGCCACACCTGCGGACACGAGGGCGCGAATCACCGGAACCACCCGGTCGATCTCCTCGGCGGCGGGAACCGGATCGGAGCCGGGCCGGGTCGATTCGCCACCGACGTCCACGATGTCGGCGCCGTCCACTCGCATCTGCAGCCCGTGAGCCACCGCGGCGTCGAAGGCGAGGAACTTGCCGCCGTCGGAGAACGAGTCGGGGGTGACGTTGAGGACCCCCATGACCAGGGTGTGGTCTGCGGTGTCGAGCACCCGACCGCCACCGACCGCCCATCGCATGATCGGGCGGGATCGGCGCAGGGTCAGGAGGCGGCGCCTTCGTCGCTCGACGCATTCACCGCGGCGATGCCGGTCCCTCGCGCCATGCCCTTCGGCGGGTGGATGCGCATCGTGCCGTCGGTGGCGTGCTGCCACTTGGGGACGTCGCTGAGGATCTCGGCGATGTCCACCTCATACAAGGTCTCGCGTTCGAGCAGGGCATCGGCGAGCCGATCGAGGGCCTCGCGATGGGTGCTGAGAATGGAGCGCGCCTCGTCGTGCGCCTGGGTGATCAGCTTGCGCACCTCTCCGTCGATGAGGGCCGCCACCTCGTCGGAGTAGTCGGTGCCGCGGTTGTAGTCGCGCCCGAGGAACACCTCGCCCTGATGGGTCCCGTACCGCATCGGTCCGAGACGGTCGCTCATCCCGTACTCCATCACCATCGCCCGGGCCAGTTCGGTGGCCGTCTCGATGTCGCTATAGGCGCCGGTGGACGGGTCCCCGAACACCAATTCTTCGGCAGTGCGGCCGCCGAGCGCCCGAGCGAGTGAGTCCACCATCTCCGACCGGCGCTGGTAGGTCTTGTCCTCTTTGGGCGTCGATCGGGTGTAGCCGCCCATGCGGCCGCGGGGGATGATCGTCACCTTGTTCACCGGGTCGGTGTTGGGCAGAGCGTGCCCCACCAGCGCGTGGCCGCCCTCGTGATAGGCGGTGAGCTTCTTCTCCTCGTCGGACATCACCTTGCTGCGACGCTCCGGACCCGACATCACCCGATCGATCGCCTCCTCGAGTTCCGGCTGGCCGATCATGTCGAGACCGCGTCTCGCCGACAGGAGCGCCGCCTCGTTGATGGTGTTGGCGAGATCGGCGCCGGTGAACCCCGGAGTGGCACGGGCAATCGTGTCGAGATCGACATCGGGGCCCAGCGGCTTGCCCTTGGAATGGACTGCGAGGATGCCACGACGGCCCTTGATGTCGGGCTTGTCGACCACGATGTGGCGGTCGAACCGCCCGGGGCGCAGCAGGGCAGGGTCCAAGATGTCGGGCCGGTTGGTGGCGGCGATGAGGATCACCCCGGTCTTGACGTCGAAGCCGTCCATCTCCACCAGCAATTGATTGAGGGTCTGTTCTCGCTCGTCGTGCCCGCCACCCAGTCCGGCGCCGCGGTGACGGCCGACGGCATCGATCTCGTCGACGAAGATGATGGCCGGGGCCTGCGCCTTCGCCTGCTCGAAGAGGTCGCGGACCCGGCTGGCGCCGACGCCGACGAACATCTCGACGAAGTCCGATCCGGAGATGGAGAAGAAGGGCACCCCCGCCTCGCCGGCAACCGCCCTGGCGAGCAACGTCTTGCCGGTGCCGGGGGGCCCGTAGAGGAGGATCCCCTTGGGGATCTTGGCGCCCATCGCCCGGAACTTCTGCGGCTTGACCAGGAACTCCTTGATCTCCTCGAGTTCCTCCACCGCCTCGTCGGCGCCGGCGACGTCGCCAAAGGTCACCTTGGGCATGTCGCGGGTCACCTGCTTGGCCCGCGCCTTGCCGAACTGCATCACCCGGTTCCCGCCGCCCTGGAGCTGCATCATGATGAAGATGAACACGCCGAAGATCAGCAGGTACGGAAGGATCGTCCCCAGGAACCATTGGAGGAGGCCGGGGGTCTCCGACTGTGAGTCGACGGTGATGCCCTTGGAGAGCACGAGCGTGGTGAGATCGCCCTCGTATCCGTCGGGGAACGAGGTCTCGAACGACCCACCACCGGCGCCCTCGGTGAAGTCACCGGTGAGGATGTCGGACTTCTGCTTGATGACGACCGAGGCGACATGGCCGGCATCGAGCTCGACTTGAAACTGATCGAGGCTGAGCATCTGCGGGGCGGTGGCGGTGCCCACGAACGCGTTGACCAGCATGATCGCCACCGTCACGATCACGAAGTAGACCAGCACTGTCTTGACGGTTCGACTCACGCGTTCATCTCCGATGTGCCGACACCTGGCGTGACGGGTGCTTCATGGTATCGGGCTGGAAACGGTAAGACCGGAGCCGAGCTTCGCCCGACTCCGGTCTGCGATGAGCGATGAGCCATGAGCCATGAGCGAAGGGCGATGAGCAATGCGCGGAGCCGGCCGGGTGTGGTCGCGCCGATGCACGTTGGGCGGTGCCGGCCCCCGGGCCGGTGCCCTCCCCCCAACCCCCTCCCACCGCCGCCGGGTGTGGTCGCGCCGATGCACGTTGGGCGGTGCCGGCCCCCGGGCCGGTGCCCTCCCCCCAACCCCCTCCCACGAAGTGGGAGGGGGAGGAAGAACTGGCCCTACTCCTCCATCACCGCCACGTGGGGGAGGTTGCGCATCGTGCCCATGAGGTCCAGGCCGTAGCCGATCACGAAGTCGGGGGGGATCTCGAAGCCCACGTACTTCACGTCGATAGGGACCCGCTGCAACCCCGACTTGAGCAGCAAGGTGGCGATCTCCAGCGAGGCAGGGCTCCGCACCTCGAGGTTGCGACGCAGGTAACCGAGGGTGAGCCCCGAATCGATGATGTCTTCGACGATGAGCACGTGTCTTCCGGCGATCTCCTGGTCGAGGTCCTTGAGGATGCGAACGACCCCAGAGGTGTGGGTGGCCTCCCCGTAGGAGGACACGGCCATGAAGTCGATGTCGAGCGGAAGTCTGATCTCCCTGGCGAGGTCCGCCATCACCATGAAGGCGCCTTTGAGCACCGCGACCAGGAGCAGATCCTTGCCCTCGTAGTCGCGGGTGATCTCCGCCCCCAGCTCGGCGAGCCGGGCAGCGATCTGTTCCTTGGTCACCAGCACCCGTCCGACCTTCACGATCGCTCCTCATGCGCCATCAACGCCACGCCTTCGCCGCCACTCGTCGGGGCGGCGCGCACACCGACGAGCCACACGATGTTCCCATCCGCCTCGACGACGGGCCAATGCGGCCGGAGCCGCCGGGCGACACCGGCCTCGGCGAGGGCATCGAACGCCTTCTTGGCGCCCCCGCTGATGGCGATCCGATCACCGGCCACGGCGGCCCTCACCACGAGGCGGCCCCAGGGGACGAGGGCACCGAGGCGGCCCAGACCGGGCGCATCCACCCCGGCGTCGATGCGCCACGCCCCGAACGCCACCCTCCCGGGAACCGGCAGGTCCACCGGCGACGGGGGCGCGGAATCCGCGGCCGGACGCAGGCACACCCAGGGGCCTTCGCGTTCGGCGAGCGACGACCCGGTCAATTGGTGGGTGCCTCCTCCGATCGCGGCGATGACGGCGGCGACGTCGGCGGCCTCTCCCGGGTACGGGTCGTGCAGCATCCGCAATGCCCGCCGTGCCACCCGCGCCGCCACCGGAGGCGGAAGCGTTCCCAGCGACGCCGCAGGGATGAGCACGGCCGCGCCGTCGCGACGAAGGGGGACGCGGTCTGCCCGCTGCGCGATGAGCGCGTCGTCGGCGGTGGCGAACCGGGCGGTCCGCGCCAGCGCGTCGCGCAAGGAGGGGTTGTAGGCATCCTCGAGTGCAGGCAGCGTCTCGTGACGCAGCCGATTGCGACGGAGCCCGACGTCGAGGTTCGATGGGTCGTCGACGAAGGGAAGCCCGGCGGCTGCGGCAGCCGCCCGGGTCACGGCCCTGGGCACGTCGAGCAGGGGCCGCAGCCAGCGTCCGCGACGCTCGGGGATGCCGCCGAGACCCGTGGCTCCCGCCCCCCGCAACAGGTTGCCGAGGACGGTCTCCGCCTGATCGTCGGCGGTGTGGGCGGTGAGGATGGTGGCGCCGGGGACCGCCGCCTCGAGCGCGGCGAGTCGCGCCGAGCGGAGATCGGCTTCGGAGCCCGACGCCTGCACCACGGCGACGACGACGTGCTCCATCCCGAGGCGCCCGGCGATCTCGGCGGCTGCCTTCACGAGAGGGGGCGACATCACCAAACCGTGATCGATGGTCACTGCGATCGCGGTACGGCGTGCTTGGGAGACGGCCCATGCCAGCGCGGCGGAATCGGCACCTCCGCTGAGGGCGACCACCACCGGCCCTTCGACCCCAAGGCGGGCCGACACCGCCGCGAGCACGGCCTCCTGGTCGGCGGTCAACCGACCCGTTCGAGCCATCGCTGCGGGTTCCCGATCTCGGTGAGGGTGGGAAGTCGTTCCGGCGACTCCCATACGGCATTCAGGGCGGCGAACCCGGCGAGACGCTCGACTCCGAGGATGAAGCGCTCGCCCATCTCGTACTGGCGCATCTTCATCTCGAGGCCGGTGAGGCGGAAGAACGCCGCGCTTCGCGGATCCTTGCGACGCATCTTGAGAACCCGCGCCATCCGGTCCTGGGTGACCAGCTCCCGCGCGCCGATGCGGTCCATCACGACGTGGCCGTGGCCCTCGAGCAGCGACATGAGGGCCTGCATTCGTTCCAGCAGCGCCTTCTGATCAGGCGAGGCGAACAGGCCCATGATCCCCGAGTCGCCGACGATCGGCCGGCCCTCCACAGCCGCCGCGCGCATCTCGCCGGCGATGCGCTGCATCCGTCCCGGCTCCGGTGTCGACGAGTCGACGAGGCCGTCCACCAACTCGAGGAAGTACCCGCGCAGCCAGGGAACGCCGGTGAACTGGAGTCGGTGCGTGCACTCGTGGAGCGCAACCCAGAACCGGAACTCGTCGGGACGGAACTCGTGCTGGCGTTCCATGGCGAGGACGTTGCCGCCCACGAACATCACCGTGTCGCCGTTGGCATCGTCGTCGGAGGGGACCACCAGCTCGTACTGACCGAGCACCCGGCGCGACAGGACGCCGACGAGGGCCCCGATTTCGGCGCCGACGAGCCGACCGGCGAGGCGCCGTCCCAAACCGTCACCACCTTCGAGCTTGCTCTCCGCGCGGGAAAGAAGGCGGCCGAAGCCGGCGATGTTGGAGACGGCCCAGTTCCTGCGGCTCACCACCACCACCGCGGGCACCCCACTCCAGTCCAGACCGGTCTCGACTGCGGCGAGTTCGGCGGCGCGTTCCACGAGGAACGGGGCCTGCTGGGCGAAGCGGGCGAAGTGGTAGGTGTCCTCGAGGGGGTGGGTGCCCGCCACCCGCCGAGCGATGCGCGCGGCGAGAGGCCAGTGGACTGCGCTCACCGCGCCACGCGGTAGCGGCTCCGGATACGCAGACCGTAGCCGGCGACGACACCGAGCAGGGCGATGCCGCTGATCGCCAGCAGGGTCGGGACCAGGAACCGGAAGGTCCACGCATCCTCCGCAGCAGGAGCAGGCGTGGTGTCGACCACGAGTGCCGGTGCGTCTCCAACGATCGTGGTCGAGGTGGAGTCGACCGTCGAGTCCGTCTGCGCGAGGGTCGCCGGACCGATCACGAGGACCAGGCCCACCAGGGCGAACACCAGAACGGTGCGAAGGCGCTTCATTGCGTGGGTGAGGTTACCCGCTTCGAGACGACAGACGACAGACGACCGAGGAGTGAGATCTGCGAGCGGCTACGCCTCGGGGACCACCCGGCCGCGGAGGCGAGGGAAGCGGGTCGGGGTGTGGGCGTAGCAATGGGTCCGCTTGTTGTAGCGGGAGAGCACCGTTTCACACCCGTCGTCCTCGCAGACGCGGGTGCCGTCCAGTTGCCGCGGGGGACGCAGCCGTGCCTGGACCTTGTTGCCCTTCATGATCTCGGACATCTTCGACCTCCCCGGGGAGCGGATGCAGCCCGCAGGCTACCCCTGCTCGCCGGCCTCTTCACGCAACAACGCTCGCAAACGCTGAGAGAGTTCCTCAGGAAGCTCCTCATGGCAGCCGTCGCGGACCCGCACATGGAGCGCATGTTCAAAGGAAAATCCTTTGCCGCAGGGCGGACATCGGTAGAGATGCCAGCGAACCCGGAGGCGACGGAGCATGCTGTTCTCATGGTCCAGGTACTCGTACATCTGTGCGTGTGCTTGTCGGCAGTTCATGCCCGGGTGCCTCGTTCCTCTGCAAAACGCCACAACGCTCTTTGCAGGGCCTTTCTTCCCCGATGGAGCCGTGACATCACGGTGCCGATGGGCACGTCCATGATCTCGGCGATCTCCTTGTAGGAGAAGCCTTCGACGTCGGCGAGGAGCACCGGGATCCGGAAGTTCTCCGGGAGCGACTCGACCGCCGCCTTGATCTCGTCGTCGACGAAGCTGTCGAGGGCCTCCTCCTCGGCGCTGCGGGTGGCGCCCCCGGCGCCCTCCTCACCCCCCAGCCTCTTGAACAGGTAGAGGTCCTCGAGCTCCCCCAGTTCGACCTCTGCCGGGCGCCGGGACCGTTCGCGGTATTTGTTGATGAAGGTGTTGGTGAGGATCCGGTAGAGCCACGCCTTGAGGTTCGTCCCCTTCTCGAACGTGTGATATCCCCGAAACGCCTTGAGCAGCGCCTCCTGGAGCACGTCCTCGGCGTCGGCAGGATTGCGCGTCATGCGCAGCGCAGCCGAATACAGCTGTGAGGCGAACGGTGTGATGTCGGCTTCGAACGTGGCCCGATCAGCCAAGGCGGCGCTTCCCGTCGTTCGTGGGTGGGCAGGTTACCAAGTGGAGGATGCGCCCCGTTTCACCCGATCCGATTTACCCGGCCGGCCCATTGACCGATACCATGACTCGTCCAAGCCGGAGTAGCTCAGGGGTAGAGCAGCTCACTCGTAATGAGCAGGTCCGGGGTTCAAATCCCCGCTCCGGCTCCACGCACGACGACCCCCTGGGGCGTCGTGCCGTCGGCCGATACCGGAAAGTCCACCGACCGTCACCGGCGGATCATCCCTCGCCGATGACCGCCAGCAACTGACGGATCTCGGTACTGCGGCTCATCGGATGCCTCAGTCGAAGTCGATCGTTCACCCGGTAGGTGTTGCGCCGACCCACCTTGGTGATGACCACGTAGCCGGCCTCCTCCAGATCCTTGAGTATCCCGTGGGTGGAGCGCTCGGTGATCCCGACGCGCCCGGAGATGTCCTGCAGCCGGGCGTCGGGCTCGGCGGCCACCGCGGCGAGCACCAGGGCATGGTTGGTGAGGAACGTCCATGAACGCGGTGTCATCTCGACCCTCCTTCTCCTTCCACACACCGAAACATCGTTCCGACCCGGCTCAGCCGACGTCGCGGCGGCGGTCGGGAAAGACGACCTTGAGGCCGACGTCATACGAACGCGGCGACGGAACGAACCGCAGCTCCATGAAGGTGAGCCCTGGGTAAGAGAGGTCCTCGTACAGCTCGGCGACGACGTCGTCGGGCATCAGCTCGGCGATGCGCAGCATCTCCCTCCGGTCGTCCGGCCGGGAGCCCACGAATCGGAGCTCTCCCTCGGTGTCGAGACGATCTACCAGACGGGCAGCAACTTCTCGCCGCCACGCCCGGCGCGATCGCCCTTCCTGGAACAACGGCATCGGTCAACTCCATGGCGATTCGCCGCGCACGAATCACGTGGGTGTGATTGTGGTTGGACGAGGGAGGCGGTCGAGGTATTTCCCGAGAGAGCGAGCAACCCGCAGTTTGCAGCCTGCAGCCGGCCGAACCACCCGAGGAGCGGCCCCGCCGGGGTGGCCGCACCCGTCGCCCGCTCCCCGCACGGCGCCGACCGTTGGTCGAACGCCGAACATCGCGTGCTAGGAACGAGGCACCTTGCTCCAGGGGAGGTCCTTGTCCACGCGCGGCTCGCCGGGCAGGCCGAGCACCCGCTCACCGAGGATGTTGCGCATGATCTCCGACGTCCCGCCTTCGATCGAGTTGGCTCTCACCCGGAGGAACGCCTTGGTCGGCGGATGGACGGTGAACTCGTCGGGCACGATCATCTCGTAGGTGTCGTAGAGCATGCCGTCGGGCCCCATGAGGTCGAGGACGAGCTCGTAGATCCTCTTGTTCACTTCGGCGTACACCAACTTCGCCGTCGAGCCCTCGGGACCGGGGGTGCCCCGTGATCGCATCTGGGCGCCACGCAGGTTGGTGAGCCGGGCCGCCTCGGCCGCCACCCAGAGGCGCATGAGTGCGTCGCGGTCCGCAGGGTCGGTGTGTCCGTATTGCTTCCAGGTCCGCACGGCCTCGCCGATCGGCCCCGACCCGCGGGGGGCGATCGCACCACCGATCGCCACCCGCTCGTTCATGAGCGTGGTGAGCACAACCCGCCATCCATCGCCGACTTCGCCGATCCGGTACTCATCGGGAACCTTGACGTCGGTGAAGTAGACCTCGTTGAACTCTGCTTCGCCGGTGATCTGACGCAGCGGGCGCACCTCGACCCCCGGCGCATCCATGTCGACGATGAAGTAACTCATTCCCTGGTGCTTGGGGACGTCGGGATCGGTGCGGACCACGAGCATCCCCCACTTGGCGACGTGAGCCAGGGTGGTCCACACCTTCTGGCCGTTGACCACCCACTCGTCGCCGTCACGCACCGCCCGCGCCGCCAGGGCGGCGACGTCGGAGCCGGCACCGGGCTCACTGAACATCTGGCACCAGATCTCCTCACCGGTGAACATCGGACGGAGCCACTTGTGCTGTTGTTCCACGGAGCCATGGGCCATGAGGACGTGGGCGCCCATCCCGACACCGAGGGGGTTGTAGCGGGCAGGGTTGGGTGCTCCCGCCGCCTGGAGACGCTGCTCGACGACCGTCTGCAGCCCGCGACTGAGGCCGAGACCGCCAAGGCCCTCCGGATACCACACCCACGCCAGGCCGAGGTCGAAGCGTGCGCCGAGGAATTCGACGGGATCACCGGCGGGTTCGTGATCGGCGAGCAACGCATCGAGGTTGCTCTCGATGAGGGTTTGGTCGGTCTGGGTCGGCGCCGTCATGGCGAGGCCTCCATTCGCGTTCGAGGGAGTTTGCCACACCTCGGCCCGGGGACGACCGGGGCCGAAGGTCCTTTCGCGGCGCCGGTCAGCGGCCCACGGCGGTTCGCATCGCCCGGTCCAGGTCGGTGTCGCGGAACTCGAACCCGCCGGCCTCGAGGCGAGCCGGGCGAACCCGCTGGCCGTCGAGCACCATCGCCTCGGCGAGTTCGCTGCCGAGCACGATGCGGATCACGAACCCGGGAATGGGCATCACGGCCGGCCGGTGAAGCGCCCGCCCGAGTGCCTTGACGAACTCCCGGTTCGTGGCCGGCGCCGGCGAAGTCAGATTCACCGGTCCGCTCACGTCGCCGATGAGCAGATGGACGATCGCGCGGATTTCGTCTTCGAGCGAGATCCACGACCAGTACTGCTTGCCTCCTGCGACCGGCCCGCCGAGGCCCCATCGGTAGGGGCTGAGCCATCGCGGCCCGAACGGCGCCAGCAGGCGGCCCATCGCTCCCCCGGCGTCACTGAGCACGATGCCGCTGCGCAAGGTGACCACGCGGATTCCCGCTGCGGAGGCGGGGGCGGTGGCCGCCTCCCAGGCCTGGGTCAGTTCGGCGAGAAACCCGGAGCCGGGGCCATCGGCCTCGGTGAGCACCCGATCTCCTTGATCCCCGTAATAGCCCACGGCCGAGGCGTTGATCAGGACGCCGGGGCGAGTGGGTGCCGCGGCCATCCGTTCGGCGATCAGGCGGGCGGAGGGGATCCGGCTCTCCCACAGGAGATGCTTCTCGCGGTCGGACCAGCGGTGGTCGCCGATGCTCCGCCCACCGAGATTGACCACACCGTCGACACCGTCGAATGCTGCGGGATCGAGTGTCCCCTCGCCCGGATCCCAGGGGATCCCGTCCCCAACCGTCGCGGGACGGATCAGACGCCGCACCTCGTGTCCGCCGCGTTCCAGTGAGGTGGCGAGGGCCGACCCGATCAGGCCGCTCGACCCGGCGATGAGGATGCGCATGGGGTGATTGTCGCGTCGACCGGGGGCTATGAGTCGTGAGTGATGAGTCGTGAGTGATGAGCCATGAGCCATGAGCTATGAGCCAACGGATCGCGGGGCTCTTGCTCAAAGCTCAGAGCTCAAAGCTCACAGCTCTTCTCCGCTTCGTCTCCTCGAGTGCCCCCCCGATGCGGCGGCTCCATTCCTCGGTCATCGCTCCGATCGGATCGGCGCGATCCTCGTAGTCGCCGGGGAAGATCGGCTCGCAGGTGGCTCCCGAGGCCGGCTTGCGGGCTATGCCCTTGCCGCCCCGACCCATCACGAGATCGGTGCCCCATATCGCCACCGGGACGAGGGGCACCCCCGTTCGCCTGGCGAGCCACGCCGCCCCGCGTTTGGGGACGGCCTCACCCCAGTTCCACACACGGACTCCTTCGGGGAACACGCCGATGGTCCCCCCGGCGCGAAGTTCGGTGATGGCGGTACGCAGGGCACCGAGCGGCACCCTCGTTCGAGACATCGGAATCGCCCCCAGCCAGAGGGTGAGCCGGTCGAAGAACGCCGAGTTCCCGTAGAGCTCGTCGACCGCGAGGTATCGGATCGGGCGTTGCGCCGCCAGGCTCACCATCACCGGATCGATGTTGGAGAAATGGTTGGCGGCGACGACCACGGGCCCATCGGGGATCGATGGTCCCTGTCGTTCCCAATCGACCCACCAGCGTCCGAGGACCCCGACGATGGGCAGCACCGACCTCCAGGTTCCCTCGGCGAGCCGGGGGAACCCGGCGCTATGCCGGGGTTCCAAGATCGGCAAAGAGCGCGCTGAAGGCGAGCTCCGGTCGCTGGTTGACGTCGAGGGCATCGATGGTGTCGAGGACCCGCCGCGCCTTGGCCACCGCGTCGCGTGGGCTCACCTCGGCAAGGTCGGTGCCGGCCAGGTCGCGATTGCGCACCGGGGCACCAAACTGGGCGGCGGCGGCATCCCGATACCAGGAGGCGAGGATCTCCAGCCCGCCGACGTGGAGGGCGGCGGCGGCTCGCTTGCGCTCCCGCTCGTGCCGCTCCCGCAGGGTTCGGGCCTCCCGGCCCTCCCCCTCGGCGCGCTCCAACTCCAAGGTCTGGCGCTCATCCAAACCCTCGAGCAGCGGGTCGGCAGCCGACACCAATTCGTCGGCGAGCCGAAAGGCGTCGCCGGGCCGGACAGTGACCCGCTTCGGTACCGAGAGCCATGCGGTGCGGAACGCTGCGACCTCCGGCTTGGTCGCCAGCATCAGGGCGAGGCCCGGTCGCCCGCCCGAAGCGGCGGCGGCCCGCTCGGCCTGATCGGGCTCGACCCCCCGACGCGCCAGCGCCGCCGCTATCTCGTCGTCGGGCACCCTCCCGAACACGACGGTACGGGACCTGCTGGCCACCGTCGACGGAAGATCGTCAACCGACTCGGCGACCAGCACGAACACGGTGGTGGGGGTCGGCTCCTCGAGCGTCTTGAGGAGCGCGTTGGCGGCCTCCTCGTTCATCGCACCCGCCTCCTCGAACACGAAGACCTTACGGGAGGCCTCGACGGGGGTCAGCACGGAGCGGGCGACGGTTTCGCGCGCCCGATCGACGGTGAGGGCAGTGCGTCCGTCCGGCTCGACCAACAGCAGGTCGGGGTGCCCATCGTTCATGACCCGCCGGATGCACGAGGCGTCGTCGCCGCAGAGCACGGCGGCAGCGAAGCGCCTGGCCACGGTCGCCTTGCCGACGCTGCCCGGGCCTACGAACAGGTATGCATGCGACGGCCGCGCCACGTCGCCGGTGAGCATCTCGATGATCGACCGATGCCCGATGACGTCGGAGAACACCGTCATGCCGGGCCCATGACGGCGGCTATGGCGTCGGCGACGACGGCGGCGAACGGCCGCGAGGCATCCACCACGACGAACCGATCCGGCTCGGCGGCAGCGAGGGCGTCATACGCTTCGGCCACCCGTTCTTGGAGGCCGAGCCCCTCACGGGAGATGCGATCCGCCTGCCGCTCGCGGGCGAGGCCGGTGTCCGCCGCCACTCGGAGCAGCACCACCCGCTCCGGCCACACCCCGCGCAACCCCGCCTCGTTCACGGCGCGCACCCGGTCGATGCCGAGGCCGCGGCCCGCACCCTGATAGGCGAGCGACGAGTACACGCATCGGTCCGACACCACGATCCGCCCCGCCGCCAGTGCGGGACCGATCACCCGTGCCGCCAGCTGGGCGCGCGCCGCGGCGAACAACAACGCCTCGGTCCAACCGTCGAGGGGGTCGCTGCGGTCGAGGAGGATCTCCCTGATCGCCTCCCCGGTGACCGTCCCGCCCGGCTCGCGAACCGTCACCACCTCCAAACCGGCGGCCTCGAACGACGCCGTGATCGCCGCGGCCACGGTCGACTTGCCCGCTCCGTCGATCCCTTCGACCGCGACGTATCGGATCACTCGTCGCCACCACGATCGGCAAGCACGTCGAGCTCGGCGGTCTCGTCGAGTCCGGAGATGGCCTTGCGATGTTTGCGAAACGCCTCGGCCGCGGCACCGACCTCGGGGCGCACCCCGGTGTGACCGAGTTCGAGGAGGCTGCGGCGGGTGCTCCACAAGGCGAGGAGCCCGGTGCCGGCCATGAGAATCCCGCCGGCGAGCAGCACGACGCGCGCCCCGGTACCGAGCAGACCGGGAAGCCATCCATTCAGCACCTCCGAAGCGGGGAGCGCCACCATCATCGAGGTGAGCAGGCCGATCCTCATCACCGAGAACAGCGCGGCGAACGTCCGCCCGCGCAACTCGTCCTCGACATGCTCGTGGAGGTGGGCGAACCCAAGCACGTAGGCGGAGCCGGCGCCATAGCCCATCACGAACACCCATCCCACCCCGCCGAAGATCGTCTTGACGAACGCCGCCGCCCCGAGGCCGCCTCCCGTGACGAGCAGGGCGATCGAGAAGAACACGTCCTTGTGCACGATGCGCGGCCCGAAGATCGTGACGATGACGATGCCGAGCCCGGCGCCGACTCCGAATGCCGTGAGCAGGGCAGGGAAGCCGACCGTCCCCGCATTCAGCACGTCTTTGGCGAACGGCTTGCCGAGCACGACGATGATCCCTCCGCCGGCGAGTGCCACCATCATCGCCAGCACCACGGCGCGCACCCGGCGCTCGGTCGCCACGAAGACGATGCCATCCCACAGGTCACGTAACGGCGCCACCGGATTCCTGTGCCCGGCCTTGGCCTTGACCTCCGATCGATAGACCAAGGGGGGGAGCGTGAGGATGAACGCCGCAGACGCCAGGTAGGTGAGCGCGTCGATGAGGAAGGCCACACCCTCCTGGGTGCCCGGGAGTAGCCCCCACAACGTGACGTTGTCTCCGAGCGGGGCAATGGCGAGGAACAGTGCGGCACCGAGCGGGAAGGTGCCGTAGGCCGCGCTCAGTGAAAGGCTGTTCGCCCTCACCAGCTCGTTGCGCTGGACGAGGGTCGGCACCGACGCCTCCTTTGCCGGCTGGAACACCAGCGTGAATGCCTCCAGGAGCAGGTTCACCACCACCAGCGCCCCGATCGTCTGCACGAAGGCGAGGCTCACGACGAGCGCCGCCCGCCCGACCTCGCTGACGATCATCACCTGCTTGCGGGGAAGCCGGTCGGCCACCACTCCGCCGATCGCTGCAAAGAACAGGCCGGGGACGATTCGGGAGGTGAGGGCGAGCACGATGCCGCCGCCTCCGGCGAGCGACTCGGCAAGCGAGAGGGTGGCGAGGATCGCCACCCAGTCACCGGTGCTGCTGATGAACCCGGCCTTCCACAGCCGCGAAAACGGCCCCGACTTCATCAGGGCCCACGCCGATCTCGCCGGTGCTGAGGTCACCGGCGAGAGGCTATCAGAGGCAGGTCAGGGGGCTTCCGGGCAGGAAGTCGTGAGTGGTGAGCAATGCGCAATGCGCAATGCGCGATGCGCGATGCGCAAGAGTCCTCCGGGCAGCGGGCAGGGTTGGCGATGGGCAATTGGAAATGAGCTGGCAGATGGGAGCGGCAGGGGGCGGGCTAGCTCGGCTCCACCTTCATGCACGGCTTGAACTTCTTCCCCTCGGCCTCGAGTTTGGCGCGGCGGTCGGAGAGCAGTTCGGATGCTCGCTCGACGGTGATCGCCTCGACCGAATCCTCGCGGCGCAGCGAGGCGTTCACCGACCCGTCGGTGACGTAGGGACCAAAGCGTCCGTCCTTCACCACCACCGCGCAGCCGGTCGCGGGATCGGCACCCAACTCCCGCAGCGGGGCCGTCGCCTTGTGGCCTTTGCGTCGCTTCGGCTCTGCGAACAACGCCAGCGCACCGTCGAGGTCGATCGTGAAGATCTGATCTTCGGACTCGAGACTTCGCGTGTCGGCCGCCCGCTTGATGTAGGGCCCGTACCGACCGTTCTGGGCCTTGATCTCCTCGGTCGTCTCGGGGTCGACTCCGACCAACCGAGGGAGAGAGAGGAGGAGCAGCGCCTGGTCGAGGGTGACCTCGTCGAGCGACATGGTGGAGAACAGTGATGCCGTGGGCGGCTTGTCCTTGCTCTTCTTCGCTCCGTCTTCGTCTTCGGGCGACCCGAGCTGGACGTACGGTCCGAACCGCCCGGTGCGTGCGATCACCGGCTTTGCGGTCGCCGGATCCGTGCCGAGCACCCGGTCACCCGAGGGGGCATCGAGGAGCTCCACGGCCTTGTCCAGCGTCAACTCGTCGGGAGGCAGGTCCTCAGGGACACTCGCCCGTTCCTCGCCCCGCTGCAGGTACGGGCCGAACCGGCCGCTGCGCAGGACGATCTCGTCGGAGCCGTCGAAGGGGATCGTGTTGATGTCCCGCGCGTCGGCGTTCTCCATGGCGGACGCCACGAGCTGGACGAGGCCGGGATGGCCGTTGCCGAAGTAGAACTGCGACAGGTAGGGGACCATCTCCCGACCGCCGCCGGCGATCTCGTCGAGGTCCTCCTCCATCGATGCGGTGAACGTGTAGTCGACGAGGTCTCCGAAGTGGGTCTCGAGCAGGCGCACGGTGGCAAAGGCGGTGAAGGTGGGGACCAGTGCCGAGCCCTTCTTCCACACGTACCCGCGGTCCTGGATCGTCGTGATGATCGACGCGTACGTCGACGGGCGACCGATCCCCAGCTCCTCGAGCCGCTTCACCAGCGACGCCTCCGTGTACCTCGCCGGCGGCTTTGTCTCATGGCCCACCGCGGTCAGCTCGTCGGCGACGACCGCCTGCCCCTCGACGAGCGGCGGGAGACGGCGTTCCTGATCCTCGAGCTCTGCGTCGGGATCGTCGGAACCCTCCACGTAGGCCCGCAGGAACCCGGGAAACGAGATGACCTTGCCCGAGGTGGCGAACTCGGCGTCCCGACCCGACCGGCCGGCTGCGCCGAGGCGCACCTGGACGCTCTCACCGACCGCGTCGGCCATCTGCGAAGCGACCGTCCGCTTCCAGATGAGGTCGTAGAGCGCGGCCTGCTCGCTCGGCACCTCTTTGCGCACCCGATCGGGTGTGCGGAACACGTCACCCGCCGGGCGGATCGCCTCATGGGCCTCCTGAGCGTTCTTCACCTTGGAGGCGTACACCCGCGGCCGATCGGGGACGTACTCACGCCCGTACAGCTCGGCAACCTGAGCGCGCGCCGTCGCCACCGCGGTCTCCGAAAGCGAGGTGCTGTCGGTCCGCATGTAGGTGATGTATCCGCCCTCGTAGAGGCGCTGGGCAATCTGCATCGTGCGTTGCGCCCCAAAACGCAGCTTGCGGGATGCTTCCTGCTGCAACGTCGAGGTGCGAAACGGCGGATATGGAGAGCGCTTGTACGGCTTGCGCTCTACCGACCGGATGGCGAACGAAGCCCCTCCGAGGTCGCCGACCACCTCTTCCGCCCCGGCACGATCGAGCACGACGACGTCGTCGCGTGACAGGTCGCCACCGCGATCGAAATCCTTTCCGGTGGCCACCCGGGTGCCCCCCAGCGCCGCGAGGGTCGCCGAGAAACCACCACTGCCGGTCGAGAAGGCTCCCTCGACGTCCCAGTAGGAGGCAGCGCGAAAGCGCATCCGCTCCCGCTCGCGTTCGACGACGATCCGGATGGCCGGGCTCTGCACTCGTCCTGCCGACAGTTTCGGCTTGACCAGCTTCCACAGCACCGGGGACACCTCATACCCGAACAACCGGTCGAGGATGCGGCGGGTCTCCTGGGCGTCGACGAGGCGGCGGTCGAGCTCCCGCGGTGATGCCACCGCGTGGTGGATCGCCTCGGCGGTGATCTCGTGGAACACCATCCGCTTGACCGGCACCTTGGGATTGAGCACCTCGGTGAGATGCCACGCGATCGACTCGCCTTCGCGGTCCTCGTCGGTCGCCAGGAACACCTCGTCGGCTTCCTTGAGCAGGCCTTTGAGCTTGGACACCTGCTGACGCTTGTCTGCCGGCACGACGTAGAGAGGCTTGAAGTCGTTCTCGGTGTCGACGCCGAGACGGGCCCACGGCTCCTGCTTCAATGCTGCCGGCACATCGGCGGCATTGCGCGGGAGATCGCGGATGTGGCCGACCGACGACTCGACGACATAGCCATTGCCGAGAAATCCGCCGATGGTGCGGGCTTTGGCGGGCGACTCGACGATCACGAGTTTGAACGGCATGGTCTCCAGGGGAAGGGTGGGCGTGGCACGGTTTACGGCTGTAGCACCGGCATGTCAAGAACTGCTGGCGTCACCTCCCCCGCGTTCGACCCCGGCAACGGCTGCGGTGAAGCCCTCCATGAAGCGGTCCGACACCGACTCCCACGACCATTCGTCGACGATCCTCCGCCGCCCTTGGCGACCCATCGTCGTGGCCAGTGCAGGGTCCTCGATCAAGATTCGGAGTGCCTCGACGAGCGCATCGGTTCTGTCGACGACAAAGCCGGTGACCCCGGGGAGGACGGTCTCGGGGGCGCCGCCGGAATCGCCGGCGATCACCGCAAGCCCGGTCGCGGCCGCCTCGAGATACACGACGCCGAGTCCCTCGACCTCGAGTCCGAACCAGCGAGACCGACAGGGCATGGCGAACACGGACATCTCTCGATACAGGCCGGGGAGCCGGTGATAGGGCACTCGCACCTCGAAGCGGCAGGGCACCCCGAGACGATCCGCCAGCCGGCGAAGCGCCGTCTCGTCGCGACCCGCGCCGACGAACAGACCCTCGATCGCCAGCCCGTCGATGCGCAGCGAGGCCAGCGCCTCGATCACCCGCCGCTGGCCCTTGCGCGGGACGAAACGGCTGACGCAGCCGACCACGGAGACGCCGCCGGGCCTGAGTCCGGGAGCGAAGGCCGGGTCGACACCCGCACCGACGGTCCGTACCGGCCGGCCCACCAGCCGCTCTACACGGTGAGTGGTGAACCGAGAGACCGCAAAGACGACGTCGGCACGGCGCAACGGGTAGCGCACGATGCTGCGCGTCACGGGGAATGCGGCGGGAAGGGTGATCTCGGCGCCGTGGCACAGGACCCCGTACGGCACGCCCGTCTGCCTGCGGAGGTCGGGACCCATCTGGGCAAGCGGATAAGGCGCCCCAAAGAGCACGATGTCGGGATCGAAGTCCTCGACCTCGGTGCGGACCCACCAGCGGACCCTCCGCGTCGGCCACATGAACCGACGACGATCCCGGTTCACGCCCGGCGTGGCGTCGTCGTCTCGGGGGGCGAGCACCCGCACCTCCGCGGGCAGCGAGCCGACCAGACCGGCGAGATACTGCTGGATCCCACCCGGCTTGGGCGGATAGTCGTTGGTGACGAGCAGGACTCTCATCAGGCGCGAGGATGGCAGACGACGCCCGTCCCGGGGCGTCAACCTGTGCCCGTGTTGTAGTCGACGAGCACCGACGACCCGTCGGTGACCCGGACGTTGGAGACGGTGGCGTTGCCGGGGATCGAGAGCGATCGCCACGCGCTCCAACCGATCCCGAGGATGCGTGCCGCCGCGGCCCAGATCAGGCCGCCGTGGCTGACCAGGGCGATCCTCTCGCCGGGGTGCATCATCGACACGTCACCGATCGCGCCGTCGAGGCGCTTGCCTGCCCCGTCGAACGTCTCCCCCGTCCCGCCCCTGGGCAGGTCGTGGCCGTGCTCGAACACCGCCGACCACTCCTCAGGGTGACGCTGGGAGATCTCGGTGAAGGTCAAGTCCTCCCACGCACCGAAGTCGATCTCGATGAGGTCGTCACGAATCCCCACCGGAAGGTGATGGTGAGCGGCGAACGCCTCGGCGGTCGCACGCGCCCGCCGCAGCGGCGACGTATACACCCGACTCACCGCCGGATGGCGCGCCCCGAGCGCCTCCGCCTGCGATCTCCCCCGCTCGCTGAGGGGACCGTCGGTACGGCCATGCCACCGCCCCATCAGGTTCGCTTCTGATTCTCCGTGTCTGATCAGGGCGATCGCCGCCTCGTCCTCGGAGTCGGTACCAAGGTGGGTGACGTCGTTGAACACCTTGAGATGGAACCCGCCCTCGGTTGCGATGACATCGGTGACGGAGGCGTTGCGCAGAGGACCCAGACGGCGGCTCCCGTCGTTGGTGAGATCGGTGAGATCGTGGCCTCCGCGCGCGAACCCGGCCTCCACCGCGGCGTGGATCACCCCTCCGTGAGTGACGACGGCGACCCGCGACCCGTCGGATGCCTCGCCGATGAGTTGCTCCAAGGCGGTCCGGATCCGGTCGTGCAGCTCGACCCACGACTCGCCTCCACCCAGCCTCACCGGTTCGCCTGCCGCGGCGCGAGCGGATTCGTCCGGATAGCGCGCATGTACCTCGGCGCGGGTGAGCCCCTCCCATCGGCCGATGTCGATCTCCCGCCATCGCGGATCCGGCGTGACCTCCAGCCCGGCAAGGCCGGCCGTTTCCATCGTCCGGTCCAGGTCGGAGGAGACGACGACGTCGAACCCCCTCCGGGCGAGACATCCACCAAGGGCAGCCGCCTGAGCCCGACCGCGCTCACTCAGCGCGGCATCACCATGGCCCTGCCAGATGCCGGCGGCATTGGCGGTGGTCTCGGCGTGGCGAAGGAAGGTGATCTCGATCAGGAACAGCCTCCGACTGGGAGCCCACGTAGGCTAAAGGTTGTGAGCCACTTCGCCGCCGCCCAGGTCAACCTGCCCGACTCCCCCGGCAATGCCGTGGTGTGGGTCCTGTTCTTGGCGGCACTCGCCGGCATGTGGATGCTGCTGAGGCGTACCCAGCGACGGGCCGAGCAGACCCGGCGCGAGCGAATCCGTCGCCAGCAGGAGTGGATGAACCGTCCCGAGCCGGAGGACCCTTCGGAGCTATGAGCTATGAGCGGTGAGTCATGAGTAAGAGAAGGGGCTCTGTCTTACTCACAACTCAGAACTCGAGACTCAGAACTAGATGAACGCTGAGGCGAAGATCAGGGAGACGATCGTCATCACCTTGATCACGATGTTCATCGCCGGACCGGCGGTGTCCTTGAACGGGTCGCCGATGGTGTCGCCGACGACCGCTGCCTTGTGGGCATCGGAGCCCTTGCCCCCGTAGGCACCGGCCTCGATGAACTTCTTGGCGTTGTCCCATGCCCCGCCGGCGTTCGCCATGAAGATCGCCAGCAAGAACCCGGTGACGAGCGCCCCGGCGAGGAACCCGCCCAGCGCCTCCACGTCGATGAAGCCGATCGTCAGCGGGAGCACGATGGCGAGCGCTCCCGGCAGGACCATCTCGCGCAGCGCCCCCCTCGTGGAGATGTCGACGCAGCGGGCGTAATCCGCCTTGGCGTCAGGATGCCCTTCGCGTAGGCCGACGATCTCCCGGAACTGGCGGCGCACCTCTTCGATCATCTCGTTGGCGGCCCGTCCCACCGCCTTGATGGTGAGCGATGCGAACAGGAACGGGAACATCGCTCCGAGGAACAACCCGACCGTCGTCTCCACGTGGAGGATGTCGATGGCCGGCAGATGGACGGCCTCGCTGAAGGTGAAGAACAGCGCCAGCGCGGTGACCGCTGCCGATCCGATGGCGAACCCCTTGGCGACCGCGGCGGTGGTGTTCCCGAGCGAGTCGAGCGCATCGGTGGCCTCGCGAACCTCCTTGGGCAGGTGGGCCATCTCGGCGATGCCTCCGGCGTTGTCGGCGATCGGCCCGTAGGCGTCGACCGAGACGGTGATGCCCAGCGTCGACAGCATCCCGATGGCGGCGATGGCGATCCCGTAGATGCCACCCTTGGGCCCCAGCGCCATGTCCCCCGACCAGTAGGCGGCGGCGATTCCTCCGGCGACGACGATCACCGAGTAGGCAGCCGACCTCATCCCGTCGGCGATACCGGCGAGCACGACCGTGGCCGGACCGGTCTCGGATTGGCGAGCGATGTTCTTGACAGGGCGCCAGTGGTCGCTGGTGAACATCTCCGAGAGCTGCCCGATGGCGAGGCCGGTCACGAGCCCGACGAGCACGGCGAGGAAGAGGCCGAGCTTGTTGTGGACGTCGATGCTGTCTCCGAAGATCGAATACACGAGTCCCAGTGATCCGACCACGGTCAGCCCGGCAGCGAGATACGTCCCCCGATGCAGCGCTGCCGCCAGGTTGTTCCCGGTGGGACGGACGAAGAACGAACCGATGATCGACGCCCCCATGCCGACCGCGGCGATGGCGAGTGGGAACACGATGGCCGGGCCGAAGAAGTCCTTGCCGACGAATGTGAAGGCAACGAAGGCGATGGGAGCGACGATCGATCCGACGTACGACTCGAACAAGTCGGCGCCCATGCCGGCGACATCACCGACGTTGTCACCCACGTTGTCGGCGATGGTCGCCGGGTTGCGGGGGTCATCCTCGGGGATTCCCGCCTCCACTTTGCCCACCAGGTCGGCGCCGACGTCGGCGGCCTTGGTGTAGATGCCGCCGCCCACTCTGGCGAAGAGGGCGATCGAGGATCCGCCGAGTCCCATCGCGGTCAGCACCTGGTAGGGCTGATCGACCCCGATCCATTTCACGAACACCAGGTATCCGAGGCCGAGGCCGAGCAGGCCGAGGCCGGCGACGCTGAACCCCATCACCGCGCCACCGCGGAATGCGAGGGGAAGCGCCCTGCGAACGCCCCCCAACCTGGCGGCCTCGGCGGTGCGGGCATTTGCCGCGGTTGCAATGTGCATGCCGATCAGACCCGCCAGACCAGACAGCACTGCGCCCGAGACGTAGGCGATCGCGCCCCACGGGCGTCCGTAGTCCAGGAGCGAGAAGATGAGCGCCGCCATCGCCAGCACGAACACCGCCACCCAGGCGTACTCTCGGCGGAGGAAGGCCATGGAGCCCTCCCGGATTGCGGCGGAGATCTCGATCATCCGGTCGTTGCCCTGGGGCGCCGCCAGCACCTTGAAGGCGTAGAACGCCGCCAGCAACAGGCCCGTTGCCCCGGCGGCCACGGCGACGTACAACCAGAAGTCGGTACTCACGGAAACTCCTCGAACGGCAGGCGGGCGGGAGTATAGGAACCGGCCCCGGCGCTCTCGGCCGGGTCGCGATTCGCCATGCGCAAGGCTCGCGTGCGCACCCCCCAAATTGCTAATTGCTAATTGCTACTTGCCGCTTGCTGGTCTTGGGCGCCTCGCCACGACGGGCACCAGGCCCGCCACGACCAGGGCCATGCCGATCAGGAGGACCGGCCAGTTACCGCCCTCGTGAATCGGGCGTTCCCGCTCGACGACCTCGAAGGACTCCACCGACAGGTACGACTCCCCGCCCCGCTCCTCGTCGTGGAACATCCAGGTGCCGGTGGCGCGAACCACCGGTCCGCGGACCCGGTAGCCGCCCGGCGCGACCAACTCGGCGGCGTCGAAGGGGCCGGCGGGGAATCGGACCCCGACGCCGACGTTGGTGCCCGCCAGAGACCCTCCGTCGTGAAGAGGAGCGGTGACGTAGGGATCGTCGTTCAGCTGTGTCCACACGGCGTCGCCTCGCCGCTGGAAATCGCCGATCAGCTCACCGGTCAGCGTGATCTGCGTGCCGTCGAATGCGGCCGGATCGGCCAACAGCTCGGTCACGCCGATCTCGGTGGCACCTGCGGGCGCGGCTCCGAGGAACACCCCGAGGAGCGCGGCGGCGGCGAACACCCTCACTTCCCGCGCACCGCCGCCACCAGGAACCCGAACAGGGCGAACACCGCGACGAACTCGAGACGGCCGAGCCACATCTCGGCGGCGTAGGTGACCTCCAGGAGCGCGGGCATCGACGGCGAGGTGACCCCCACCGACAGCCCGACGTTCGCTCCGGCGCTCACCGACTCGAAGAGTGACGCCTGGAGCGAGTTCCCGTACGCCATGCCGACACCGGCCCCTATCAGATACATCGCCACGAACAAGAGCGACACCACCATCACCGCCTGGGCAAGCTCCGGGGTGAGGCGGCGCTTGCCGGCCTGGAAATAGCTCTGGCGGACGAGGGCGCGTTCGGGCAAGAGCACTTGGCGGACCTGATCGCGCATCGCCTTGAGGGTGATGCCGACCCGCAGTGCCTTCACACCGCCCGCCGTGGATGAGGCCATCCCGCCAAGGGCCATGGCGATGGCGATGCCGCCGAATGCGAGGCCTCCCCACCCGGCCAACTCGCTCGAGGGGACCGTCGAGAAACCGGTGCCCGAGTGCGCCGACAACACGTGGAATAGCGATTGTCGGGCGAGGCCGAACACGCCCGAGTAGATGCCCAGCGTCGTCAGCCCGATGATCGTCAGGGTGAGGGTCACACCGAAGCTGCCGAGGATGGTCCTCGTCTCCAGGTCGCGGAACACCCGGGAGCGTTGCCGGCGCCACAGGGCGAAGTGCAGACCGAAGCTGATGGCACCGGCCACCATCATCACCGCGGTCGCCGCCTCGAACGCCGCCGAGTGGTAGTAGCCGATGCTGGTGCTCTGCGGCGAGAACCCTCCCGTGTCGAACCCGGCCATGAAGATCATCAGCCCGTGGAAGACGGCTCTCAGGGGAGTCAATCCCACCGAGAACACGCCGACTCCGGCAAGCAGGGCGACGCCGAACACGAGGTGGACGATGCTCACCGCCCAGATGAATCGCGCGGTCGAGGTGACCGACGGAAAGATCTTCTCGTCTCGGCCCTCGCCGTAGAACAGGGTCATGCCGGCGCCACCGGCGAAGAGCGACAACGCAGCAAGGATGATCCCCTGGCCGCCGAGGAAGTGGAGCAGGTGGCGCCAGAAGTTGAGTGAAGGGGCCAGGTGGTCGAGGTCCTGCAGCACCGAAAGCCCCGTCGTGCTGAGACCGCTCATCGCGTCGAAGAAGGCATCGAGGGGGTCGCCGAAGTGGCCGGACAGAATCAGCGGGATCGAACCGATCGCCGGCACGAGCAGCCAGGTGAGGGCGACCACGACCATCCCGTGGGACCAGTCGAGTCGCTGTTCCTCGTGGTGCACCGAGGTGCCGAGAGCCCCGAACACACAGAACACGCCGACCATGAGCACGAACGAGGCGAACGGCGACCACTCACGGGCGACGCCGGCCCACGCCGCGGGAAGCGCCGCGGCAAGGGCGACGATGTAGGACGTCCGTCCGAGGAAATGGGCGATGAGTCGAGCATCGGCTGCGGTGGGTTTGCGCAGCATCAGCGAAGGGCGAGCACGATGGCGGCGATGGCGAGTGCAAAGCCGATCGAGACCACGACCACGAGGGCCTCCGAGACGAACACGTGGAACCCGCCCATCAACCGGGTACCGATCCCGCGGCGACGGCCGATCACCGTTTCACCCCGCAGAGCGCGTCGCGGACTTTCGCTTCGGCGTCGAGCGTGGTTACCGCCGCGACCCGGTCCCTGGCATGAACCACCGTGGCGCCCCTCGGCACCAGCACTTCACCTTCGCTGATGATGGTCACGAGGAGCGTCCCCTGCGGGAGGCGCAAGTCACGCACGGCCCGATCTGCGACGTCGTCGGGCACCTCCACCTCGATCAGGCTGAAGTTGCCACCGCCGAGAAGGGTCAGGCGCTCCAGTTGCACGGCAACCACTTCGCGTTCGATCACCTCTCCGATGAGGTCGGTGACCGCCACCACCTGGATCCCGAGCGCCGAGAAGGTCGGGCGGTTGCGCGGGTCGTTCAGGCGGGCGAGGGTGTGGCGGGCACCAAGCGTCGAACCGAGCTCGCAGGCCACCAGGTTGGTCTCGTCCTGGCCGGTGACCGCGATCAGCCAGTCGGTGCGTCCGACGTCGGCCGCCCGGAGCACATCGATCGCGGTGCCGTCCCCGGCCATCACGAGTGCACCGGTGTTCTCGGCCAGGGCGCGAGCCCGGCCGGCGTCCGACTCGGCCAGGGTCACCGTGTGCCCGAGATCGGCCAACTGGGCGGCGAGGTAGCTGCCCACCTTTCCACCGCCGACGATCAGCACCCTCATCGCTGCTCCTCGTCGGTGACGAGCAGGTGGTGAATGTCCGCCTCGGAACCCTGGCGGACCGCGGCGACCACGATGTCGCCCGCCTCGACGATGAGATCACCATCGGCGATCATCACCTTCGCGCCGCGGCGCAGCGCGGCGACGCGCACGCCCCCTTCCCGTTCCAAGGCGCGCACGCTGATCCCGGCGCCGCCCTCACCGACCTTCATCTCGAGGATCTGGATGTCGCCGCTCGGGAAGCTCACGTGGAAGGCGAAGTCGGGCTCGCGGATGCGCTCGAACATCACCTGGGCGACGAGGTGGGCACCGGCCACGAACGAGACGTCGAGTGCCCGGTACGACTGCTCACGCGACGGATCGTCGAGCCGGGCGATCGCCCTCGGCACCTGGAACACCTCCTTGGCAACCTGGACGGCCATGAGGTTGGCGTTGTCGCTGTTGGTGACGGCGAGGAAGGCGTCGGCGTCGCGGATCCCCGCCTCGATGAGCACGTCGACGTCGTACACCAGGCCGGTGTGGAAGGTGCCGTCGAAGGACTTGCCGAGCTCGTTGGCGGCCTCGGAGCGGTGATCGACGACGGAGACGTCCTCACCCGCCTGCGAAAGCAGCAAGGCGACCTGGCGACCAACTCGACCGCAACCGGCGACCACGACGCGCATAGAGAAGACACTCTAGGAACCGTGGGCGCCGGGTCCGGCTTGGCGGAACACAGGAGGCGCTCAGCGATGAGCCATGGGCAATGACCGGGCCCTTGCCCATGGCTCCAAGCGGCGCGCACCACGCGACAGCACAACCGCACGGAATGCCGACGGCACGAGCCGCGGGACTTGCCCATTGCTCCAAGCGGCGCGCAATCCTCGGCTCGAGAACCCCTCCAGAGGAGCGGCCACGCGAGCCCCGATGGCTCCTACCTCCGCCAGAGACCCCGGGTGAACAACAGGGCGATCGGGAAGATCTCCAGTCTCCCCACGATCATCAAGCCGGACAGCACCCATCGGCTCGCTTCGGGCAAGGACGCGTAGCCCCCGGGGGCGGCCACGGCACCGAGGCCCGGGCCGACGTTGCCGAGGGCGGAAGCCACCGCGGAGGCCGAGGTGAGCAGGTCGTCACCGGCTGCCATGCCCGAGCCGATCATGCCGAGCAGGAGTGTCCCGGCGAGGAACGCCAGCAGATAGAACAGCATGAACGTCCGCGCCCCGCCGACGACCTCCGGCTCCATCGGGGTGCCCCCGAGGCGGGTCCGGAGCACGGCAAGCGGGTGGATCATGCGCCGCAGATCGACACGGGCCGCATTCGTCACCGCGGCGAGCCGAAAGGTCTTGATGCCTCCCGATGCCGAGCCCGCCATCCCGCCGAGGAACATGAGGCCGACGATGGCGATCTGCAGGCCTGAGGACCACGCGGTCGGGTGGGTGACCGTGAACCCGGTCGTGGTGACCAGCGACACCGCCGTGAAGGCTCCCAACCTGATCGCCCGCCCGACCCCATCGGACCACAGCCCGACGACGAGGACGGCGGCGGCGATGCCGAGAATCGCGCCGTACACCCGGAACTCCACACGCCGCAGGTAGCCGCCGGGATCTCGCAGGGCCCGGAGATGCAACGCGAACGAGGTGCCTGCGATCACCATGAACAGCACCGTCACCCATTGGGCGAAGGCGTTGAACGCCTCCAACGAACCCGCCCTCGTCGTGAAGCCGCCGGTGGACATCGTCGTGAAGGCGTTGGCGATGGCCTCGAAGGGGCTCATGTCGCTGAAGACCAGGATGACTGCTTCGAGCACGGTGAACCCTGCGTAGATGAGGAACAGCCGCCGAGCGGTCTCACGCACCCGGGGGGCTCTCCGCTCGTGGGCACCCGGTTCGGCATCGATGACACCGAGCCCGCCGATCCCGAGCATGGGAACCACGGCGATCGCGATCACGATGGCGCCGAGACCGCCGAGCCACTGGCTCAATGCCCTCCACCACACGACCGCATGGCTCAGCATCCCCGGGTCGGCGACGACGGAGGCTCCGGTGGTGCTGAAGCCGGAGCTTGCCTCAAACAGGGCATCGGTGAACGAATGCAGCGATCCGGTCACGAGGTACGGCACCGTCCCGACGAGGGTCATCGCGATCCA
>DATECY010000153.1:0-6757 GCA_035286665.1 Acidimicrobiia bacterium
CGGCCGGTCTCGATCGCCGCGATGGCAGTCGAGCCCGAGCCGATGAACGGGTCGAGCACCAAGTCGCCGGTGAACGTGTACAACTCGATGAGCCGCCGTGGAAGCTCCACCGGGAACGGCGCAGGGTGACCGACCCGGCGAGCCGAGGCCGGCTTGATGTGCCACACCGAGGTGGTCGCCTCGAGGAACTCCTCCTTGGTGATCGTGCTCTCACCGAGACGGGTCCGGCTGTAGGAACCCTTGGAGGCGACGAGGACGTATTCGTGGACGTCGCGCAGCGTCGGGTTCCTGGCCGAACGCCACGAACCCCATGCGCACGATCCCCCCGCTCCCGCGGCCTTCTGCCAGACGATCTCGCCGCGGAGCATGAACCCGATGTCCCCGAGCATCCCGGCGACGAAGTGGTTGAGGGGCAGGTACGGCTTGCGCCCCAGGTTGGCGACGTTCACCGCCACCCGGCCGCCCGGTTCGATCACCCGGTAGGTCTCTTTCATCACCCGGTGGAGCAGGTCGAGGTAGTCGTTGAGCGACAGGTCGTCGTCGTAGTCCTTGCCGACGTTGTACGGCGGCGAGGTGACCATGAGCGCCACACAATCGTCGGGGATCGCCTCCATCGTCTCCGAGGACCGGCAATGGAGGGTGTCGAGGAGATCCGGCGGGGGGTCCTGGGGGTCTCCCAGCACCGGATCGGGGGCATGGTCGAGCAGGCGCCGGCGATAGAACGCCGACGCGTCGTGGCTCTCCCTCTTGCCTGCGCCGAAACTGGCGGTCTCCGTCGCCACCGCGCGTGACCTCCCGATGCGAGCAGTCACCCTATCAAGTTATCCACAGGGAGCCGGGGATTGGCCTTCGTGGATTCGAGAAGATCCCACAAGACGGGGACTTTCGCCCGTGGATACTGCCGTCCCGGCGAGTGACGATGTTCCGGTATGCCTGAACATCGGACCGCTGGAGTCACAGGCCGACCCGAACCGAGCACGACCTCGGAGAGCGAGGAGATGTACCTCATCACGGTGGCCCGGGCCACCGAGGAGGGGCGCTCCGGGCCGGTGCCTCTCGCCCTGATCGCCGACACCCTGGCGGTGTCGGTGGCGTCCGCCAACGAGATGGTCCGCAAGCTGGCTCGCCGTGGCCTCATCGCCTACGAGCCCTACCGCGGGGTCGAGCTCACCGGCGATGGGCACGCGATCGCCAACCGGGTGCTCCGCACCCGCCGACTGTGGGGCACGTTCCTGGCGGATCACCTTGGGCTGAGCCCGCGTGCCGCCGACGACCAGGCGTGCCACCTCGAGCACGTGACGACACCCGATTCCGCCGACCGTCTCGCCGAGTTCCTCGGCGACCCCGAAGCCGATCCGCTCGGTCTTCCCATACCCGGGCCGTGGCGCCCGTCCACAACGGTCGCGCCGCCGATCCTCCTCTCAGAGACGGGAGCGGGAGAGATCGTCGAAGTCGTCTCCGTCGCCGCGCCGCGACAGGCTGCGATGTTCCTCGCCGACCAGGGGATCGTCCCCGGGGCACGAGTCTCGATCGCAGGGATCGCCACGTCGGGAATCCTCATCGAGTCGGGCGGACCGGTGGCGCTGGCCACCCGCCTGGCACAGGCGATCGCGGTCCGTCGGATCGAGCAGGCCGATGACCACTAAGAGCCAGCCGGTCGCCGGAGCGGGCAGCCTCGATCGGATCGGACCTGCCCACCCGGTTCGTGTCGTCGGCATTCACGGGACTGGCCGCATCATCCGTCGTCTCGCCGTCCTCGGGATGGTTCCCGGCTCGATCGTCACGGTCGTGCGTGCTCGCCAGCCGGTCCTGGTCTCGATCGGCGGCGCCCTGCTGGCGCTCGATCATCACACCGCTCGATCGATCCTCGTGGAGGACATCGGGTGAAGGGCCGTCGAAGCACCGCCTCCTGCCACGATGCCCCCACTCCCCCGGCAGCGGACCCCACCCACGCCGTGGTCGCCGTCGCCGGTTGCCCCAACTCGGGAAAGACCACCCTCTTCAACCACCTCGCCGGCGAGCGCAGGCTCGTCGGCAACTGGCCCGGGCACACCGTCGAACGCTTCGAAGGGCGATTCGAGGTCGAGGGGACCGCCTTCACCGCCGTCGACCTGCCCGGCACCTACGGGCTGGTGGCGGTGTCGGCCGACGAGGAGATCGCAGTCCGATTCCTGCTCGACGAGCGCCCCGCAGTGGTGGTCACGGTCGTCGATGCGTCCAACCTCGAAGGGAGCCTCCACCTCGCCGCCCAGATCGGCGAAGCCGGGCTCCGCCAGGTGATCGTCCTCAACATGGCCGATGTCGCCGAACGGCGCGGCATCCGGATCCTGCTGAGCCAGCTTGCCGGGGCGTTCGCCGCGGACGTGATCCCCACCATGGCCCGCCGCGGAACCGGTCTCCACCAGGTCCGCCGCGCCATCGCCGCCGCGGTCGGTGGCCCGGCGCCCCCGCCGCTGGCCATCGACTACGGACCGATCCTCGAGCAGCAGATCGACACACTGGAGAGGGCGATCGCCGCCCATCCGGGGCCGGCCTCGCTGGCTCCGCCGCGATGGATGGCACTGCAGCTGCTCGCCGGCGACGACGGGCTGGCACGCAGGATGGCCGGCACCAGTGGAGGGAGCCGGCTGATGTCGGCGGTCGCGGCCTCACGGACCGCAGCCGCCGCCGACGGGACCGGGCCCGAGTTGGCGATTGCCGAGCGTCGGTTTGCCTGGATCCGCTCCCTGGTAGCGGTTTCCGCCACCTCGGCCGAACCGCGGTCGCGATGGCGTGACCGCGTCGACCGCGTCCTCACCCACCGGCTTGGCGGGCTCGCCGTGTTCCTGGCCGTCATGTGGGTGGTGTTGCGTTTCGCCACCGACGTCACCGCCCCGCTCGTCGACTGGATCGACGCGGTGGTACGAGGTCCCCTGAGTCGGTGGGCGATCGGGTTGCTGGGCTTGGCCGGCCTCGACGGAGGGTGGGTGGAGAGCCTGGTGGTCGACGGGATACTGGCCGGGGTCGGCGGCGTCCTCGTCTTCGTACCCGTGCTCGGGGGCCTCTACATCATGCTGGGAATGCTCGAGGACTCCGGGTACCTGGCCCGGGCCGCTGCAGTCATGGACCGGCTCATGCGGGCGGTGGGTCTCCCCGGAAGAGCCTTCGTCCCCATGGTGATCGGCTTCGGGTGCAACGTGCCTGCCGTGTATGCCACCCGCACGCTCGACACCCCCAGGGATCGGCTGCTCACCGGGTTGACCATTCCCTTCATGTCGTGTGGAGCCCGCCTGCCGGTGTACGTCCTCCTCGCCGGCGTCTTCTTCGCCGGGCAGGCAGCGCTGGTGGTGTTCTCCCTGTACGGGCTGGGGGTGGGCGTGGCGATCCTGGTGGCGCTGGTGGCGGGGAGGACGGCATTACGCGAGACGGAACGGGTTCCGTTCGTGATGGTCCTGCCCGACTTCCGCATCCCCAGTTCCCGGGTCGTCTGGGAATCGACGAGCCAGCGGACCTGGTCATTCGTCCGCCGCGCCGGCACGGTGATACTCGGCGTCAGCGTGGGCGTCTGGCTGCTGCTGGCGATCCCGGTGGGAGGCGGGCGGTTCGCAGACACCGACGTGCCCGACAGCGCCTTCGGGAAGCTCAGCCGGGTTGTCTCTCCGGCGTTGCGGCCGCTGGGACTCGGCGAGTGGGAGCAGGCGGGGGCGTTGCTGAGTGGGCTACTGGCCAAAGAGGTGGTGGTCGCCACTACCGCACAGCTCTACGGGGCCGAAGGCGGCGCGGTGGACACCACGAAGGGTGCGCCCTCCGACTTCGACACGATCGGTGTCGGCTTCATACGGGCGATGGCGGCCACGGTTCGGGCGGCGCCGTCCGCTTTCATCATCGGGGTGCCCGACTTCGACGATGACAACCCGACCGCGCTCGACACCGCGATCCGCCAGTCCTTCGAAGACGGCAGCGGCGGCCACGGCGCCCTCGCCTCGCTGGCGTTCATGGTGTTCGTGCTGCTCTACACGCCCTGCGCGGCGACCGCCGCGGCGATCCGACACGAATTCGGAACCCGGATCATGTGGCTGAGCGTGGGCGGCCAACTCGTCATCGCTTGGGTCGGCGCCCTGGCAACGTATCAGGGCGGCAGGCTGATCGGATTGGGATGACGCTGACCGACCTCCTCGCCGAGATCCGCCGACCGGATGGATCGACCACCTCGGCGGACCTCGCCTCCCGCCTGGGAGTGCCCCACGAGGACGTGGTCGCGATGCTGGCAACCCTGCGCGCGGCGGGGATGATCGGTGCTGCCCGGAGCAGGCCTGCCTCGGGATGCCCGAGTACCACTTCGTGCAGCATGCGATGCCCGGGACCGGAGCGGTGCCCGCTTGTCGCCGACACCCGCCTCGAACGGCTGGAGTTTCGTCGCGGTTGAACGGGTCGGATCGTTCCACCACGGCTGGTGGCGGGGTATCGTGTCACGGCTCGTGAACACCCTGCTCCACCGTCGAATCGCGCTCCTCGCCGTCGCATCGGTGCTGATCGCCGCGTGCGGCAGCGGCGCGGCTTCGACGACCACCACGACGACCACCACAGTCGTCGTCGACCCGACCATCCCCCCCACCACGCCGACGACGGCGGTGATCGAACCCCCCGCCATGACCGGGAGCCTCACGGTCTGGGCCGACCCCGCCGTCGCCGACGCGGTGCGCTCCCGGGGAATCCTGTTCGGCGCCGACACCGGGATCACCGTCACCGTCGTCGCCAAGGCGGAGGCCGACATCCTGACGGCGCTGCTCGACGGATCAGAGGAGGAACCGGACCTCTTCGTCGGCCCTCACACCTGGCTCCAGGAACTCGCCGTCGCCGGCCTGACGGAGCCGGTGACGCTCGGGGAGGACCTCCCGCAGGGAATCATCGATGCGGTGTCGCTGCGAGGCTTCGCCCTGGCGGTACCCCTCGCGGTCGATGCGCTGGTCCAGGTGCGCAACCCTGCCATATCACCAACCCGGCCGACCTCGGCCGATGCACTCGTGTGCCAGGGGTGTCTCCTGCTGCCCGGCGACGGCGACCTCGACGTCACCTACCCGTTCCTCACCAGCCTCGGCGGGTACCTGTTCGGCCCGAACCCGGACAACGGTTACGACGTGACCGACACCTCCGTCGACTCTCCCGAGGCGATCGCCGCTGCCACGATCCTGCAGGATCTCGTGGCAGCCGGTGCCGTGGGGACCGCAACCGATCGGGCCGATGCACTGGCGCGGTTCGAAGCGGGTGAGGCGGGCATCATCTGGGCCGGTCCGGAAGCGATCGGAGTGCTCGCCGGCGAGGCGGTCGAGGCTCTCCCCACGATCGGCGGTGCCCCGGCGATTTCCCCGGTACGGGTCACCGCCGCGTTCGTCAACGGCCAGGGTCCGGTCAAGGCAGAGGCGGTCCGCTTCGCCGAGCGGTACCTCGGCGACCAGGACGGGTCACGAGCGATCGCCGACGCGTCGAGCATGGCCCCGGTATGGGCGGGGGCCGCCACCAACATCGAACTCGTCGTTCTCGAGTCCGCAAAGACCGGCCAACCGGTCCCCTATGTCGCTGGGACGCAGGCGGCGTGGGACGAGGTCGCGGCGGCATTCGCCCGCATCCTCGTGGGGATCGATGCAGGTACCGCGCTCATCGACGCCGGTGATGCCATTCGGTTCGTCGATCCTACGCCCCAGGGTTAGAGGGTGCGCGGCTCGCCCCTGCCGGCCACCGGGGTCTCTACCCGGGCGTCCTGCACGAGCATGATCAATTCCTGCCAGTCGAGCGTGATGGCGCAACTGCCGCAGAAGAAGGAATCGTCCCGCTTCACGACGGCGTCTGAACCACACCTGGTGCACTTCATCCGTTGAGTTTCGGCACCGAGCCGGCTCCGCCTGAGCGGTTCGCTCACTCCGTGACGCGCATCTCGGCCCTCAAGCGGCGGCGCCAAAGCCCCCCAACGGGACCATCATGCGGTCGAACACACCGACAAGGGGCTCTTCGTGGCCGACACCCCTCCACTGCCCTCCATCGTCGAACGGTCCCGCGATCAGCGGGATCACGCCACCGTCACCGATCTGGTGTATGGCGATCCCACGATGGGCGAGGTCGAGTCCTACCTCGTAGAGCCGCGGGACGGTGGCGGTGGCGCCGCGGTCCTGTTCCTCCATTGGTTCGACCCGGAGGCTCTCGACGGCAATCGCACCCAGTTCCTCGACGAGGCTTTGACGCTCGCCGACCTGGGCGTCGTGTCGTTGCTCCCCCAGGGCGCCTTCCCCTGGGATGGCGACCCCACCGGCTCGTCCGCCGATGCCGAACGCATCCGGGTGCACCTCGCCCGGCAGCGGCGCGGCCTCGACCTGCTCGCCGGACGCGCCGAGGTCGACCCGGCACGGATCGCGGTCGTCGCCCACGACTTCGGGGCGATGTACGCCGCGCTTCTGGCATCTGAGGACCGCCGACCGGCCGCCTACGCCCTCATCGCCGGGACCCCCCGCTGGGGCGACTGGTTCCTCCCCTTCTGGGAGATCGACGAGGACCGCAGCGACTACCTGCGCGAGATGGCGCCGGTCGATCCGATCACCCATGTCCGCAACGCCGCCCCCGCCGAATTGTTGTTCCAGTTCGCCCGCAACGACTTCTACATCGCCCGCATGACGGCCCGGGAGTTCGCCGGCGCAGCCTCGGAACCCAGCTCGCTCATGTTCTACGACGCCGAGCACGACATGCGACATCCCCAGGCACGGATCGACCGCCTCGAGTTCCTGGCGCG
>DATECY010000154.1:0-3323 GCA_035286665.1 Acidimicrobiia bacterium
GACCACGTGATCTTCGTGGTCGACGACCTCGACGACGCCTCGACGCTCTTGTGGCAGGAGCACGGCCTGGCATCGATTCCCGGCGGACACCATGCCGGCCACGGGACCGCCAACCGGATCGTCCCGCTCGGCGACTCGTACCTGGAGCTCATGGCGGTGGCCGACGAAGCGGAGGCGGCGGGCAGCGCCATGGGGCGATGGGTGCTGTCCCGACGCACCGCCGCCCTGGTCCCCGTCGGCCTGTGTCTGCGCACCGATGACGCCGACGCGGAGGCTGCGCGGCTCGGACTCACCCCGATGGCGATGAGCCGGGCGCGCCCCGACGGCGTCGTGCTCTCGTGGCGCCTGGTGGGCGCCGACGAGATGTTCGGCCGCGGCCTCCCCTTCTTCATTCAATGGGACGACATTGCCCTCCATCCCGGCCGATCGGCGGCCGACCACCGCCAACCGGTGAGCGGAATCGAACACGTGGTGGTGTGCGGCGACCTCGCGGCGCTGACTTGGCGAATCGGGCGCGACATGACGACCGTCGCCATCGCAGCCGGTGACCCCGAGGTGTGTCGGGTGACGATCGGCACCGGGACCCGAGCAATCGCCCTGGGAAGGTGAGACGGTTTGCAGGCTTCGGTCAGACCGCGGCGAGGCGGAGCGGGACGTGCTCTGCAATCGCCGCGAAGTCCCGGTCGGCGGACAGCACCTCGAGGTCGTTGTTGATCGCCACCGCCGCCACCAGGCAATCGGCGAGGCTGCGCGGGGTGACCCCGCCTCGCCGGCATGTCCGGTAGACGTCCACCGCCGTCTCGTAGTCGAACAGCGGACGGATGGCGAAGAACTGGCCCGAGTCGGCAAGGCGACGAATCCGGTAGACGTCGTGTTCGCTGACCGCCCCAATCATCAGCTCGGCGAAGATCACATCGGTCATGGCGTACGGCTCGATCCCAACCATCTCGGTGACCCTGACGTCGACCGGCGAGCCTGTTCGCCGGAGATACTCGACCCACGCCGAACTGTCTAGGAGGACCACGACCAGTCTTTCGTGCGGTCGCGAC
Source organism: Acidimicrobiia bacterium (assembly GCA_035286665.1). Classification (GTDB taxonomy): domain Bacteria; phylum Actinomycetota; class Acidimicrobiia; order Spongiisociales; family UBA11373; genus RBG-16-68-21. The sequence continues at coordinate 1,050 of DATECY010000154.1, forward strand.
GGATCTCATCCAGGTTTCCCTCCCAGCCGATTCCGTGGAGTTCGAGGAACTCCTCCCGGGTCATCGGGTTGCCGGCGGCGCGGCGGAGGGCCAGGTCGACCGCCTCCCGTTTCGTGGTCACCCGGTAGCGGCGCATCACCCGGTCGATCAGTTCGTCGTCGATGTCGATGTTGGTACGGGACATGGAGCCACGATACACCTCTGTACACATGACGGTGTATGGGAAGGCAACCGGACATCCGAAACCAGTGGTCAGGTACCGGGGGTGAAGACCACGGGTCCTCCGTCGACGGTCGACTCCGGACCTCTACCCCTCGACTCCCAGCTGCATGGCGATTCCGTCGAGGAGGTCCGTCTCCGACACGATGATCTCCTCCAATCCGGAGCGCCGAGCAGCCTCCCTCGCCACCACCGCCCCACCGAGAAGAACGGGTGCCCGCCCCGGCTCCAAGGACGGGATCGCCTGTGTCTCATCCACGGTGAGACGGGTGAGGGTGGTCACCAGTTCGTCGAGGTCGTCCACGGTGAGGATCGATCCGTGCACCAGGGTCGGGTCGTAGGCGGTGAGTCCCAGGTGAACCGCCGCCAGACTCGTGAAGGTGCCTCCCACACCGATCGCCCGCACCGGTGCAAGCGGTATCGCCACCGAGGCGAACATCGCCGCGACGACAGCCGCGGCGGCAGCAACCTGTTCGTCGCTGGCGGGGTGATCGGGGAACAATCGTTCGGTGAGCCGAACCGAGCCGATGTCGACACTCGTGAACGCGACCGGTTCGATGTCGCCGACGACGAACTCGGTGCTGCCGCCGCCCGGGTCGATCACCAGCGTGGGTCCGGGGCCGGGAAGCCCCGACGTCGCCCCCCGAAAAGAAAGCGCCGCCTCCTCGTCGCCGCCGATCACCTCCGGTCGGACACCGAGCACACGCTCGGCCTGGTCGAGGAAGTCTTCGGAATTGTCCGCATCACGGCTGGCCGAGGTCGCCACGACGCGGAGACGTTCCACGCCGTGCGCGGCGGTGATCGCCCGGTACTCGGCGAGCCGAGCCACCGTCCGAGCGATCGCCTCGTCGGCCAGCCGTCCCCAGCGGTCGACTCCCTCCCCGAGAGCCACCACCTCGGCACGCCTCTCGACAACGGCAATGGCACCATCCGCGACGTCGGCGACGAGCAGGCGGACGGTGTTCGTGCCGATGTCGATCGCGCCGACCCTCATCTGGGTGCGCTCCACTCGGGGTTCGAGCGGGCGGTCTCGCCGTCCCCCAGCACACAGGGCTGTGAACAGTCGAGCGGCTCGACCCAGGGCGCGGTCGCCGCACCGACCGGGTTGGATCGGCCGACGGCGTGATGTGCGTAGTGGGCGTGCAGGCACTTCACCCCCACCCGGGTACCGCCGACACCGCCCGTGGGGGCGAGCTCCGCCCCCGGCGGGAGGGAGGCATCCCGTTCGGCGGCGTACTCGGCATGGGCCGTCTCCAGGGCCGCCCCAAACACGGGATCGCGCATCGCCTTGCGATCCATCGACGCCACCCCCGCCGCGGACTCCACTCTGCCGACGCGCTTCACCGCGAGGGGGCACACCAGCCAGTAGAGGGTCGGAAACGGTGTGCCGTCGTCGAGGAGCGGTGGGACCCGGGTGACGACCGGCATGTCGAGATGACATCGCACCACGACGTCGGCGTCGGAACGCAGCGACCGTCCGATCTGGACTTCGACGACCTCGCGATCACCCATCCGTGACAAGGTCGCTGCCGGTGATGAAGTCCCAGAACGACCTCCACCAGGGCGTGTCCTTCGTGAACCCGTCCGGTGCGGCCGTCCGGTCGAGCGCGGCGGTACCTTCGGGCACGACGGCGACGTAGGCGATCTCCCCCGGTCTCACCAATCCGAACTGCTCACGGGCGAGACGCTCGACCTCCTGGGGAGACTGCAATGCCGCCAGCTGTTGCTCAAGGCGCAGGTTCTCCTCGACGAGGGCATCGCGTTGCTGCTCGGCGAGATCGACCGACCGGTTCTGAGCGATGATCTGGCGAAACGGGAAGACCCCCGAAGCGGCGACGATGACGAACACGACCACGGCCAAGACGAGAAAGCGACCCAGGCCAAAACCGTGTCGATCGTCGCTCATCGCGGCCTCCCACCCAGCGCGTCCCACCCGGCAAACCGGGCGGAATCCCCGAGCTGCTCCTCGATGCGGAGCAACTGGTTGTACTTGGCGGTGCGCTCGCCGCGGGCCGGGGCGCCCGACTTCATCTGTCCGGCGTTCGTGGCAACTGC
>DATECY010000155.1:0-6305 GCA_035286665.1 Acidimicrobiia bacterium
CCGAAGCGGTCACGGCGAATCGTGATCGACGCCGTCGGCCCGGGGATGCTGCTGGCACCGTCGAGCTTGGGGAGACGGTCGCCCAGCACCCTGAGCAGCGTTCGGGGCCAGTTCATCCCTTCGATGGTAAGAGGGCGCGCCGATAGGCGCGGACTCGGCGGTTGGGGCTGGGGACCCCAACCGCACCGCGATGAGGCCTCCGGCCGAAGAGCCATCAGCTCAGAGGGCGCGCCGATAGGCGCGGACTCCGCGGTTGGGGCTGGGGACCCCAACCGCACCGCGATGAGGCCCCCGGCCGAAGAGCCATCGGCTCAGAGGGCGCGCCGATAGGCGCGAACTCGGCGGTTGGGGCTGGGGACCCCAACCGCACCGCGATGAGGCCTCCGGCCGAAGAGCCATCAGCATTGCACAAGAGCGCCCGCCTATTGGCGGACGCTCGTAGCCGCCCTCACCGGGTGGACCACCACACCGTCACCACCTGACGCTCCACCGGCCCGAGCACGAGCCAGCCGTCGTCCGTACGCTCCACGTCGGGCTCGATGAGGCCTGCGGCCTCGATCGACCGCTCGGGAGGCACGAGCAGGCGTCGTCGATAGAACGCCAACAGCTCCCCCAGGTCGGCGAACCTCAACCCCGGCGGAGCCGTCCACGGGCGCCGATTCGGTGTCACCCCCACGACCTCCTCGACGACCGCAGCAAAGTCGTCGACGGTCGGATGGCTCGGGCGCTCGAGCCCGTGGAGCGACAAGAAATACCGGGACAGACCCGCCCACGGGTGGCGGGGTGTCATCTCCACGGCCACTGCGCGGCGAGCAGCGCGGTGCATGGCTTCGACGAACGAGCCGATGGAGGCGACGTCGTACACCACGTGAGCGCTGGTCACCACGTCGTGATGGCCGGCGTTGCCGGCGACCTGGGGCCACGAACCGATCACCCGGGTGATGTCGACCCGCGCCTCGGTCGCCTGATCGCTCAAAACCCTCGCCATGCCCTCATCGCGCTCGACCGCGGTCACCCGGTGACCGCGGCGGGCGAGAGGGATCGAGAGACGGCCGGCGCCGGCACCGACGTCGAGGACACTGCCCCCCGGCCCGATCAGATCGTCGACCATCTCGACGGTGGGCGAATCGATCCCGGCCTCCGCCCGACGGGTTCGCTCGTAGAGTGCCGCCGGCCACTCGTACGGTGAGTCGGCGACTGCATCGAGAAGTCGCTGCGGAATCGCCCACGCTTCCAGGGCGGCTCGCCAACGCTCCCGCGCCTCGGTATGCACACCATGATCGTACGCGCCTGTGGGTGGAGGCTCTCGGCTACATCGTCACGGCGCGGAAGACCCACACGCCGAACCAGATGCCCACCGCCACGACGGCCAGCTGCAGCATCACCCACGAAGACCGCTTCATCCGTCAGCCTCCTCCGCCCAGAAGGCGGCGCTTGGCGAGCCGGTATTCCTCATCGTCGACGGCTCCCGACCGACGCAGAGCGTCGAGGCGCTCCAGCTCCTCGACGACCCCGCCCCCGGGACTGGCCGCCGCCCCGGCCCGCACGCCACGCACCATCCGCGCCACCACCCGGCCGCCGGGTGGGGCGAGCAGTGACCGCACGTCCCCGCCCCCGGGTTTGCCCAGCGACCGGAGCACCCATGCGAGCGGGATGCCGCCCATCGCCATGAAGATGGCGCCGGGGATCAACCAGCCCCACACGATCCCGCCTCCACCCGGCGGATCGAAGGCGTAGTCGAGGAAGTTCCAGCCGAGGGACATGAACAGACCCGGCCAGAACAGGCCGGCGAACGAGGGGATGCCGGTGCCGGCGTTCGTGGAGGCGTAGACGGCCGCCATGATCATCCCGATCCAGATTCCACCGACCATGACGAGCGGCACGCCCGACGGGCAGGGCCGTACCGGGACGTAGGGACCCCCGGAGGCACACGCCCCGCCGATGTCCATGACCGCCCGCATGCCGAGGAACAGCGCGGTCAGCGAGGCGGTCACCAGGGCGAGAGACCCGAGCATCACGGCGGTCTTGCGTAGGGAGATCGGCGCGCTCGGGATGGTCACCTCGCAGGCACGCTAGCCGACACCGATGCCACCCACCGGGCGTCCCTGCCTGCCTGCACCTGACGCCGGCGCCCGGCTCAAAGCCCGCTGAACAGATCCGGATCGGCGGGATCGGCCTCGATGGTGGTGAAGACCCGTACGAGCACCTCTTCGCCCAGAAAACTCTCCAGCATCTCCTCGGGCATGGTTCTGACCCACGACTCGGCGGCGAACTGTGTCACGTGTTCGAGGAGGGCGGCATGCTTCTGCTTCGCCCAGGCAACCACGTCTCTCCTCGTGGTGATGTGCTCGGCGAGAGTGCCCGAACTGGGCTCCGGCTCGTCGCCGCGCTCGGCCGCTCCGAGGTCCTGGGCGAGCCGTCGCCGCACCCGCCGCATCCGATCCCGCGACCAGGTGGTCCAGTAGAGCCGGGCCGGCTGCCATGGCTGCTCGCCGTCGGCGAGGGGAAAGCGGCCGATGTCGGGAGCGCCGAAGAAGGCCGCGGTGCCGATCCGGTGCGTTTGAATGTGATCGGGATGCCCGTACCCGCCGTAGGGGTCGTAGGCGGTCATCACGTCGGGCCGCTTGTCTCGAATCACGTGCACCAGGCGTTCGGTCGCCTCCATGAAGTGCGCATTCCAGAACGAGAGCGGATGATCGTTCGCCTCGGTGCCCATCATCCCCGAGTCCCGATAGCCGAGGAACACGACGTCGCCGACCCCGAGGGCGGCGCACGCCGCCCGCTCCTCCGCCTCCCTGACCTCGCCGAGACGATGGCGGATCTCGTCGGCGTCGGGGCGATTGTGGATCTCGCCCTCTTCACCACGGGTCGCGGTCACCACCGTCACCTGCCTCCCGGCGGCGGCATACTCGGCAAGGGTTCCGCCCATCGAGATGGACTCGTCGTCGGGGTGGGCATGGAAAGAGAGAAGGCCGGGCATGGTGCGACAGGCTACCCGGCCCCGGGTCCCACACCAGATCGGCCGGACCGGGCCGGTAGATTGACCGGACCGCCCATCATGCGCATCCGCCGAATCGCCCTCGTGGTCGCCGCGCTCACCGCCGTATCCCTCCCGGCGAGTGCAGCACCGCTGACCGCCCCGCCGCACGACGAGTCGTCGTCGAACGGGCGTCTGGTGATCCACGCCACCGGAGACGTCTTGACGAGCCCCGAGTTCGTCCCGGCATTCCGCGCCGGCGACTACGCGAGCGCATGGGCCGGCCTCGAAGGGATCTTCCTGCGAGACGACCTCACGTTGATGAACCTCGAGTGCGACCCGTCGACGGTTGGCACGGCATTCTCCGACAAGCCGTTCTCGTTCCGGTGCCCTCTCACGTCGCTGGCGTCGATGCGCGCCGCCGGTGTCGACGTCGCCTCCCTCGGCAACAACCATTCGGCCGACTTCGGCTATGAAGGGCTCCTCGACGGAATCACCAACCTGTCCGAGGTCGGGCTCACCCCGGTCGGGGCCGGCGCCGACCTCGACGCAGCCGACCAGGCGGTCTTCTTCGACCTGGACGGATGGCGGGTGGCGGTGCTCGGCTTCTCGGCGGTGAGCGGCATCGCCTACGACTGGCCGTACTCCGCGGACGACTACGCCAACCTGCGCAGCCGATGGTTCGCCACCGCCGATCGACCCGGGATCGCCCCTGCGACCATCGCCAACATGACCGCCGCCGTGGAGGCGGCCCGCCCACACGCGGACATCGTGATCGTGATGCTCCACCAGGGCGTCTACAACATGACGCTGCAGCCGTTCCCCGACGAGGTGGGGCGAGCCCATGCCCTCATCGACGCCGGGGCCGATGTGGTGTTCGCCCACCACCATCACCGCGTGCTCCCCGTGGAGACCTACCACGACCGCCCGATCTTCTACGGGCTGGGCAGCTTCGTGTTCACCCCGTTCGAGCCGATTCGCAACGTCAGTTCGGTCGGCGAGGTGATCGTGTCACCGGACGGCACCATCCGTGGCCGGCTCATCCCTGCCCACATCGGGCCGACGGGTACACCGGTGCTGCTCGGTCCCCCCGACTACCAGGTGCGCCTCGATCGCGTCCGCATTCGCTGAGCGAACCCTCAGCCCCGACTCGCATAAAGGATCACCTGTGGCAGGATTTCCGAGAACAGGGTGTAACCGGATTCTTGGTTTTCGCGATCTGGCTCTATCGTCGCGAATCCGCGTGGGCCATCTGGGGCAAGGCTCAGGTAGGCGTCGAAACCGGCCGAAGACGGGAGCGACATGATCACGAACCTCTTGAGACGCAGCGGCATCGCCACCGCGGTCATCGCGGTCGTCATCTCGAGTGCCGCTCCGGCGGCGTTCGCCAGCCACGAGACGCCCCACAACGGGACCATCCACGACTACGGCGACATGGTCGACTACGACCTGGCATTCCCCGTCATCGGCAAGAACAACTACTCGGACAGCTTCTTCGCGGCCCGGGGCACCGGCATCCATCACGCCACCGACATCATGGCGGCCAAGATGACCCCGGTCGTCGCCGCCCACGATGGCGTCGTCACGATGGTGAACGGATCAGGGAATCAGTCCTGGGTCGACAGTTACGGCAGGTGCTGCACCCTCCACATCACCCACTCCGACGGCTGGGAGTCGGTGTACATCCACCTCAACAACGACACCCCGGGCACCGACGACGGCCAGGGGTGGGGCATCGCCCCCGACATCGGGATCGGCAGCCGGGTCAGCGCGGGACAGGTGATCGGATACGTCGGCGACAGCGGCAACGCAGAGGGCACCGCTCCCCACGTCCATTTCGAGCTGTATGACAGCGAAGGCATCGCCGTCGACGCCTACAACTCCCTCCGCGTCGCCGAGGGCAAGGCGCCCTCCGCGGTATGCCAGGCTCCCAGCGCGGGCACCCTCAACGCGCTCTTGAACGGCTCCGACCTCCTCAAGCTGGGCTCCAAGGGCGACGCCGTGCGGCAGCTGCAGCGCTTCTTCACCGCCCTCGGCTACGACACCGGACCGGCGGACGGCGTTCTCGGATCTTTGACCGTCGGGGCGATCCGCGCGTTCCAGGAGGGACGCGGCATCAAGCCCGACGGCGTGGTCGGATCGGTCACCCGCAACCACATCAAGACGCTGGCGGACGTCATGCCGGCGATGCCGGTATTGGATCCCCAGGGCCGCGTCATCCGCCCCGGATATCGCGGCGGCGACGTGGCAGATCTCCAGCAGCTGCTGGCACTCGCCGGGTACGACCCGGGACCGGCGGACGGGGTCTACGGCGCGAAGACCGAAGCTGCGGTGGCGGCGTTCCAGGCAGGCTACGGAAGCTTGAATGTGGACGGCAAGGTCGGGCCGAACACCAGGGAGGCGCTGGCCGCCCATCTCGGGCTGGGCGACTTCAAGGCCTGCAATTCCTGAGCGGCGAGCCATGAGGCGTGAGTACGTTGCGACGCGACTCGCGACGGCGGCGGTTGCCGTGGTGGTTGCGGCATGTGGCTCGACGCCACCGGTGACCACGGCCGGGTATCTCGATCAGGTCGCGGCGATCACCGTCAAGATGACCAACGACTCGGTCGCCACACTCCCCCAGGGCAAGACGCCCACCCACCTGCTGGTGGCGGCGATCATCGGCCTGAGATCGACTGCCCTGGACGAGATCGAGAATCTCGAACCCACCGACGAGACACGCCCCGAACACACGGCTCTCGTGACCACGCTCGGCAGCCTCGTCGATGCGGGGAATGCCTTCCTCGACCAGACCGCCGCTCTCGACCAGGCCGCCTTCGTCGAAGCCCTCACCACCTCCACCGACATCGACGCACTCGCCGACGACGTCCACGCGGCGTGCGTGGCGATGGAACGGCTGGCCACCGCCCTCGGACATCCGGTGACGATGGGCTGCTGAGTCCTTCCCGAGTAGCAAGGCGCAGACCTCCCTGGAGCTCTTGCCGGGGGCCGGCAGCTGGAGGCTGGCGACTGGAGGCTGGGTGGCTCGAACTAACCTCCCTCACCATGCCTCCCGACCGCTTCACCCACTCCGTCGACGTCCCCGTCGACGCCTCCGTCGTCTGGGATGCGCTCCAGGACGCGGGTACGTGGAAGGGAATCGGCCCGATCGACGAGGTGTGGGCCGCCACCCACGATCCCGACGGGACGCTGTCGGGGTACCGGTGGACCGCCACCGCCGCCGGCCAACGGTGGGAAGGCACGGCTCGGCGGATGGCCCTGGAGCCGGGCAAGTCCCTGCGGCTCGCCCTCGACTCCGCGGAGATCGTCGGGGCGATAGAAGTGTCCG
>DATECY010000156.1:0-9267 GCA_035286665.1 Acidimicrobiia bacterium
AGACCGCAGGCAGGGTGAGGCAGAACACGGAGACGGCGCCGCGTCGCTCATACGTGAGGTCGCCACCCATCAGCCGGGCGAGTTGACGGGACACGGTCAGGCCGAGACCGACCGACTCGGTACGTCCGACGTTGGTGTGGGCACGCTGATATGGCTCGAAGATGAATCCTCGATGAGATGGCGCGATGCCGACACCGTCGTCACACACCTCGAGCACCCACGAGTCGTCGGTGCGACGCGTGCGCACCACGATGGTGGGGCCGCCGTACCGGTCGGCATTGGTGAGCAGGTTGCGGATGATCTGACGAACTCTGATGGCATCGCCGAAGGCCTTAGCCGCGCCGTCGCGATCCTCGATCCGAACGTCCTTGCCGAGTCGACGCGCTCTCACCACCGCATCGACCTGACTCCACAGGTCGATTGCGTCCCGGCCGACCGGCACCGAGCCCTGCTCGGCGCGGGAGGCGACGAGCAGGTCCTCGACGAGGTCGCCGACCTCGGTGGCCTGTTCGTCGATGAGATCGACGAACGACGCAACGTCCTCCATGGCGAACTTGCCCAGCCCGTCGCGCAGCTCGTGGGCGAACCCGACGACCGCGGTGAGGGGGGTGCGCAGCTCGTGGCTCACGGTGGCGACGAAGTCATCCTTCGATCGCACCAGCTCGCGCAATTGCTCGGTGGCTCTCACCCGGTCCGTGATGTCGTAGGACACGCCGATCACCCCGCCGACGCTTCCACCCTCCCAGATCGGGCTGTACCGGGTCTCGAACACCAACTCCCCGATCTCGTCGGTGGCGGTGAAGGCATCGCCCCCCAACGCGCGGCGCAGGTTGCGGATCACCGACGGCGAGCCACGATGCAGTTCGAACACGGATCGGCCGACTGCCTCCCCGGCAGCCTGCCCCAGCGACGCGAGCGCTTGACCCTCAGACAGCGTGTACACACCGCTGGCGTCGACGGCGAACAGAACGATCGGAGCGCCTGCCATCACCGTGCGCAGCCGTTGTTCGATCCTTCGCAGTGCGTGTTCGGCCTGCTGACGATCGGTGGCGTCGACGAAGGCGACGAGCACACCTGAGTAGTCGGCGGAGCCGTCGACCGTCGGAACCAGGGTCCGCATCACCCCGAAGTGGGGGCTGCCGGCATCGTCGATCATCGTGGTGCCCCACTCGCCCGTCGTGGCACCGCGGCGGATGGTATCGATGACCCCGCGGAAGGCGGCGGCGTGCCCGGCTCCGATTCCCGCCGACGGGAGGTTCTCCGACGTGGCGAGCGGGTCGGTGGGCGATATGAGGGCTCTCGCCGTCTCGTTGACGTTACGTACCAGGGCAGTCGCCAGCAGGCGGTCGACCGATTCCTCGTCGAGCGTCTCGGCGGAATCCTGCGGAAGTGCGACCACCGGTGCGGTCACGTCGAGTTCCCACACCGGCACCGGCGACAGGTCGAACATGTTGCGGTAGTGCGCCTCGCTTTGGCGCAGCAGCATCTCGCTGCGAACCCGGCTGGTGATGTCGGTCACGTGTGCGAACAGATAGGCGGGCACCGACTTCTCGGTGACCACCGACATCCCGACCATCCCCCAGGACACGCTCCGGTCGCGGAGGCGCAGGCGGCACTCTTGCTGAAACGACCACTCGGCCGCGGACGCCAGTCGACCCACCCGATCGGTGTGCTCGTCTCGGGCCTCGGGGTGGACGTACGAGAACCACGACGTCCGCAACAACGAGGCTTCGTCTCGACCGAGCATGTCGCACATCGCCTGATTCACCCGACGGAAGTTGCCGTCGAGATCGAGGATCGCCATCCCGCTTTGGGCGGTGGCGAACGCTGCGTCGAGCGTCCCCTCGACCCGGTTGAGGCGGTCGACGACGGTGTCCCGCTCGGCACGGAGGTCGAGCACGACGTGACCGAGGATGTAGGCCGCAAAGCCACCGGCGAGGAAGCCGACCGAGTTGATGACGGCCTGAGCAAGCGGCAATTTGCCGACACCGAGTGTGGCGACGGCCACATAGGAGACCGTCATCATCGGCGGCGCGAATCGGGCGTGCCGGGCCGTGAGCGTGAGGGGGAACAGCACGGCGAAGACGCCGAACCAGATCATGAATGTGGCCGTGCCGGTCCCCCCCGCCTGCTCCCCGACGAGTACGAGGGTTCCCACCGACAGGCCGGCGCGAATGAGGGCGAGTTGGGCGTCCCGCTGGAACAGGCCGGTGGCCGCCACCGAGCCGAGCACGAAGAGGATGCCGGCCAGCGACCACTCCCAGACGCCGGTGTCGTTGGATGCCCACACATACCCGGCGTGGGCGACGAATGCGGCTACGACGAGCGGCTCGATGCGGGTGAACGCCGCACCTGCCGATCCCCTCTGGGTCGGAATCGACGTGGTGTCCTCCGGGAGCAGTTGGCGATGTATCGGACGAAGAACGCGGGGACTGAAGGAGGAGGAGGAGGCGCGCGGTCGGGCGCTGGATTCCACGCAGAGCGATGGGCGAAGAGCGAAAGGCGATGAGCGATGAGCGAAGAGCCAGGAGCCAAGAGCCAAGAGCCAAGAGCCAAGAGCCAAGAGCCAAGAGCCAAGTCCGGAGTTCCCGCGAACCTTCTGACCAGTCACCTCCACGCGCCGAACGTGACACCCCGGCTTTCGCCCATCGCCGGCCGAGCGCAGCGAGGCCCATCGCCCATCGCCGGAGGTGGCCTTACCTCGGGCCCATCCTGGCTCCGGCGTCGAGGCGGATCACCTCGCCGTTGAGCAGGCTGTTCTCCATGATGTGGACGACGAGGCGAGCGAATTCATCGGGCGCTCCGAGACGTTTGGGGAAGACGTGGACGGCAGCCAATTGCTGTTTCAGTTCGGGGCTCGCCGAATCGAGCAGCGGGGTGTCCATGATGCCCGGGGCGATCGTCATCACCCTGATCCCATACGAGGCAAGGTCCCTGGCCAGCGGGAGGGTCATGGCGGCCACCGCCCCCTTCGAAGCGGAGTAGGCAGCCTGGCCGATCTGACCTTCGAAGGCGGCAATCGAAGCAACGTTGACGATCAACCCGCGCTCGTCGTCGGGGCCCGGTTCGTTGGCGGTCATGTGCTTGGCGGCGCGGCGGGTGACGTCGAAGGTGCCGACCAGGTTGACCTGCACCACGAACTCGAACAGATCGAGCGGAAAGAGGTCCCCCGATCGGGTGACCACCCGATGGGCGGGTGCCACTCCGGCAGCGTTCACGCACAGGCTCAGCCCGCCGAGCGCCTCGGCGGCGTGGTCGACCGCTGCCTCCACGTCATCGGGCATCCGCACGTCGGCGGCGACGAAGACCCCACCGACTTCGGCGGCCAAAGCCGCGCCGGCAGAGTTGGGGAGATCAAGGATCGCCACCTTTGCCCCGCCTGCGGCCAGCTCACGCGCCGTGGCTCCACCGAGGCCCGAGGCTCCTCCGGTGACGAGCGCCCGGGTTCCGGCAACCTGCATGTCCTGCTCCTTTCAGAGCGTATGTGAATCTGGCCCTGATCTACACATGGCCGGGAGGCCGGGGTATGTCGGCGAATGCCCGCCCGCGATCGGTGAGGATCCCGTCGGCGATCTGGTCGAGCGAGTCCATGAGCCACAGGTAGGCGGCCTCACCTTCTCGGAAGTCGGCTTCGGCCATCCCCTGGATGCGCCCCTGCTCCTGCAGCTCGCGGACTCCCCTGAAATTGCTCCTCGGCTCGGTCGTGTACACGCCCAGCGTCTTGCCGCCGCGCTCGTTGACGATCGAGAAGCACGGCACGTCGCTCGGGCCGTCGGCGATGTAGATCATGTTGCGGATCGGCACCCGCCGCTGCTCCTGGCCCATGCGCGCGTTCACGTCGATCGTCGGGTTCTTGTTGACGCCCTTGTTGATCTCGAAGATCGCCCGGGTCTTGGCAGTGTTGTCGATCATGTATCCGAGGTGGCTGATCGGGTGATGGTCCGGGTCGACGTCGAGGTGATCCTGATAGCCGGGTGGCGCCAGTTGCTCGATGTATGAGTTCGCCCAAATCCCATCGAGGTGAGGGGCGATGACGCTTCCCTCGATCATCGGCTTGATCCCGGTGGACACCACGTAGTGCTCCACCGTGATCCCCTCGGCGGCATACGCCTGCTTCTCCGCCACCCGAGCACGGGTCGCCTCGAGGAACTCGGGGATGCCCGGGGCCGGCACGATCAACGCTCCCAACTCGCGGAGACGGTCGTTGGTCAGACCTTCGAACACACCCGATTCGACGTACGAGAGGATGTGCAGCAGGTAGGCGCCGTCTCTGGATACGAGGACACCGCGCCGGGCGTAGTGGTCGACGAGGCCGTCGACCTCGCTCCAGAATTCGGCTCCATCGACCCCGTAGGCGTCGAACAGCGGCTCCTGCTGGTTACCCGGAATCAGAGTGCGGTCGAAGTCCCAGAGGAAGGCGATGACCGTCTGGGTGAACAGGGGTACCGGCATACCCGGTCAGGGTACTTCGGGACCCCCGAAGCGAACGCCTTCGTCGTCGGGCCACCAGGGCTGCAACGTGACCGGTGTCCCCCGGAGTGCCCGGTGGGCCTCACCCATCCGTGCAGCCGGCACGATCACCGACACCTGCCACTCGGGTCCTGCAGCCGTCCGCGACAACGCGGCGAGTGGCTCGAGGCGCTGGCGGTCGCTGGGGAACCATTCGACGATCCCGCGTTCCGGTGCAACCACCGCCACACCGTCGAGGTCGGCGACGCCCGTGTAGCCGGCGAGTGGTGTCTCGATCACGGAGCCCTCGTAGTGGAGGTGGATCGACGCCGCCGTGGACGCGGCGGTATGGTGGGTAACCCTGACCGCCGCTGCCGTGAGCACCACGAGATCCTCCCTGTCACTTGATTACACCAATGTAGTTTACCCGGGCACGACGACTCGCGCGGGGAAGTCGCATCCGGCAGCCCTCCCTCGGCAGACTGGCACGCTCATGACACTCGTCCTGACCAAACGTGACCGTGCGATGGCATCGGGTGCCCATGGAGATGCCGCGGCGACCGCGATGAGAATCCTCACCCGCATCGCCGAAGCCGACGGGGCCGCCCGGCTCATCGACGTCACGTCGGCACACATCGACTCCTGCCTCTACCACGGCGAGGCAGGCCTCGACTTCGCCGAGCGCCTCGCCGACGCCGGAGGCCGCGTGGTGGTGCCGACCACCCTCAACGTGGCGTCCCTCGACCTGCTGCACCCTCACCTCGTGCACGCCGACGAACGGCTGGTCGATCGGGGCCGCCGCCTCATGGCCGCCTATGTCGCGATGGGAGGAACACCGACGTGGACCTGCGCCCCCTATCAGTCGGCACACCGACCCGGCCTCGGGGAACATGTGGCGTGGGCCGAGTCCAACGCCATCGTGTTCGCCAACTCGGTGCTCGGAGCCCGGACCAATCGGTACGGAGACTTCATCGACATCTGCGCCGCGCTGACGGGGCGAGTGCCCGAGTCGGGGCTGCACCTCGACGAACACCGACGCGCCCGGGTCGTGTTCCGCCTCGTCGCCATCCCGGAGTCGCTCGCCACCGCCGAGGTGCTGTACCCGGTGCTCGGCCATCTCATCGGCCGCGCTGCCGGCACCCGGGTTCCGGCCATCGTCGGACTCGCACCCGATGCGCCAGAGGACGGCCTCAAGGCGCTGGGTGCGGCCGCCGCATCATCGGGCGGGGTCGCCATGTTCCACGCCGTGGGAAGGACCCCGGAGGCCCCGACCCTGCAAGCCGCACTTGGGGGACGCGCCGCGGAGAGGACGATCGACGTGGACCTCGGCGTACTCCGAGCCGCTCGCGACGAGTTGACCACCGACGCCGACGGCCCGCTGTCGGCGGTCAGTGTCGGCACCCCCCACTTCTCGGTGGCGGAGTTCCGCACCCTCGCAGCCCTCATCGAGGGCCACACCGTCGCACCCGGCATCGAGTTCTACGTGAACACGAGCCGCGAGGTCCTTGCCGAGGCGGCGGCCGAAGGTACCGTCCACCCGTTGCGCGCCGCCGGCATCGAGGTGGTCACCGACACCTGCACGTACATCACGCCCATCCTGCGCCACACGACCGGCGTGGTGATGACGAACTCGGGCAAGTGGGCGTGGTACGCCCCCAGTAACCTGGGAGTGGCCGTGGCGTTTGGGAGCCTCGAAGACTGCGTGCTGTCGGCCACGACCGGGCGTATCACCCGAGACGAGGCGGTCTGGGGTGGCTGACCGGATGCTTCTCGCCGGAGCCGCGACCGGAACGGCGCTCGTGCTCGACGAGCCGCTGTCGATGTGGGGCGGACTCGATCCGGAGACCGGGGAGATCATCGATCGCCGCCACCCACAATCCGGCGTCCTCGCCACGGGCCGGGTGCTGGTGATGCCGTCGGGGCGGGGATCGTCGTCGTCGTCGAGCGTGCTCGCCGAGGCGATCAGGCTCGGAACGGCCCCGGTGGCGGTGGTTCTCGCCGAGCCCGACGACATCGTCCTGCTCGGGGCGCTCGTCGCCGAGGAGCTGTACGGCATCACTTGCCCGGTGGTCGTGGCCGAACCGAGTACCTACTCCCGCCTCCACACGGGCCTCCAGGTGTCGATCACCCTCACGGGCATCGAGATCCGCTCATGAGCACCTCGACCTCGGCTCCGCAGGAGTGCGCGGTCTGCGGTGAACTGGGCCATCTCGAATACGGTGCGCAGAAGGGTGGCCGCCCGGATGATGACCGGTTCATCCCCAGGGCCATGGATCGGCTCGTCGAGGTGCGTGATCTCGGCTCCGACGGCAGCCGCGAACACCGGCTGTTGCGATGCCCGGAATGCCACCGGTACTTCCGCTACGACACCGACTACGAGTTCATCGTCCCCGGCACCGAGGACTCCCAGTCCCTCGCCCGGCTCAGCGACGATCAAGCCGCGGCCCTCATCGCCGGCGACGGGCAGTAGCGTGACGGGCCGGAGGCCCATCGTGAGCGACTACGAGATCCAGCTGATCGAACCGGCCGAAGCGCGGCCGCTGCGCCGGGCCCTCCTGCATCCGGCGCTCCCACCGGCCGCGGTCGACTACGAGGCCGACACCGACCCGTCCGCACGCCACATCGGGGCGTTCAAGGACGGCGTGCTCGTCGGCATCGCCACCATCCACCCCCAGTCGATGCCGTCGATGACCAGGACCGGCGCATGGAGGTTGCGCGACATCGCGGTCGATCACGGCCATCGCGGACGCGGGGTCGGAGCGTGGCTGGTCGAGCGCTGTTTGGAGCACGCATCGGCCACCGGCGGAAGCGTGGCGTGGTGCACCGCCCGGGTCGGCGCCTACGGATTCCTCGAGCACCTCGGTTTTCGTCGCGCCGGCGCGCCGATCGACGACGCCCAGGACGGGCCTCAGTACCTGATGTCCGCCGAGTTGGGTCCAGTGGAGAAGAGCTGGAAGCTGTAGAACGCTGTCCGCTGTCCGCTGTCCGCTGTCCGCTGTCCGCAAGAGGTGCATTCGCGGGGTTCTAGGGTTTGATGGCCGAAGACACTTCCCCGATTGGGAGGGATCAGGCCTCTTGCGGAGGGCGGAGGGCGGAAGGCGGAAAGCGGAAGGCGGTCGCGGTGGCCCGTCGCCATCTTGGACGCGAAAGAGCCGGGAGATACTTCGGCGTCGCCGCCGCCGCGAGAGGACCAGCTCGCGGATCTCCCGACTCCGGTGGTCCGGGTTGGAGTCGCCGTGACCCGAGATTGCTCCCGGAGAACGACCACCCCGTGGGGGGTCGCCCTAGCGCCCGACCACCTCCGGAGTCCTCGTAAGACTGGAATTCACCGTGGGACCACCTCCTTTCTCCGTGCCGTAATGATGGCACATCGATACGGGATTCGCGAGGGTTCTCTTTGCTCCACATCCTCGGAAGGCAGTCCGCGGCTGCAACCTGCACCCTGCAAGGGCCTGCCGGCTACAGGCGCAGGCTGCACGCTCCAGGCGGCGAGCAGGACGAGACGACTTGGAATAGCCCCCGAATTCATGGCAAGGTTGTGGCCGATGAGCGACCACGCGATCTCGAAGCTGGCCGGGGGCAGGCCGCGCAAGACCTACGGCGGCGACCGGGTCTGCGCCGCCGAGGACTGCACCACCCGGCTTTCTTCGTACAACAAGAACGAGTTCTGCTGGACCCATTTCCAGCCGGTCCCGCGCCCGGCACGGATTTCGGCTCCGAGCAACAACTGACCTTCCCGGTGCCCGCGTCCGTGGGCTCCTTGGCGTAGCGTCGGGGCATGCCCGAGCATTTCACACTCGTCGAAACCGCTCCCGGGATCCATGCCGCCGTCGCCGGCTCCACCGGCGCCGCGGTCGGGAACGCCACGATCATCGACACCGGACACAAGACGGTCGTCGTCGACACCTTCATGACGGCCCAGGCCGCCGAGGAGCTGCGCACCGCGGTGGTCGAGCTGACCGGACGCAGGGCGTTCCTCGTGGTGAACACCCACTGGCACGGCGACCACACCCACGGTAACCAGGTGTTCGACGACGCGACGATCGTGTCGACCCGCACCACCCTCGATCTGATGGTGGCCGACACCCCCGCCGATCTTGCCGCATACGAGGAGGAGGTCGACGGGTACCTGGCGTCGTTCCGGGCGAAGCTGCAATCCGACGATGAGGCCGAACGAACACTGGCCAAGCGCCGAATCGCCGGGCTCGAGCAGATCAAACAGGCGATCCCCGGATTCCGGCTGCGGCTACCCGACGTGTTGATGGACGACCGCCTCGTCATCGCCGGTGAGCGCGACCTGGAGATCCTGACCTACGGCGGCGGGCACACCGACAGTGACGCGTTCGTGTGGATTCCTTCGGAGCGGCTGCTCGTCTCGGGCGACCTGTGCTGGACCAGAATCCATCCCCGCATCCAGGACGGACACCCGTCGGAGTGGGCCGACATCCTGGACCGGGTGATTCTGCTCGACGCGGCCATCGTGATCCCCGGTCACGGCACACCCGCCGGTCCCGAGGTGCCCGCCCAGCTGGTGCCCTACTTCCGCTCGGTCGCCGCCATGATCGACGAGGTCCGCGCCGGCGCCGACCCGAACACCCTGCCGCTCCCAGCGAGTTCGGAGACCTGGGACGGCCCAGAACGACTCCGCACCGGGTTGGCCGTGTTGGCGGGCACCTGAGTCTCACCTCAGGGAGGAGTACCGGAGCTGACGGGCAACTGGCGCTCCAAAGCCCTCCCAGGGTCGTTGCCCTCCCCCCAACGACACCCACCAAGAGAATCGAGTGCCCTCCCCCCAACCCCCTCCCACAAGAGAATCGA
>DATECY010000157.1:0-11030 GCA_035286665.1 Acidimicrobiia bacterium
GGTTGTGGGGTCTGTTCCTGGCCTATGTGGCCTGGGTGTTCGTCTGGGTGATCTGGCTGACCCCGTGGTGGGGTTGGTGGTTCCCGGTGTTCTTCTTCCCGTTCCTGGGCTGGTGGTTCATCGACCACGGCTACGACTGGCAGCTGGCCCACCGCAAGGCGTGCTGGATCATCCCCTTCGCCCTCGTCCCGTGGCTCGCCTTCATGGTGCCGCTGTACTGCTTCTGCTGCGACTGAACCCGCTCCGGTGTGGCGGTGGGCCTCTCGTACACTCGTCCCATGGTCCGCAAGCCCGCGACGTCCGAGGTACCGGAGAGCGCCGGGGCGTATGTGTTCCGCGACCGACACGGGGCAGTGCTCTACGTCGGCAAGGCGAAGTCCCTCAGGTCGCGAGTGCTCAGCTACTTCGGGCGCGAGCTGGCATTACGGACCAGGGCGATGGTGGATTCGGCGGACACGGTGGAGTGGATCGTCACCGACACCGAGGTCGAGGCGCTGCTCCTCGAGTACAGCCTCATCCAGAAACACAAGCCCCGCTTCAACATCCGTCTCCGCGACGACAAGTCCTATCCCTACCTGGCGATCACCCGGTCGGAGGAGTGGCCCCGAGCGACGGTGATGCGGGGCAAGCGGCGGCGGGGAAACCAATACTTCGGACCCTACGGGCACGCCTATGCGATCCGCCAGACGCTCGACCTGCTGCTGAGGACCTTTCCGGTTCGAACGTGCACGAACGCCAAGTTCGGTCGCCACGCCCGCCTGGGACGGCCCTGCCTTCTGTTCCACATCGAGCGGTGCTCGGGACCGTGCGTCGGTGAGGTGACGCCGGAGAGGTACGCCGAGCACCTCGAAGGGCTGGCGGCGTTCCTCAGTGGGCACAGCGATGACATCGTCGATGGCCTCCGCCGGGAGATGGTGGAGGCCTCCAACGCGATGGAGTACGAGCGGGCGGCACGGGCGCGTGACCGGCTGAGCGCGGTCGAGCGTGCCCTTTCCAAGCAGGAGATCGCCTCTGCGACCAAGGAGGACTTCGACCTCCTCGCCGTGGAGGAGGACGATCTGGAGGCGTCGCTGGTGGTGTTGTCGGTTCGCAACGGCCGGGTCACGGGGCGCATCGCCTCGATCGTCGACAAGGTGGAGGAGGTGACGACGCCGGAGCTGATCGGGAGGATGCTGCGCGAGCTGTACGGGGACGACCGACCGCCGGGCGAAGTGCTCGTCCAGGAACTCCCCGACGATCCCGAGGTGTGGGCGGCATGGCTGGAGAGGCTGCGAGGGGCCCAGGTATCGCTCCGGGTGCCACAGCGGGGCATGAAGAGGCGCCTCATGGAGACCGCCCGTGCCAACGCCCGTGAGGAATTCGGACGGCACCGTCTCCGCCGGAGCAGCGACCACAACGCCAGGGCGAAGGCACTGCGCAGTCTGCAGGAGGTGCTCGACCTGCCCGAGCCGCCGCTGCGGATCGAGGCCTACGACATCTCGACGATTCAGGGCACCGACACCGTCGGATCGATGGTGGTGATGGAGGACGGTCTCCCCAAGCGGAACCAGTACCGCCGGTTCAAGGTGAAGGGTGTCGTCGGCCAGGATGACTTTGCCTCGATGGAAGAGGTACTCACCCGACGGCTCACCGCCTACCTGCGGGAGAGGGAGCGGCCTGTGGAAGAGCGAGAGAAGTTCGCCTATCCGCCCTCCCTGCTGCTCGTCGACGGCGGCGCCGGGCAACTCTCGCGCGCCGTCAAGGTCGTAGATGCCCTTGGGCTCGACATCCCGGTTGCCGGCCTCGCCAAACGCATGGAGGAGGTCTATCTGCCCGGTCGCGCCGAACCGGTGCGCATCCCCCGCGGGGAGGAGGCCCTGTTCCTCCTCCAGCTCGTCAGGGACGAGGCGCACCGTTTCGCCGTGGGGTACCACCGAGCGCTGCGCGGGCGCCGTATGGTTGACTCCATTCTCGACGGGGTCACCGGTGTCGGACCGGAGCGAAAGAAGGCCCTGGTGCGGGCGTTCGGGTCGGTGAAGCGAATGAGGGGAGCAACGGTGGATGAGTTGGCCGCGGTCGTTCCCGCCGCCGTCGCCGCCGCGCTCCATGCCCGCCTCGAAGGTAGCGAGTGATGCCGCACGCACCGTACGCGACCGACTGGGGGCCGGGGTGGGTGTCGTGGGACTCCGAGGGCATCGACGCGGTGCGACTTCCCGGCTCGGTGCTGCCTGCTGATACGGCCCTCATCGCGCCACCCGAGGTCACGGAGCTGTGTGGGGTGCTGGGGAGGTATTTCGCCGGTCGGGGCGATCTGCCCGATGGCCGTCGCTTCGCCGCCGTTGCCGGGTCGACCCCATCGACCAGACGGATCTACGAGGTGGTGGCGTCGATTCCGCGCGGCGCCACGATGACCTATGCCACCGTGGCCGCCGCGGTCGGGCGTCCTGGAGCGGCGCGGGCCGTCGGTGCCGCGATGGCGGCCAACCGCTTCGCCCCGGTCATCCCATGTCATCGAGTGGTCGGGTCCGACGGCACGCTCCGCGGCTACGCGGGCGGCCTCGAGATGAAGCTCCGAATGCTGGTGATGGAAGGTGCACGATGACCGAGCGATCCCGCCTTGTCATCGTCACCGGGATGTCGGGTGCGGGCCGGTCTCACGCAGCGAGGGCGCTCGAGGATCTCGGCTTCTTCGTGGTGGACAACCTTCCGGCCGACCTCATCGGCGACGTCGTGTCGCGGGCAAGCTCTCCGGGCTCGCCGCGCGAACGGATTGCGGTCGTCGTCGACGTCCGCAGCGGCATGCAGTTCGCGGCCCTCGACGCCGCGCTCCGGCACCTCGCCGAGGCAAGGGTGCCGACGACCGTGCTCTTCCTCGACGCAGACGACGACGCATTGGCCTCGCGCTTCGAGGAGACCCGTCGTCCACACCCGGTGCCGGCGCCGAGCATCACCGAATCGATCGCGGCGGAGCGGGCGATGCTCCAGGACGTACGCGGTCTGACCGACCTCGTCGTCGACACGTCCGATCTGAACGTCCACGAGTTGCGCGAGGCCGTGACCGACGCCTTCGGTGAACGGTCGAGGCCGATGCAGGTGTCGGTGGTCTCATTCGGGTTCAAACATGGCGTCCCCAGGGTGGTCGACATGGTGCACGACGTCCGATTCCTCCCCAACCCCCACTGGGTACCCGAGCTACGCCCGCTCACCGGACTCGATGCGGCGGTGCGTGACCACGTGCTCGGGTCGCCCGATGCGGTCGAGTTCCTCGAACGCAGCGAGGGGTTGCTCGACTTCCTCATCCCGAGGTACGGGGCCGAGGGAAAGTCCTATCTGACGATCGGAGTGGGATGCACGGGGGGCCATCACCGCTCGGTCGCCATCGCCGAATCCCTGGCGGCGTGGCTTCGGGGGCGCGGTGACGTCGACGTGACGGTGCGCCACCGGGATGCCACCCGATGAATGAAGCCGATCTCCTCATCGAACCCCTCCTCGAGGAACTCGAGGCGGGCTATGAGGGGTTGCATGTCGTCGCCCTCGGCGGAGGGCACGGCCTTGCCGGCGCCCTGCGCGCGATACTCGGCTACGCCGAGTCGATCACGGCGGTGGTGAGCGTCGCCGATGATGGCGGCTCGTCGGGTCGGCTCTCGCCCGCGCTCAGCATCCCCCCGCCGGGTGACATCCGGCGAGCCTTGCTGGCGCTGAGTCCGGATGAATCGGTCTGGCGACGGCTCATGGAATTCCGGTTCGAGGGAGCCGACGTCGCCGGGCACAGTCTCGGGAACCTGATCATCGCCGCCCTCGCCGAGATGTCCGGCAGCTTCGAGGAGGCGCTGCACACGGTGGGACGACTCCTCGGCGCGCGGGGGGCTGTGGTGCCCGCGGCCGTCGTGCCCCTCGTCCTCGAGGCCGACGTCGGTGGCGCATCGGTGCGAGGGCAGGTGGCGATCGCCCGCTCTCGAGGCCGCATCGGTGACCTCAGGGTCCTGCCGCCCGACGCGATCGCCACGAGAGCCGCCACCGAGGCAATCCTGTCCGCCGACCAGATCGTTCTCGGTCCGGGGAGCCTCTTCACGTCGCTGATTGCGGGATTGAAGGTTCCGGGGATCGCACGAGCGGTGAACGAGTCGAAGGGGCGATTCGTGTACGTGTGCAACTTGACCACCCAGGATGGCGAAACCCTCGGCATGACTGGCCGCGACCACGTCGCCGCCCTCGAGTCGATCGGGGGGGTGCGTTCACCCGACGCCATCGTGGCGCACGACGGGCCGTTGACGGTGCCCGAGGGTCTCGGCCCGGTGACTCTCCAGGCGGGTGACGTCGACTCGGCCGTCGTCACCGCCAATGTCGCCGACCCGGAGGCGGCCTGGCCGCAACACGACCCGGCTCGTCTGGGCGCGGTGTTGCGTCGGCTAGCGTGAAGGAGCGGTGACCGTTCTTCCGACCATCGACGATCTCGAAGTCGCCGGACGCACCATCCTCGTTCGTGCCGACCTCAACGTGCCGATCTCCGACGGGGTCGTCGGGGACGACTTTCGGATTCGCGCCGCCGTTCCCACCATCACCGAGCTGCGCCGTCGCGGTGCCCGGGTCGTGGTGTGCAGCCATCTGGGGAGGCCCCAAGGGATCGATCCGGCCTTCTCGATGGGTCCGGTCGGCGTCGTTCTCTCGGAGGTAGGAGGCTTCGCGGTGGTGAACGCGGCCGACGTCGCCGGCCCCGGTGCCGCCGCGGCCATCTCCACGGCGGGCGATGCGGTCGTCCTCCTCGAGAACACCCGGTTCGAGCCGGGGGAGACCAAGAACGATCCCGACCTGGCGGACCGTCTTGCGGCGCTCGCCGGTGCCTTCGTCCTCGACGCCTTCGGTTCTGCACATCGAGCCCACGCTTCAACCGTCGGCGTGGCCGAACGGCTCCCGTCGGCGGCGGGTTCTCTCTTGATCACCGAGGTCACTGCGTTCGAGCGGATTCTCGGAGAGCCGGAACGCCCCTTTGTCGTACTTCTCGGTGGCGCCAAGGTGTCCGACAAGCTCGGCGTGATCCGCGCCCTGTTGCCGAAGGTGGACGTCATGTTGATCGGCGGTGCGATGTGCTTCACGCTCCTCGCCGCGGAGGGCTACGAGGTGGGTGGCTCGCTGGTCGAGGAGGAGATGACCGCAGAAGTTGCGGACGTCCTCGGATCCGCCGACGGTGCCAAGCTGTCGCTGCCGGTGGACATCGTTGTCGGTGATGCCTTCGCCGCCGAGACCCCGCACCGGGTCGAATCTGCGACCGACCTTCCCGGTCACGGGATGGGTCTGGACATCGGGCCGGAGACCGCCGAACGCTTCGCCGGGATCATCGCGGGAGCGGCCACGATCTTCTGGAATGGTCCCATGGGCGTGGCCGAATGGGCCCCCTTCGCCGGGGGGACCAGGCGGGTGGCCGAGGCGATCGCGGCCAGCGACGCCTATTCGGTGGTCGGCGGGGGCGACAGCGTCGCCGCGCTGCGGGCGATGGGTTTGGAAGGGGCGGTGTCGCACCTCTCCACCGGCGGCGGCGCCGGGTTGGAGCTGATCGAGCGGGGATCGCTCCCGGGGCTGGACGCGCTCAGGCGGTGCGCCAACAGGCTCGCGCCGTGATGGGGCCGTCGATCTCGTCGCGTACAGGAGGGACCAATGGCACGTAAGAACCTCATCGCCGGCAATTGGAAGATGAACGCCACGCACCTCGAGGCGATCCAGATGGTGCAGAAGCTGTCGTATCGCCTGGATGCGGAGGACTACGACCGCGTCGACGTCGTGGTGTGCCCGCCCTTCACGGCTCTACGCTCGGCGCAGACGGTGATCGAGGCCGATCACTTGGAGATCCATCTCGGGGCGCAGAACTGCCATTGGGAGGAGTCGGGGGCATTCACCGGGGAGACATCGGCCCTCCTGCTGTCCAAGCTGGGAGTCAGGTTCGTGATCGCCGGGCACTCTGAGCGCAGGCAGCTGTTCGGCGAGGACGACGCCATGGTGGCTCGCAAGCTGCGGGCCATCGTCGAGGCCGGGATGACACCGATCCTTGCCGTCGGCGAGACCCTTGCACAGCGGGACGCCAACGAGACCGAAGCGGTGATCGGGGGCCAGACGCGAGCGGCGGTACGGGGCCTCGATCCCGACACCGTGGCCTCGCTCGTGATCGCCTATGAGCCGATCTGGGCGATCGGCACCGGGCGGACGGCTGATCCCGACGTCGCCGCGGCCGCGGCGACGGTCATCCGAAGCGTGGTGACCGAGACCCACGATGCCGAGGCCGCCACCTCATTGCGGGTCCTGTACGGCGGGTCGGTGAATCCCGGCAACATCGCCGCTTTCATGGCGAAGCGGGAGGTCGACGGGGCTCTCGTCGGCGGGGCGTCGTTGGATCCGGACCAATTTGCCGCAATCGTGCGCTACTGGGTCTGAGCGCGCGCCGATGGGCTTGCCCTCTGCGGGCATGGCGGCCCGATTCGGGGCCGCTCCTGAACCTCCATCGCTGAAGCCGGCGGTTTCACCGCCGATACTGACCTGATGCGTTTCGCACGGCACCTTGCCCCACTCGTCCTCGGCTGCCTCATGGCGGCATGCGCCCCGGGCGACGGCGTCCGGCCTCAGGCGGATGCTGCCACCACGAGCACCGCCGGCCGAACGACCACCACCACGACGACGCCTCCGTCTGCGTACGGCGGAACGGTGGTGATCGCGGTCGGCGAAGGGGGCTCGCCGCGTACGCTCAATCCCTTCCTGGACGGCCCCGACACTGCGGTGCTCGACCTCATCGGCCCGGCGGTGTTCGCCAGGGGCTATGACGTCGACCCAGCCACGTTGCAGGTGGTCCCCAACGTGCTCGAGTCGATCCCCTCCCCGAACGACGGCACCGTGGTCGACGCCGGTGACGGCACGATCCAGGTGACAGCGACCGTCGCCGCCGGTGCGAGGTGGGCCGATGGGGTTGCGATCACTGCGAACGACCTCGCCTTCACGATCGAGACGGCTTCCGACCCGGCTCTTCCGATTCGCGCCGACCTCGCGGCTCGCTACGCAAAGGTCATCCCGGGCTCCCTCGACGCCCAGGGGAGGACGCTGACCTTGCGGATGGAGCCATCGACCGACTACCAGTTGTTCTTCGACGTGATCCTGCCTCGCCATGCGGTCGAGGGATCGGACTTCGCCGAGGCGTGGAATTCGACGATGTGGGTGGCGGGTGGGCCCTTTCAGCTGGTGTCGTGGACGCCCGGTCAGACCCTCGAGTTGACCCGGAACGAGAACTATTGGCGCACCGGGCCGGGCGACGCTCCCCTCCCGTACCTCGACCGGGTGATCTTCCGGTTCTACGAGCCGGGCCCCACCCCCGACCCTCGCCTGCTCGAAGGCTTCGCCGCGGGTGACGTCGACGTGGTGACGTTCACCGACGTCACCGAGATCGTCGACGACTACCGGGCACTGCCCGACGTGTCCGTCATCGAGGGGCCGGGGCCGTCGTGGGAGTACCTCGCCTTCCAGTTCGGCCCCGCCAACCGCAACCCAGGGTCGTTGAATCGCTACCTGCGGTTTCGCAGGGCGGTCGCTTCTGCGATCGATCGCGACACCCTGGCTACGGGTGGTGGGGCGACGCCGTTGTTCTCCGCCCTGTCGCAGTATGGCCCCGAGTACACCGCCACCCCCTGGGATCGGTACCCGTTCGATCCGGCGAGGTCGCTCACGCTCATGGCAGACCTCGGCGGTGCGCTCGGCGTGGACCTGTCCCTCGGAGCCGGGCCTCGGGTCGTGGTCACGGTGCCCGAGGACGACGCCACCCTCACCGGACTTGCCGGGCAGGTCGTGACGATGCTGCGGGCGGCCGGCTTCGATGCGACCCTGCAACTCGAAGACGCTGCGACCTTCTACGGCGCGACCACCGACAACGGCTCCTGGGACGTGTCGGTGGGCCGTTTCACCGCCGGTCCCGGGATTGCGCGAGCCGTGGCACTCGCTGAGATCTTCGACCCGGCCGGGTTGCCGTTCGTGGGGAACAACTTCTTCCGCTGGGGGACGATCGACTCGATCGTGTCCGGCACCGCAATCGAGGACTATCGGACGCTCGCCGGGCGGCTCCGATCTGCAATCGACGCCGCGGTCGCCGGACCCCTCCTCACCGACGCAGAGGCGATCCTTGCCGACCAGGTGGTCATCGTTCCCCTCCTGGTGGCGGAGCGCCCCGGGTTCGCCTATCGCTCGACGCAACTCGCCGGTCCCCGACAGAATGCTGCGCAGGGCGCGGTGTGGAACATCGCGGCATGGACCCGCCGCGTCGACATTCCATGAGCATCGTCCTGCGGGCTGCCACGGCGGGCTAGCGTTTTGCCTGTGACCGCCACCTCGACCCTGATCCTGCTCCGGCACGGCGAAAGCACCTGGAACCAGGAGAACCGCTTCACCGGGTGGACCGACGTCCCGCTCACCGACCGCGGGGGAGAGGAGGCCGTGTCCGCCGGCAGGATCTTGGCCGACGAGGGCTTCGCTCCCGACGTCGCCCACACGTCGGTGCTGAGCAGGGCCATTTCAACCCTCTACCTCGTGTTGAAGGAAATGGACCGCCTGTGGATACCCGTTCATCGCCATTGGAGGCTCAACGAGCGGCACTACGGGGCGCTGCAGGGGCTCGACAAGGCGGGGACGGCGGCCCTTCACGGCGAGGACATGGTGCAGGTGTGGCGCCGCTCATACGACGTCGCGCCGCCGGTGCTCGGAGGGGGCGATCCCCGGCACCCCCGGCACGATCCCAGGTACGCAGGACTCACCTCGGATCAATTGCCCGGCTCGGAGAGCCTCGCCGACGTGGTGGTGAGGATGCTTCCGTACTGGCACGATCGGATCGTTCCCGACCTGAGGGCGGGCAATGCCGTCCTCGTCGCCGCCCACGGCAACAGTCTGCGGGCACTCGTCAAGCACCTCGATGGGATCTCCGATGCCGAGATCCCATCACTCAACATTCCGACCGGGATCCCGCTCATCTACACCCTCGACGCAGACTTGAGGGCTACGAGTCGGCGATATCTGGGGGATCCGGAAGCGATCGCGGCGAAAGAACAGGCCGTGGCGGATCAGGCCAGGCACCGCCGCTGACCGATCTCCCCAGTCGTGGGGTGGCCGGGATCATGGGCTCGATCGAGGTTTCGGGCGGGTCGAGGCCTCAGATCGGCGACGCCCCGGCGTGACCAAGGTAACGAGGGCATAACCGGTCTTTTCGAGCCGACTTGCCAACGGCGCCACGGTTCCCCATACTTTCAGCGTCCGGTTCGCGCTGGAAGGCGGGCCGGCCGCATGAGAAGGGATCCCTCTTGATCGCTGGCATCGTCGTCGCGATTCACATCATCCTGTCCTTGGCGCTCATCGCCCTCATTCTGCTTCACGCAGGGAGAGGTGGCGGGCTGGCCGACGCCTTCGGCGGCGGCATGGGGCCGTTGGGGAACCTCGGAGGCTCCACGGTGGCCGAGCGCAACCTGGACAGGCTGACGGTGAGTGTGGCGCTGATGTTCGTGGTCACGACGCTCGCGCTTGCGTGGGTATTGAAGTGAGCCGTGCTCTGCAGGCGCACCTCGGGGGATCCCCGTTCATACACAACAAGGAGGAAAGCATTTGAAGCATCTGTGGCAACGTCGCAGTCTGGCGTGGCTCGGGCTTCTCCTGGCGTTTGCGCTGGTCGTCGCCGCGTGCGGTGACGACACGACGGCGTCGACGACTACCGAGGGGAGCACGACGACCACGGCAGCGACGACCACGACGCAAGGGACGACCACCACGACAGCCCCTCCGGGCAAGCCGTACGGTGGCGAAGTCATCATTGGCGCTGACCAGGAGCCCCCGACGCTGAACACGTACCTGCCGGGCGGCAACAACTTCATCGTTTCGATCGTTGGACAGACATACTGGATGGGCGTTCAGGACATCGACGGGTACACCCTCGAATTGGTCCCGGACGTCGTGACAGAGCTGCCGAGCGTCGACAACGGTGGCATCGCCGTGAACGCGGATGGCACTGAGACGATCAAGTACTCGATTCGTGATGAAGCGGTGTGGGCGGATGGGACCCCGATCTCGGGTGACGACTTCGCCTTCACGTACGACACGATCATGAATCCTGACTACCCGATCACGACGACCATCTACGAAGACATTCTCCCTGACTCCGTCGTGGCCGGGCCCAAGACGTTCGAGTTCACCCTGAGTGCACCGACCGTGCAGGCCGAGTTCCTGTTCGGCGTGCTTCTTCCGAAGCACGACGTGGAAGGCAAGGACTTCTTGAACGACTACAACGACTCCATGTGGATGTCGGGTGGGCCGTTCGAGTTCGAGCAATGGAACAAGGGTGACTTCCTCAGCGTCACGCGCAACCCGAACTTCTGGAAGACCGACGCCGAGACCGGGCAGCAGCTGCCCTTCCTCGACCGCGTCATCTTCCGGTTCATTCCGGAAACCGCGTCGCTGATCAACGCGTTCAAGGCGCGTGAAGTCGACGCGATCAACCCGCCGCCTTCGATTGCGACCATCGAGGACCTCCAGACCCTGGAGCCCGAAGGTGCCACGATCGAAGTGCTGTCGGGCCCCATCTGGGAGCACATGTGGTTCACGATGGGTACGAACAACCGGAACGCCGGTTCGTACAACTCCCATCTGAACTTCCGTAAGGCTGTCGCGCACGCCCTCAACAAGCAGCAGATCGTCGACGACATCCTCGCCGGCCAGGTGGAACCGATGGACTCGTACGTCGATGCGTTCGCACCGACCCTGTCGCAGGGCTCGTGGGCGCAGTACGACTACAACCCCGAGACCGCGATCCAGTACATCGCCGACCTCTGTGCAGAGGACGGCGTGGACTGTGTAGCCAATCCGCCCAAGGCGATCTTCTCGACGACGTCGAACAACGACGCTCGCGCCAAGCTGGCCGAGTTGTTCGCGGAGTACCTGCCGGCAGTCGGAATCCTGTACGAGGCTCAGTTGGAGGACAGCTCACTGTTCTTCGGTGAGACGCTCGACTTCGGCACCGCAGACCTCGGCGAATTCGCCTGGGTCGG
>DATECY010000158.1:0-9729 GCA_035286665.1 Acidimicrobiia bacterium
GTCCTCAGCCGGATAGCCACGCCTGGCTCCGGAAGTGCCCACACGAGCCGCGGTTGAGCGGGTTGTGTCGCTGTGCAGTGGGCGGCTCCGTTTGGTCGACCTATCCAGCAGGGTCCCCTTTGCCGCGCATCCTCCAACCCGGTCACTGCCGGCCCTCCACGCGGGATCTGGCTCATCCACCGTCGGCTGTCCGGCCCCGACCCCGCCCACCATCAGGGTGCGATGACCTCGATCTCCTTCCACGCAACCCAGGAAGGGCTGCTGATGGTGGTGATTCGGACGAACCGAATGTCGGTCAGCGGCGTGTCCGGCTGGTAGACCAGGATCTGGTCTTCCTCGGTCGCTTGGTCGAAGGTGTGTACCAGTTGCAGGTTGCCGGTGGTGCTGCCGACATAGAGCTGATGCGTGGTCGGCCCCTCCGGATACTGACCGACCATCAACCGGATCTCCCTCACCGAATAGAGATCACCCAGATCGATCTCGATCCACTGTTTGGGGGAGGCGCCCGCACCCCACTGGGCGCCGGTGCCATCGACGGCGTTGGCTGCGGGTTGATCGGACAGCGCCCTTGAGGCGGTCACGCCCTTGCCAAGAGCCAGGTTGTGTTCGATGAAGGCGAACTCCGCGGACTGGCACGGGTCCGCGCGATTGGCCGGCGCAAGCGCTTCGCCGATCTGCCCATCGTCGCCCTTGGCGCTGTAGAAGTCGTTGTTCTCGTAGATGTCCCAGCTCCACAGCAGCCAGCCGTCGAACCCGTATTCGCATGATTGGATCTGCCAATCCATGAGCGTGGAGGCTGCCCGACCAACCGATGGGACCGCAGAGGTGGCGACCCCGAACTCTCCCATGAGGATCGGCTTCTCCTGCATGCCCCCCAACCCGAAGTTCTCCACATATTGCTCGAGCGTCAATTCTCCACCCGGATACGGATGCAGATCGACGAAGTCGAGCTGTGATCCCCAGATGACGGGCGCAGTGCTGACATAGCGCTCATCGCCGATGCGTGCCGGGTTGGGTTCCTGGGGCCAGAAGAAGCCGACCGACACCAGCGCGGTCGGGTCGACCTCCAGGATGGCGGCGCGGACGCTGTCCACCCAGAGCACCAGGTTGACGTCGATCATCCTCTTCTTGTCCTCGAGACTGGCCATGTCGTACGTGTTCCCATCCAGAGCGGTGACGAGGCCCGAACTCAGGGAGAGGGGCGGGAAATCCATGTCGAAGTACAGCTCGTTGCGCAACTCGTAGGAGAAGACGACGTCGAGCGGTGCACGATGGTCGATCAGATACTGGGAGAAGTCCTGGAAGTAGGCGACGTTGGCCTGCAGCCCCGCATCTGAGAGGAAGTGCACGTTCATCATGGTGAAGGTGTCGCAACAATCCCCGGAGAGGATGCGTCCGTACTTGCCGCCCGGTAGCCAATCCTGCGTGAAGATGACCTGAAGATCATTCGCTTTCGCAAGCCCCAGGAAGTCGATGACGTTGTCCATATAGGTTTCGTTCAGCCCACCGGCCGTTCCGATGGTGTTCTGGCTCACGAAGGTGCGCACGATGTTGTACCCCAGGGCATGCATCTCTCGGAAAGCAGTCGTGATTTCCGCTCTGTCGTAGAGGCCGAGGTCGAAGACGGAGTGATAGGTCTGCGTGCTGCCATCCTCGAGGTGCTGTGGGTCGAGGCGGGTGTAGTTGTTGCCGCGCGGGACAAACGTGACGTTCGTTTCGCGGTCGAAGAACTCGCCGACGCCGTCCACCACGCGTACTCCGATGCGATGCTCGATCGGCGGCTCGGGCACCGACGTGGGAGGGACGGTGGACGGGGACGCGGCGATGGTTGACGTGGACGTCGACATGCCGACGGCGTCCGGTTCGGTGGTCGCAGTGATTGGCACGGCTCCCGACGAACCACAGGCCGCGGAGATGAGCATCAGGCACGTCAGCCAGATTCCCGATCGAGTAGTCCTGGGCCTGGTCACCAGCACCTGCTCCTCCCCGGCAGAGCGATCCCGTTGCCGCCGATCCTCGGACGGTACCCAAGATCGGCCTGACTCGCCCCGCCCATCACGTCAGGCGCCGTCGACTCCGTTCGCAACCTGGTGCCACCAGCACCGCTCACTACCCCCCCGCCAATCGCCTCGCCTCGTCGTCCAGGGTCAACGCGTCCACGATGTCGTCGAGGTCGCCGGCCAGGATGTCGGGGAGGCGCTTGATGGTGAGGCCGATGCGGTGGTCGGTGACCCGATTGTCCTTGTAGTTGTAGGTGCGGATCTTCTCGGCCCGCTCCCCCGAGCCGACCTGCGCTTTGCGGTCGGCGGCGACGGCGGCGTGCTGACGGTCCATCTCGATCTGATAGAGCCGGGCCCGCAGCACTCGCATCGCCTTCACCT
The DNA here is from genome assembly GCA_035286665.1 of Acidimicrobiia bacterium. Taxonomy (GTDB): domain Bacteria; phylum Actinomycetota; class Acidimicrobiia; order Spongiisociales; family UBA11373; genus RBG-16-68-21. The sequence continues at coordinate 2,382 of DATECY010000158.1, forward strand.
TGTTCTGCAATTGGCTCTTCTCGTCCTGACAGGTGACGACGAGGCCGGTGGGCTTGTGGGTGAGACGGACCGCAGAGTCGGTGGTGTTGACCGATTGCCCGCCGGGGCCGGTGGAGCGGAACACGTCGACCTGGACGTCGTAGTCGGGAATGTGGATCTCGACGTCTTCGACCTCGGGCAGCACGGCGACGGTGGCGATGGAGGTGTGCACTCGGCCCTGCGCCTCGGTCTTGGGCACCCGCTGCACCCGGTGGGGGCCGGCCTCGAACTTGAATCGGGAGAAGGCACCCTTGCCTTTGACGGCGAAGGTCATCTCCTTGAAGCCGCCGGCCTCTGATTCCGAGGTGTTCATCGGCTCGATCGTCCAGCCGTGGGCCTCGGCGTACTTCTCGTACATGCGGAACAGGTCGCCGGCCCAGATGGCAGCCTCGTCACCGCCGACGGCACCGCGGATCTCGACGATCACGTCCTTGTCGTCGTTGGGGTCCTTGGGCACCAGCATCACTCGGAGGCGCTTCTCGAGGCGCTCGGCTGCGATGCTCCGCTCCTCGGCCATCGCCTTCAACTCGGCAGCGACGCCATCGTCGTCTTCTGTCTTGGCGAGTTCGGCGGCGTCTTCGGCGTCCTCGGCGGCCGAGCGGTACTCGTGAAAGGCATCGACGAGGCCCTTGAGTTCGGAGTGCCGGCGGGTCACCTCGCGGTACTTGCTCTGATCGCCGACCAGTGCGGGATCGGACATCTGCACGAGCGTCTCCTCGTACATCTCCTCCACCTCACCCATCCGGGCGGCGAGTTGGCGGTCCATCAAGCCACCTCGTAGCCGAGGGCCCCCGGGGTGATCGGACCGCGTGCCTCGAGTGCCGTGCGCGCCTCGTCGCCGAGGGCGGCCAACAGGGAGGCGACGGCCACCTCCACCTGGTCGTCGGACGGCTCGGAGGTGGTGAGCCGCTGCAGCCAGATGCCCGGCTTCGACGCGATGGCCATCCACTTGTGGTCGGCGGCGGCCTTGAGCACCTCGTAGGAGAAGCCGGCGATCACCGGGATGAGGAAGATCCGGCTCGCCACCAGCCAGATCAGCGACGGTCTGCCGACCAGGGTGAAGACGACGATGGCGATCAAGATCACGATCAACAGGAAGTTGGTGCCGCACCGGGGATGGCGGGGGCTGTACTTCTGGATGGCGGCCATCTCGAGGGGATCACCCGCCTCGTAGGCGTGGATGGTCTTGTGCTCGGCGCCGTGGTATTCGAAGACGCGCTTGATCTCCTTGCTGCGGCCGATCGCCCAGATGTATGCGACGAACAGGATCATCCGCACCGCACCGTCGACCACATTGAACAGGAGGGTGCTCTCGCCGGCGAGGCGCTCCACCCCGCGGGCGACGAGCAGCGGGAGGAGCATGAACAGGGCGACGAAGAAGATGAGAGCAATCGTCATGGCGCCGACGATCGAGCCGGTGGAGATCTCCTCCTCCTCCTCACCGGTGTTCTTACGAGCCGACCAGGAGAGCGCTCGAAACCCGAGCGTGAGGGACTCGCCGAGCACCATGATCCCGCGAATGAGCGGGATGCGGGCGAGGCGGGAGCGTGAGGAGAGACGGGGCAGCTCGTCGTGGCGGGCTTCGATCACCCCGTCGGGACGACGGACCGCCACCGACCATGCGGCCGGGGCGCGCATCATCACACCTTCGATGACTGCTTGGCCTCCGACGGTGGAAGCCGGTGAGTCGGGCACCTACTTGCCGGTTTCGTCCTCGCCGGCCTCGGCACCGGTGGTGAACGTCTGGCGTCCGTAGCGCTTGCGGAAGCGCTCCACCCGGCCGCCCGAGTCGACGAGGATCTGCTTGCCGGTATAGAACGGGTGACTGGCGCTGGAGATCTCGACGCGCGCCATCGGGTAGGTCTTGCCGTCCTCCCACTCGATGGTGTCCGAGGTCTTGATGGTGGAACGGGTCAGGAACTTGAGGTCCGACGACGTGTCCACGAAGACGACTTCGCGGTAATTGGGGTGAATCTTTTCCTTCACGATCTTTGCTCCTGGGGCGGCAGACTCTACTGGTTCCCCGCCTTCGCCACGTCGGCGAGGAACTCGGCGTTCGACTTGGTGCTCTTCAGGCGATCGATGAGCAGCTCGAGGGCGGCCGCCGGATCGAGGGCGAGCAGCACGCGGCGGAGGCGCCACACGTTGTTGAGCTCGTCCGGCTCGAACAGCAGCTCCTCCTTGCGGGTGCCCGACGCCTCGATGTCGATGGCCGGGTAGATCCGCTTGTCGGCGAGCTTGCGGTCGAGACGGATCTCCATGTTTCCGGTGCCCTTGAACTCCTCGAAGATCACCTCGTCCATGCGTGACCCGGTCTCGACGAGGGCCGTGCCGAGGATGGTGAGGCTGCCCCCCTCCTCGATGTTGCGGGCGGCGCCGAAGAAACGCTTCGGTGGGTAGAGGGCGGTCGAGTCGACACCTCCGGAGAGGATGCGGCCCGACGCCGGGGTCGCCAGGTTGTAGGCACGGGCAAGCCGGGTGACCGAGTCCAAGAGGATCACCACGTCCTGGCCCGACTCGACCATCCGCTTGGCGCGCTCCAGGGCCAGCTCGGCCACCTGGGTGTGCTCCTCCGCGGGACGGTCGAAGGTCGAGTAGACCACTTCGCCCTTCACCGAGCGCTGCATGTCGGTGACCTCCTCGGGCCGCTCGTCGGCGAGGACGACGATGAGCTGGCACTCGGGGTTGTTGGCCGTGATCGAGTTGGCGATCTCCTTGAGCACCGTGGTCTTGCCCGCCTTCGGCGGCGACACGATGAGCCCGCGCTGACCCTTGCCGATCGGGCAGATGAGGTCCATGATCCGCGCCATCACATGGTTGGGCTGGCCGTCGATCTCGAGGCGGAGCCGCTCGTCGGGGAACAACGGGGTGAGGTTGGCGAACTTGGGACGCTTGCGGGCATCCTCGATGGTCATGCCGCTCACATGATCGATCCGGGTGAGGGCCGCGTACTTCTCCTGAGAACGGGGCGGACGGATCGGCCCACTCAGGGTGTCACCGCGACGGAGGCCGAACTTGCGGACCTGCGTGGCGGAGACGTACACGTCCTTGTCGCCGGCGAGATACCCGGTGCAGCGGAGGAATCCATAGCCCTCGGGAAGGACGTCGAGGATGCCCTCGCGAACCTCGGCGTCGGCCTCGTTCCAATGCTGCTGGGGCTGACGATCACGATCGCCACCACCCTGGTTGCTGCTCATGCCGCCGCCACCGGACGGCCCGCGGCCCCGGCCGCGACGGCGCTTGCGGTTGCCGGCATCGTCGAAGGAGTCGTTGCGGACGTCTGACGACTCGCCGCTGTCGTCGTCTTCCTCCTCGGCCGCGGGGGCCGAGGAAGCGGGGACCGAGGCGGTGCGAGTCGAAGCCTCGGCGGCAGGCGCGGGACGCCGGGTCTCGGCGGTGGGGACCTCGACGGGCGCCGGAAGGTCGCTGGCATCGAACTTGTCCGAATCGAGGATGGCGGCGATGAGCTTCGACTTCTGAAGCGAGTCGTGGTCCGGCACCGCGATGGCCGCGGCGATGACGCGCAGCTCGTCGAGGTTCTTCTCCTGCAGCTTGGCTCTACTCGTCATGTGTTCCCTTTCCCTACTTGGCGCGGCGCACGGAGAGCGCCTGCTGGTAGGCCTCCCAGTCTCTGTTGAAGCGCTCGTTTCCGATGTCGGTGAGCGGGTGATCGAACAGCTTGTCCATGACGGCGAACGGCATCGTTGCCGCGTCGGCGCCGATCCGTGCCGACTGGACGACGTGCTGCGGATGTCGCAGGCTCGCCGCCAACACCTGTGTGTCGTATCCCTGTGCCGCGTAGACGTCCACGATCTCGGTGAGCAGGGCAAGCGAGTCGTTGCCGACGTCGTCGACCCGGCCGAGGAAGGGCGACACGAAGGTGGCGCCGATGGTTGCGGCGAGTATGGCCTGCGCCGCCGAGAACACCAACGTCACGTTGATGGGATGGCCCATCTCGACGAGACGGGCGCCGGCCGCCACACCCTCACGGGTCATGGGGACCTTGACCACCACGTTATCGGCGATCGTGCGCAGAACTTGACCCTGGGCGACCATGTCGTCCCGGTTGTCGGAGACCACCTCGGCCGAGACCGGACCGGAGACCACGTTCGTGATCGCCCGAATCAGATCGTGGAACTCGAGACCCTCCTTGGCGGCGAGCGTCGGGTTCGTGGTGATCCCCTCCAGAATCCCCCAACCAGTGGCGGTCTCGATGTCGGCGAGATGCGCCGTGTCGAGAAAGAGTTTCAACGATGCCTCCCAGCAGCGTTTCAGGAGCCTCGCCCGGCACGACGGCCGCAACTGCGGCGCGTTCATGGGTGTCGGGTCGAGGAAGGTCGGGCTGGAATGCCCGAGAGGCATTGTAGGGGGTTTGGTGCCGGGGGCAAAGCGGGTCGGTCGTCGCTTCGCTCCTCCCGCTGTCGGCCATTGGCCACTGGCCATTGGCCATGCTCCTCTCCCTCAGGGGGTCGTGGCGCCCGAAGGGTGCCGGAGGGGGTGCAACCCCGAAGAGGGAACGCGTCCGGTCCGACGGGACCCACCCCCCTCCCGCCTCCGGCGGACTCCCCCCTGAGGGGAGAGAACAAGGCAAGGCCCCTCCCCCTGAGCCCGAGCGCAGCGGCTTGCTCATCGCTCATCGCCCATCGCCCATCGCCCTCGTCACCACCCCAACGCGTCTGTCACCGCTTCCACGCTCGCCGCCACCGGTTCGAGGGCGGCGGTGGCGCCGATCGCGGTCTCGGGGTCCTTGAGGCCGTGGCCGGTGAGGGTGCACACCACGATGCCTTCGGGCAGGTCGGACTGGTGCTTGATGATCCCGGCGACCCCGGCTGCCGAAGCCGGCTCGACGAACACACCCTCCTTCGAAGCGAGCAGGCCGTAGGCGGCGAGGATCTCGTCGTCGGTCACGGCGTCGATCAGCCCGCCGGACTCGTCCCGCGCCGCCACCGCCCCCTGCCACGACGCCGGACGGCCAATGCGGATCGCGGTGGCCACGGTCTCGGGATGCTCCACCGGCTCGCCCCGGACGATCGGGGCGGCGCCGGTCGCCTGGAACCCCCACATCTGCGGGGCGGCGTGCACCACCCGGTACCCCGTCCAGGTGGCGGTGATGTTCCCGGCGTTGCCCACCGGCAGCGCGTGGACCGCCGGCGCCGACCCGAGGGCGTCCACCACCTCCCACGCAGCGCTCTGCTGGCCGAGGATGCGATACGGGTTCACCGAGTTGACGAGCACCAGGCCGTGGCGAGCCGCCAGGTCGCGCACGATGACGAGCGCATCGTCGAAGGAGCCGTCGACGGCGACCACCCGAGCCCCGTGGCGGATCGCCTGGGAGAGCTTGCCGAGGGCGACCTTACCGGCGGGAAGCACCACGACGCACTCCAGCCCGGCGCGAGCCGCGTACGCCGCCGCCGACGCCGAGGTGTTCCCGGTGGAAGCGCAGACGACGGCACGTGCTCCCGCCTCGACCGCCTTGGACACCGCCAGGGTCATCCCCCGGTCCTTGAACGACCCGGTCGGGTTGGCCCCCTCGACCTTGAGCCACACCTCCCGGCCGACGAGGCGTGACACGTGCTCGGCGGGGATCAACGGGGTGTTGCCCTCGCGCAGGGTGATCACCGGCGTGGCGGCGGTGACCGGAAGCCGATCGCGATAGGCCTCGATCACCCCCGGCCACACCGTCACGACTCGCCCTCCACCCGGATGGTCGACGACACCTCCGCAACCACGGAGAGGTGCTGCAAGGCTTCGACCGCGGCACGCTGGGCCGACTCGGGGGCACCGTGAGTGACGAGGAGCAGCGTCGCCCGATCCCCCCGGCCATCCTGCCACACCGATTGCAGGCTCACTCCGGCACTCCCGAACGCGGCGGCCACCTGGGCGAGAACGCCGGGACTGTCCTCGACGTCGAGTCGGACACACCAGCGGGTGACCACCGCGTCGAAGGTCGCGACATCGCCGGGACCGAAGCGGATGCGCGGCACCACCTGGGCGCCGGCGAGCAATTCGCGGGCGGCGTCGATCACGTCGCCGAGGATCGCGGTCGCGGTCGGCTCTCCCCCGGCACCGGGACCGGCGAACAGCAGCTCTCCGACCGACGGCCCCTCGATGAAGATGGCGTTCGTCGCCCCCCGGATCGACGCCAGCGGATGGCCGAAGGGGATCATCGACGGGTGGACACGGGCTACCACGCCGCCCGCAGTCCGTTCGGCCACGGCGAGCAGCTTGATCGTGTATCCGAGCCGGGCGGCGGCAGCGAGGTCGGCGGTGGTGATCCGATCGATCCCCTCACGGTGGACGCTCGCCGGCCCCACCCACACCCCGAAGGCGAGGCTGGCGAGGATCGCCGCCTTGGCAGCGGCATCGGCACCGGAGACGTCGGCGGTGGGATCGGCCTCGGCGTAGCCCCGCCGCTGCGCCTCGGCCAAGGCGTCGGCGTACGAGCCTCCCGACTCGGCCATGGCGGTGAGCACGAAGTTGGTGGTGCCGTTGACGATGCCCAGCACCCGCTCGATCTGCTCGCCGGCGAGGGTCTCGGTGAGGGGACGGATGATGGGGATCCCTCCGCCGACGGCCGCCTCGAACAGCAGGGACACCCCACCTGCGGAGGCCGCATCGACCAGCTCGGGACCACGGGCAGCCACCAGCTCCTTGTTGGCGGTCACCACCGGTTTGCCGGCACGGAGAGCGGCGAGCACCAGCGACCCCGCCGGCTCGAGACCCCCCATCACCTCGACGACGAGATCTACCCCGTCGTCGGAGACGAGGTCCATCACGTCGCCGGTGACGACACCGTCGGGAAGGGTGAACGGCCGGGGCCGGGCTTGATCGCGCACCGCCACCCGGCGGACGACGAGGTCGAGACCGGTGCGGGCGGTGACGACGGCCCGATCGTCCACGAGACGGCGAACGACGCTGCCCCCCACGATCCCTGCTCCGGCGACACCGATACCGACTGCCATCACCCGATGGTAGAGGTCGGCGCCATCGTTCCGAGCTCGCCCGAGTCCCATTGCCGTCGGCAGAAGCAGCCGTGCACGGCGACCTCAGAGCGTCCGCCAATAGGCGGGCGCTCTTGCGCAATGCTGATGGCTCTTGGGCCGGAGGCCTCATCGCGGTGCGGTTGGGGTCCCCAGCCCCAACCGCCGAGTCCGCGCCCATCGGCACGCCCTCTGAGCTGATGGCTCTTCGGCCGGAGGCCTCATCGCGGTGCGGTTGGGGTCCCCGGCCCCAACCGCCGAGTCCGCGCCTATCGGCGCGTCCTGTGAGCTGATGGCTCTTCGGCCGGAGGCCTCATCGCGGTGCGGTT
>DATECY010000159.1:0-13224 GCA_035286665.1 Acidimicrobiia bacterium
CCCGCCGCAGCCACAACCCTGGCGATGAGGCGCAGGGCGTCTTCGGCCGCCCGATAGGTGGGGGCCATGATCGGGCCGTCGGCGTCGACGACCACCGACAGATCGACCCTGAGGCCGGGAAGGTCCCGTTCGCTGCCGACGACGACCTGCCGCCCACTCGCCACCTCACCGACGGTCGCCGACCCCACGACGCGGCCGACCTCCGAGACGACCCGGGCCATGCCTGCGCCGAGCGCTTGGAACCGGCGGCCGCCGCAGTCGACACACGCCCCGACCGACGCCCCGCACCGCAAGCACTCCGACCCCCCACCGGGAGCTGCGCCACAATTCGCACAGCGGCGGATCGTGCGGCACCGGATGCAGCGCATGGTGGTGACCCGACGGTCCGTGAACACGAACACTTGCTTGCCGGCGGCGACGGTGGCCCTGATGGCCGCGGCGGTGACGTCCGCGATCAGGCCGGCGCCGGGCGGGTCATTCCGCCGGTCCACGACCTCGACCAGCCCCCAGCTCCGAGCATCGACCGACAGGACGTCACCGGTTCGGGACAGAGCCTCGGCCGTCGGCACCAGTCCCGACAGCACCAGCGAGAAATGCTCGACGACGGCGCGTTTCAGCAGGAGGTCCCGGGCGTTCACCGTCGGGGTGGCCTTGTCCTTCATCCCTCGCCGACCCTCCCCGATCACCACCGCGAGCCCCATACCTGTGACCGGCCATGCGGCCACCTCGCGGGTGCCGACCACGATCGTCCCCGGGATGGTCGCTGCGGCCACCCATGACCGGGTGGCCTGTGCGCCGGTCAGCCGAGATCCACCCGGAACGACACGCGACCCGAACCGCGCGGCGAGAGCTTCGGTCGCCGCCTCGGCCTCGGCAGCCGTGGCGGCAACGACCATCGCGCTCCGTCCTGCTGAGGCCTGCCCGCCGACGAGGGCAGCCAGTGCTGCATCGGGCATCGATCCCGACACGACGATGGTCCCCCTCCCCGACCCGACGGCGCGCAGGCCGGGTATTCCGGCGTCGGGCACGTCGCCGACCGGGGGGTATGCGCCCGACGTCGTGCGGCGCCCGACGTTCGGTGGAGACGCCTTGGCGAGCAGCGCCGAGAGCGGGGCGATGTAGCGCGCGGCTGCCCAGCGCAGCACACCAAGCAGCTGCCGATCGAACGCCGCGACGTCTCCAGACACCGAGAGGATTGGGCGCAGGCCCGGCTTGGGGCGCTCCCCGGTGGCGACCACCCAACCCCGCACCCGCCGCCCACCGAGCGGCACCCGCACAATCGAACCGACCTGTACGTCGAGCGTGTCGGGAACTGCGTACACGAAGCCGTCGTCGACCGCGAACGACGCGACATCGGGGACGACGCGAGCGTTCAGGCGGACCTGAGCGCCAGGATGCGCTCCCAGAGCCGAGCCGCCACCGCCTGCTTCGACATGGTCTCCCATGCCTCCGCCGACCCGTCGGGCGTGAACAGGGTGACGGCATTCGTGTCCGTTCCAAAACCTGAGCCGGCAGCGGTGACGTCATTGGCCACGAGGAGATCCACGCCCTTGGATGTGGCCTTGACGAGGGCTCCGGAGGAGGGGCCGGTCTCGGCGGCGAATCCGACGAGGAAGGGGCGGTGATCCATCGCCGCGACCCCGGCGAGGATGTCCGGAGTCGCCACCAGACGGACCTCGGGAATGCCCTCGGCCCGCCTCAGCTTCGTGGCGCGGCCCTCCGCGGGGCGGAAATCGGCAACGGCCGCGGCAAGAATCGCCACATCGGCCTTGGGTGCGGCTTCCCACACCGCTGCCGCCATCTCATCGGCCGTGTCCACGGCGACCACCCGGATCATCGGATGGTCTGGAGCAGCCATCGTGGTGACCAGCGTTACCCTCGCCCCTCGCTCGGCAGCCTCGACGGCGATCGCATTCCCCATCTTTCCCGAGGATCGGTTGCCGACGTAGCGAACGGGGTCTATCGGCTCCCGTGTCCCGCCGGCGGTCACGAGCACGTCCCAGCCCCACAGGGTCCCCGCGCCGAGGACACCTTCGAGTGCGGCCACGATTTCTTCAGGCTCGACCATCCGGCCCGGGCCCTCATCGCCGCCGGCAAGCGCTCCCACCGTCGGCCCGACGAGGTGCACGCCATCGCCTTGGAGCAGCGCGACGTTGCGCCTGGTCGCGGGGTGCTCCCACATCTCGGTGTGCATCGCAGGAGCGACCACGACGGGTCCCGAGAACGCCAAGACGGTGGCGGCGAGGAGATCGTCGCTGGACCCGGCAGCGAGGCGGGACAGCGTCGCCGCCGTCGCCGGGGCGATCACAATGGCATCGGCCCATGCCGCCAGCTTCGTGTGCGGGCTGACGTCGGTTCCCCCGAACAACTCGATTGCCGGGGGGGTGCCGGTGATCGCGGCCAGGGTCTGCGGGCCAAGGAACTCGGCGGCCGAGTGGGTCATGATCGAGCGAACCACGGCTCCCGCCTCCACGAGACGCCTCGCCAAGTAGGCGGCCTTGAAAGCAGCCACCCCGCCGGTGACGCCGAGGACGATGCGGCGACCGGCGAGCATCGCGGCTACTCGCCTCGGTCGATGACGACCTTGTCGGCCGCGATCTCCTCGAAGGCGATCGAGAGTGGCTTGCGCGAGAGCGAGTGGACCTGCGGCGGGATGTATCCACCCAGACCATCACCCAGTTGGTTGAAGTAGGCGTTGATCTGGCGAGCGCGCCGGGCGGCGAGCACGACGAGAGTGAAGCGCTCGTTGGTGCGCGCCAAGACGGTCTCGATCGGCGGGTCGATCATCATGATGCATCCGGTCACTGGGGGTCACCACCGAGTATATCGGCCACACGGTCGATGGCTGCGGTGAGGTCGTCGTTGACCACGATGTGATCGAACAGGGTGGTCGCCTCCCGCATCTGGTCGTCGGCCACGCCGAGGCGCCGGCGCACGTCCTCGTCGGTGGTGTCTCCCCGTCGGCGCAGTCTGCGCTCGAGATCCTCCAGGCTGGGAGGCGCAATGAAGATCATGATGGCGTCCGGATACGCGGTCTTGATCGCCCGGGCTCCCACCATCTCGATGTCGAGAAGCACGTCTTGCCCGGCCGACTGCCTTTCGAGTTCTGCTACCGGAGTCCCATACAGGTGACCCCCGTACTCGGCCCACTCCGCCAGGTCGCCGCGTTCGAAAGCGGCCGCAAACGCCTCCCGGGAGACGAAGTGATAATCCACACCATCGGTCTCGCCCGGCCTGGCGGCCCTCGTCGTCATCGACACCGAGAAATGGAAGGGTATGCGATGAGAAAGCCCCTCGACGACGCTCGTCTTGCCGACCCCCGACGGGCCCGAGACAACGATCAAGCGCCCCCGCAGGGGCGTCTCAGGAAAGAGCGTCGATGAGTGCCTTCCTCTGATTGGGGCCGAGCCCGCGCATCCTGCGGTTGTCGGCGATTCCGAGCGCCTTCATGAGGCGGTACGACTTGACTTTTCCCAATCCGGGCAGCGCAGTGAGCACCGCCTTCACCTTCATGCCTCCGATGACGTCTTCGCCGGAGCGGTCGAGCACGTCTCGAAAGGATGCACCACCCGTTCGCAGCGCCTCCCTCACCTCGGCTCTGCCGCGCCGCGCTTGTGCAGCCTTCTCCAATGCCGCAGCTCGTTGCTCCGGCGACAAGATCGGTGGACCCGTCACGTGTTGCCTCCTCCGTTCCCCCGGCCACTCTATCCCGCGACCACCCCTGATCACCCGAACGCATCGAGGGCCGCTGCGGCGTCCTTCCCCGCGATGACCGCCGTGATCACACCAGCGGCCCCACGCTCCAGTGCTTCGGTCATGCGGTCTGGTGTCTCGATCCCCCACACGAACCGCTGCAGACCGCTCGCCACCTGATGCACCACCCCCAGGTCGCCGATGCTGCACAACACCGATCCGACACCCGACGTCGCCGCCTCACTCGCAAGCCGCGACACCACCCTGCCGCGCGACGCGCCCAGGCGGGATGCGGCGACCGAGGCGTCGTCGCGTCCCGGCCACACCGTCACCGCCATCACCCGCTCGCCGCCTACCGCCTCGACGACTGCCCCCATCAGCTGGTCACCATCCACCGCCTGGACGGTGACCAGCGTGGCCCCATACTCGACAAGCCTGCGGGCGGCGACGGCCGCATCGGTCGGGTCCCCATGCAGGCCGGAGAGCACGATCACAGGGGCAATGGCCGCCAACGCCGCGACCACCGCAGGCCCCGGTCCCGCGAGCAGCCCCGGCGTCACCACCACTCCGCATCGGCCTGCCACTGCTGATGCCATCCGCACGGCCTCCTCGGCGGTTCGAGACGGCAGGACTGCCCACAGGGGCTTCACCTCCGCTCCAACGCCAACTTGGCAAGCACTCCGTTGACGAATCCGCCACTGCGCGCCGTCGAATACATCTTGGCGAGGCGTACCGCCTCGGAGATCACCACCGCTACGGGCGTGCCGGGCCGGTGGCGAAGTTCCCACAGCGCGATTCGCAAGACGTTGCGATCGACGGGCGGCATGCGTTCGACACGCCACCCCGCGGAGACGCTTCCGATCGCGTCGTCGAGGGCGGCCCTCTCCCCCCAGACTCCGTTCACGATGTCTGTGGCGCGACCACCGATGTCGACACAGTCTGGATCGTCGCGCCGCTGATCGGCTTCATAGAGCGTACGGAGGGCCTCCTCACGGGCCTCCGCAGGCTTCATGACACCCGGGTCATGTATGTGCCGCCGCGAGTGTCGACCTTGATCCGGTCCCCCTGATCGACGAACAGAGGCACCTGAACCACCAGGCCAGTCTCCGTGGTCGCCGGCTTGGTTCCCGCCGACGACCGATCTCCCTTGACGCCGGGCTCGGTGTCGACGACCACAAGCTCGACCGAGGTGGGGAGATCGATGCCGATCGGCTTGGCCTCGTACATCGCCAGGACCGCGGCTTCTCCCGGTTTGAGGTACCAGGCCGCCTCACCGACCTCACTCTTCGAAAGCGACATCTGGGCGAAGGACTCGCCGTCCATGAAATGGAACCCGAGGTCGTCGCGGTAGAGGAACTGGTGAGGCCGTCGGTCGATGATCGCCTGCTGGACCGGCTCGTCGGCCCGGAACGTGCGGTCGACCACGGCACCGGACTGCACGTTCTTCAGCTTCATGCGCACAAACGCCTTGCCCTTGCCTGGTTTCACGTGCTGGTACTCCACGATCTGGAAGATGCCGTCATCGTCGAGATCCAGAGTCATTCCCGGTCTGACGTCGTTGGTCGAGATCATTCCCACATCTCCCTCGGCGCACCGGTGAGAAGCTCGCCCCCGGTCTCGGTGACCACCACCATGTCCTCGATCCGTACCCCACCGATGCCGGGGAGGTACACGCCCGGCTCCACGGTCACCGCGTCGCCAACCTGCAACGAGTCGTCGTTGCCGCGTCTGATCCACGGCGGCTCGTGAATCTCCAGGCCGACGCCGTGGCCCGTGCTGTGAAGGAACTGCTCCTCGTACCCGTACCCGCGCAGAACCTGGCGACATGCCTCATCGACGTCTCCGCACCGCACACCCGGCGCGACCGCAGCGATCCCGGCCGCCTGCGACTCGTGGACGGCCCGGTACACCCGTGTCAACTCGGGGTCGGGCCGGCCTTCGAGCCATACGGTGCGCGACATGTCCGAGTGATACCCGTCGACGACACACCCGTAGTCCAACAAGAGCAGACCCGACCCGACGGGCTTGTGACCGGCCCGATAGTGCGGGATGGACGCGCCGGCTCCGGCGGCGACGATCGGCTCCCACGTGGCCGCCTCGGCACCGTGCGCCCGCATCACGTCGACGAGTTTCCACCCGAGGGCGGCCTCGGTGATGGTGCCGCTGGTGATGTCACCGATGGCCGCAAAGGCGGCGTCGCCCGCTGCCGCGGCGGCATGGAGTGCGGCAATCTCCTCGGCATCCTTGGTCCGCCGAAGCATTTCCACCGCGCCACTTCCCGCGGTCACGTCGATCCCCGACTCCCGGGCGAAGTCGGTGGCGAACGCCCACGTCACCCCGTCGGATTCCAGTGTCACCGCATCGAGACCGCCGATGACGTCCCGGAACACGTCCCACATGCCCGAGGTGTAGACCACGAGGTCGGTGTCGGCAAGGGCCCCGACGAGGCCCTCGGCCATCTCGCCGTAACGCCCGTCGGTGACGAACACGGCGCCTCCGGACGGCCGTACCAGGAGGAACCCGTTGCTCCCCGTGAAGCCCGTCAGATATCGGAGGTTGGGTGCCTTGGACACGAGGAGCGGTGCATCGATACGGGTACGCAGCGTATCGAGGCGTCCGGCGTGATTCATGGGTGTCTCCTGATCCCGACTGCGTCGAGAGCGGCCCGTACGGTAGCGGCGCCGACATGGGTCACCTTCGGGCGCCCGAAGTCCTCGAGCAGGACCATGCGCAGCCCGCCCTCGTCACGCTTCTTGTCGAACGCCATCATCGCCTCGATGCGCCGTGGATCCACAGGAGGGCACGCCACCGGCAGTCCGAGCCTGCGTATCGCTGCATCGTGCCTCGACCGATGGTCGAAGCCCGCCTCGATCTCCGACGCCCGGGCGGCGGCGACCATCCCCACGGCCACCGCGGCGCCGTGGGAGAGCCCGGCCACGACCTCCACGGCATGGCCGATCGTGTGGCCATAGTTGAGCACCGCCCGCTCCCCCGTCTCGGCGAAGTCCCTCGACACGATCCCCGCCTTCACCGCGACCGCGCGGCGCACCACGAGCTCCAGATCGGCGTCGATGCCGTCACGCTCGAGGAGGGCCACCAGCGATGGATCGGCGACGAATCCCGCCTTGAGCGCCTCAGCGCATCCCTCTCGCTTGAGATGATCGGGAAGCCGTTCGAGTACCGCGACGTCGATCACCACCCGGTCGGGATGTCGGAACACCCCGACCAAGTTCTTGCCGCCGACGTTCACACCGGTCTTTCCGCCGATGGCGGCGTCCACGGCACCCAGAAGCGTGGTCGTCACGTAGTGAGTGCTCACGCCTCTCAGGTAGGTGGCGGCGACGAATCCAGCCAGATCCGTCGTGGACCCGCCGCCGACCGCCACGATCAGGCCGCCCCGCGTCATCCCGAGGTCGTTGAGGGCGACGACCACCTCCTCCACGGTCGCCAGCGTCTTGGCCGCCTCCCCATCGGGTATCAACACCCGTCCCACCGACCTCCGGGTTCCCCTCAGACCGGCGGCTACGGTGTCGGCGACCTCCCCTGCGGCCGCAGAAGACACCACCGCCACGAACTGCGGGTCGGCGCTGCCGAGAACCGCCTCGGCGTTCAGGACGTCGCGCCCGATCACCACGGCCGTCGCTCCGGCTACGACGAGATCGTCCACAGTTCCATCACCCGCCTCGCCACGACATCCGGATCGTCATCCGCGTCGACCACGACGTGCGCCGCGCCGGCATAGAGAGCGCGGCGTGCCTGGCCGATCAGCTGCAACGAGGCGTCCACGCCTCCAGCAAGGAGGGGGCGCCCGATACCGTCGCCCAGTCGCCGCGCCAGTACCTCCCGAGGTGCGTCGAGGAGCGCGACCAGCCCTGATCTGCGCATGATCTCCACGTTGGTCGGATCGAGCACTACTCCCCCTCCGCACGCCACCACCGCAGCCACGGCGGCGAGACGGGCCACTACGGCACGCTCTGCCGCCCGGAATCGAAGCTCGTCGGCGTCCATCAGCTGGGTCGCTTCCAAGGCGGTGTCGCGCTCGATCTCACGATCGGTGTCGTACCACGGGGCACCGATGCCGGCGGCGACGATCGGGGCCACCGTCGTCTTGCCCGCACCCATCATCCCGATCAACCACAGCGTCGCCACTCAGAAGCTCGCGACACGCCGGCGGTAGGCGTCGACCGCGGACACGAAGTCCTCCACCGTGTCGCCGCCAAACTTCCTGAGCATCTCGGAGGCGACGACGAAGGCGATCATCTGCTCGCCCACCACTGCCGCCGCCGGGACAGCGCAGACGTCAGATCGTTCGCGAAACGCCTCGACAGGTTCCTTGGTCACCACGTCGACGGTGGCGAGAGGGCGCATCAACGTGGACAGCGGCTTCATCGCGGCGCGCACCCGCAGCGTCTGACCGGTGCTGATCCCGCCTTCCAACCCGCCCGCTCGGTCGGTATCGCGAGTGAAGGCACCGTCGACGTATCGGATCTCGTCGTGCGCCCCGGATCCGGCTCGCGTCGCCGACCGGATCCCATCGCCGATCTCGACCCCCTTGATCGCGGGTATCGACATCAGTGCACCGGCAAGCAGTCCATCCAGGCGGCGGTCCCAATGCACATGGCTGCCGACCCCGGGCGGCACCCCGTACGCCAGGACCTCGAACACCCCGCCGAGGGTATCGCGCTCGTTGTGGGCTCGATCGATCGCCGCCACCATCTCGGCCTCCGCGACCGGGTCGAAACTACGCACGGGGGACGCATCGATGGCATCGAGGTCGTCGGGTCCGGGAAGGCCTCCGGCGGCTTCGATGCCGCCGATGGCCACGACGTGGCTGACGATGTCGATTCCTGCCGCCGCCAGCACCTGCTTGCAGAGATAGCCCACGACGGTGCGGGCCGCGGTCTCACGCGCCGAGGAGCGCTCGAGGACGTCCCGGGCATCGTGAGTGTCGGTCTTGATCATCCCGGCGAGATCGGCATGACCCGGCCTCGGGGCCGTCAGCGGACGGGTTGCGGTGCCTGGTTCTGAGCTCATCTCTTGCGCCCACTTGGCCCATTCGGAGTTGCGGATCACCACGGCGACCGGGCTCCCCAGGGTCCTCCCCAACCGAACCCCTCCGAGGATCTCCAGCTCGTCCTGCTCGATGAGCATCCGCCTGCCCCGGCCGTGGCCCATCCGGCGGCGGCGCAACTCCCCGGCGATTCCCTCGAGGGCGACGGGGACACCGGCGGGAAGACCCTCCACGACGGCTACCAGCCCGGGACCATGCGACTCGCCCGCGGTGAGGAAACGGAGCATGGGGCAAGACTAGGTGATAGGTGTCAGGTGACAGACACCAGACACCAGACACCAGACACCAGAAGCCAGACATCAGAAGCCAGAGGACGGACCACCAACGACCAATGGCTGACGGTTCGGGGTCTGAAATCTGGAGTCTGGAATCTGGCGTCTGGGTTCGGATCCCGAAGGACCCGAACTCACTTGAGAATGCTCTGGCCGACGGCGAGGGTGAAGGCGCTCGACCCGTAGGTGAACACCCCGCCGTTGTCGGTCAGGCTGACGACCTTGAAACTGGTTGCGAACGTGTCACCCACTCCGACCGTGTAGGTCGTGCCGTCGACCTCGACGACCGCCACTCGCCCACTCGTTTCGTCGCGCACTTCGAGAAGCATGACCCTGATCCCGTCGGGCTGATCACCCTTGGTCGTGGTGGTGCTCCCGTCGACGGTGGTCGTGGTCGTTACATCCCCTGTCGTGGTCGTGGTGGTGTCGCCTCCACCAGTCGTGGTCGTGGTGTCGCCCCCGGCCGAGGTGGTGTCCGTAGGTCCGGTCACCACCAGTGGCTTGAACGGGTCCCGAGGTTGGGCAACCTGATAATCGCCCACGAGGTCGATGGGGCCGCCGGGCCCCGACATCGTGGAGGTCGAGCTTGCGTCGGGCGCTCCAGGAAGCGCCGTCTCGCCACCTGTGAACACCCCCGCCGACGCCATCAGCCACACCGAGGCGACCGCAGTCGCTACGAGCAGCAACGACACCACCACCGAAACCAGTGTTCGCTTGACGCCGATCACGTCACGCTCCCCCCGGGTTGGCTTCGAAGCTCGAATCAGTCGTCACGGTCGTGGTCGTCGTCGTCTCCCCGCCCGTCACGCTCGGATCGAGCGTCGGCAGTAGGTCGGCCGTCGTGAAGAGACGCATCTCGATACTCGCCGACAGGAACGTTGCCCCGGCTTCGTCCTGCGTCGATGAGAGCGAGATCCCGTCGACCCGCACCAGGCGATCCATGTCGTTCAGCCCGAAGAGGAATCCGAGCAACTCGAAGAACTGCCCCTCCACCTGCACGGAGACGTCGATCTGGCGAAGTTCGGAGCCATCCGCGGTCGCAGCCGGCACCGACGGCGACAGGGTCTGCAAGTCCACACCGGTTTCGCCCGCCAGGGTGTAGAGCTGTTCGATCGCCTCGTCGAGCAGCGGCCGATCCGGGATCAGGGCGTTGAGCCGGCCGAGGGCCGCCTGGTACTCGACCTCGTGGTCGCCGATGTCCTGCAGTTGTTGGATCTGGACACGAAGCCGGGACTCGGTGTCGACGGCAGCGTTGAGTTGCTGCTGATAATCGGTGATCCGGGCGTTGCGGGGCGAGATCAAGAACAACCACCAGACACCGGTGACCAGGAGCGTCAGCAGGACCAGGATCAAGCCGACGCGACGCATCACGGGACCTCCGGGATCAGCGTGTCGGCGCGATTGGTGGTCGCCCCGTCGGTCAGCACCGCGGTGGAGCTGAACGTGACGACGTCCGAGTCTCCGATCACGCCTTGCGACACGGTGCTCACCCAGGGGCCGGTGACTCCGCTGAACTGTCCCGAATCGAGTGCTCTGAGCCATGCCGACACGTCGGGGTAGTCGAAACCGACCCCACTGAACGCGACTTGGCCGAGTACCCCGGGGGTGGTCTGGGCGATGATGCTCCCCGAGAACGTCTCGACCCAGACCCGTGGCGGCAGCAGGCGCCCCAAATCGTTCAGAAAGATGCCCCAGTCGACGTCGGAGGACAGCGCGCTGCGAACCAGGTCGGCTTTGTCGTCGAACTCGGTCTTGATCTCTCCAGAGGTCGCCAGCGCAGCGACATCCCGCTCCAGTGATTGGTTGATCGTGTTCTGGGAATCGACATCGGCCTGAGCCGCGGAGACCTTTCCATTCCAATAGAGCACCCCGACGATCAGAAGTGCCATGTATGCCAATGCGGCGAAGACTCCGAGCCCGATGCGCTGGCGGCGGCTCCGCTCCTGGGCGACTTCAGGCGGGAGAAGGTTGATCGGTCTCATGCGGGGCTCCTAGGCGACATGAGCGAATCGATTCGACGGCGGGACCACGTACGAGCCCCACAGAGCCAGCCCGACGGCAGCCGGAAGCACCGGTTGGTAATCGAGCAACTGGCTCTCAGTCATCTGTACCCGCCCGACACTCACGTGATCGAGTACTCGGACCGGCTCGACCCGTGTGTTGAGCGACCGTCCGATCCTGTTGGCGAGATGGGGAAGTCGAGCGCCATTGCCGGATACCACCACGCGGGCGAGCGTGTGTTCACCCGCCTGGGTCAGGTAGTAGTTGACCGAGCCTCTGATCTCCTCGATGAGGGCGTCGGCGGTCCTGGTGAGGATGCGGCGGGCGATCTGCTCCGCGTCGTCGCCTTCGGGGAATCCCTGGGGGGCAACGCCCACCCTCCGCTTGAGTTCCTCGGCATCTTCTCGCGACAGCGACATGCCCGTCATCAGCGTCTCGGTGAAATGATCACCGCCGGTGGGGAGGATGCGGACGAACCGGGTGATCCCCCCGCGGACGATGGCGATCTGAGACATCGCGGCCCCGATGTCGAGCAATGCCTGCGGACCCTCGCCTCCCAGCAACAGGTCGGCACCGAAGGCAGCGCGCACGAGTCCAAACGCTTGGAGATCGATCGAGAGCACGCTCAGTCCGGCGCCGTTGGCGATGCGGACCAGCCCTTCGACCATGTCGCGCTGGGCTGCCACGACGAGGATCGACAGCATGAGGTCGCCCTCAGGGGTCGTGAACTCCTCGAGCGGCACGAAGTCGAGCACCGCCTCCTCCACCGGGATCGGAATGGCGTCCTGCACCTGGAAGGGCAAGGCGTCCACCAGCTCGCCTTCTTCGAGGTGAGGGACGTCCACCTGACGCACGATCACCCTTTGGTTGGCGATGCCGACCACCACCCGCTTGCGCGGCAAGTGATGCCGCTTCCACAGCGCTGCGACCACCTCGGTCACCGCTCCCTCGTCGATGACGTCGCCCGCCTCCACCACGCCGGGGGGCAACGGCATCTCGGCGAAGCGGCGCAGCACGGGTGCGCCCCTGCCGGCGTCGACGACGGCGGCACGCACTGCATCGGAACCGATGTCGAGGCCTATCGCGGTGGGCATGCCCTGCCTCGCGATCGGGTCGCTCGCGCCATTGGACGCTCCTCAGCTACTCACAAACTGGTAGTTACGCCTGTGTGATCACGAGGCTACACAGGGGGTCGCGCCAGACCAAGGATTCAACACGAGCACACCGCGCGCGTGAGATTCGCGCTCAACGCGGCGGCGCGGAGCCGCTCCCCCGCCGCTTCAGAGGCCCAGGTACCACGAGACGATCGGCTCGCCGGCGGCGATGGCGACCCAGGCGCCGACGACCAACGCCGGCCCGAACGGGATCAGATCGCGCCGTCCGGCCCGCCGGGCCACCAAGAGCACGATCGCCGCCAGGCCCCCGAGCACGAAGCCTCCGAACACCGCCACCACGAGCGAACCCCACGAGCGGTAGGCGGCGAACACCCCGAGGAGGAAGGCCAGCTTGACGTCACCCATCCCGAACCCGCCGCGGGCGACGAGTGCCACCACCAACAGAGCCGAGAAGTACGCCGCTCCGCCGGCGAGTGCCCGCACCACCGCGCCGCCCGACCCCTCGACGAGGCCGCCCACCACAACGAGCACGACGGCCACGCCGGTCCCGGGGTACAGGACCCGATTGGGTATCCGCTTGACGTCGAGGTCGATGATCCCCAGGGTCAGCGTCAGCGCGGCGAACCACAGATAGGCGGGCAGCAGCCAGGACCATCCGAGGATCGCCGCGGTGGCGCCGAAGAGCACCCCGCAGGCCCCTTCCACGAGCGGGTAGCGCACCGAGATGGGCTCTCCGCAGGCGCGGCACCGCCCTCGTAGCAGCAGCCACGAGACGACGGGGATGTTGTCCCGGGCCCGGATCTCGGCTCCGCAGCGTGGGCATGCCGACGGCGGCTTGACGATCGAGATGCCGGCCGGGATCCGATAGACCACCACGTTGAGGAAGCTGCCGATGAGCACCCCAACGAATGAGGCAGCGGCGACTACCACTCCGAACCCACGCAACCGGCGAGCGTCATGTCGGCCTCGGCACCTCCCGTGCACGTGTCGCGAGCCGACTCTGCGTCTACCAGGTGAAGACCGAACCAGACGCCGCTCTTGGACCGAGCGTACAGCAACACCCGGAGCCCGT
>DATECY010000160.1:0-26306 GCA_035286665.1 Acidimicrobiia bacterium
GGGTTCTTCCGGGGGCGCGGTTCGCTTCCGGCACTACTTGGAGCGCTTTTCCTTCTTCGCCTGCCGTTTCTCTTTCAGCGTGTGTGATGCCTGCTTCTTCGTCGCCTTGGCACCCTTGTCCTTGTTAGCCATCGAATCGACCTCCCTCGAGACAACACCAGGACTGTACGCCACGCCCCCTCGCTAGTGGGTGACTGGGTGTGACGATCATCGACCCGGCGCACTCCGCCTGATGGGCACGGGCGTCGGGGGCCAGACCGGGACCTCATTCGACCCGATCTCACCGTCGGGTCCTGCACCGCCAGGGATCGGCCGACTCGGCGCCGGCAGGCACCGAACCACCCTGTCTACGTCGCCGTCGGCCACCAGCCAGTCGATCGGGTTCCGGTTGTCGAGACTCCGCACCTGACGGAGCAGCCAATCGCAAGCCTCCACGTCGGTGACCCGCCGCTTGAGCAGCTGTGCCAGGAAGACCACCTCGCGCCGCACGGTGCCGTGGGAAAACTGGAAGACCGGATACACCTCCTCCACCGACAGCGCACCCTCGATTCGCAGCAGGTGGCGGTGCTCGCGAGCTCTCCCCCGGGTGACCCCCAGGTAGCGAGCCACCTGCCGCCGTGTCCAGAAGGGCCCGACGAGGGTCACACCGTCGTTCGGGCGGTATGGCCGAGGCGCATCGCGTTCGCCTGCCACAGCACCTTGGTATCAGAGCCCGGGCCCAGGCTCAAGGGGCAATCGGCCATTGCCGACAGAACGCAGGCAAGCTCAGTCGGGCTCGAAGGTCAATCGCCGCACCGCGAACACCAGCGACGCGCCCACTGCGAGGCTGGTGCCGATGATGCCGGCGGCGGCGACGACGAACGCCATGCCCCTGGTCACCCAGCCGAAACCCCCGGCGTCGACGACCCGCATCCACACCCAGACCGCCGTCGTGACCAAGAACACGATCACCGAAGCCAGCGCACCCACGGCGAGCAGGACTTCGCCACCGGTCCGCCACCGATCCTGTTCCGGGGCGACACCACTCCCCCGCACCGCGAGGAGCACGGCGATGGCACCGGCGGCCCAGGCGCCGACGACGAGCCACGCCCCGATCACGTCGCTCGGCCGGTGCCACCCGGCAACGACCGTGGCGAGCCCGATCCCACAAGCAAAGGCCGTCGCCGCAAGAGCGGTCGGGGCCCGGAGCCGGTGAGGTACGACGAGGAGCGCCGCCACCGCCAGCGAGGCGGCGACCGTGGCGTGCCCGCTCGGGTAACTGTTCGGGTGGAGCACCGAGCCGGGAACGAGAAACGGGCGATCGAGAAGCGAGTGCTTCAGCACCTGAGTCGTCAGGTTCGAGCCGGCCACGATGACGGCGGCCGCAAAGGCGAGGGCGTACCGGCTCCGCATCACGGCGAGGGCGCAGATCCCCAAAGCAGTCACGGCAAGAGCCGTGACTCCCACCGCATCGAGCAGTGTCCAGGCGTCGACCACCACGGTCCCGGGAAGGGCATCCGTGCCGGCGAGAGCCGCCATGTCCAGGCGCTGGCCGACTCCGGTTCTGACGAACAACAGGTAGGCCCCCGCCGCTCCGGCGGAGAACACGACGACCAGCCACCACAGGGACTTCCTGATCACAGCCAGACGATAGAACCCGGTTGGGGGTGTGCCCCGGACCGGGAGCAACCATCGGGACGGAAGGCCGTGCGAGCGTTGGCGATCAACCGATGGCGAAGGTGATCTGCACCGTCACCATGACCTCTTGCTGCCCCGGCTCGATGGGCGTGGCGGCCCCGGCCGAGTCGGTGGCCTGGCGGTCGTAGTAGATGGGCGGAGTGTCGTATTCGATGTTCTCCGTGATGGTCACGGCCTTGCCCAGATTCACGCCGGCGAGTTGGGCGAGCTGGGTGGCCTTGGCCTCGGCATCGCTCCACGCTGCGGTCCGGGCCATCTGCAGCATGTCGCTGTTGTCCTCGATGCTGAACGCGAGTCCGTTCACCACGGTGTCATCGCCGCCTGCCGCGGCCGCAGCATCGATGACGCCGCCCGCTCCGTCGAGTTGACGAATCTTCACCTCGAGCTGGTTCTGCACGCGGTAACCGGTGAGCCTCGGTGTGGTGCCGTTGTAGTCGTACTCGGGATAGATCGAGTAGTTGGCCGTCTGGATGTCCTGTTCGGCCACACCCTTGGCCTGGAGCGCCGCGATGATCGCCGCCGCCCTGGCGGCGGCATCGGCAGTGGCGGCGTCGACCGTGGGGCGCAAGACGGAGACACCCAGTGTGAGGGTGAGGGTGTCGGGGGTGCCGGTCACCTTCCCCTGGCCGGTGACGTTGATGCCGGAGGCGCTGGAGCCGTCCCCGGCACTCGGCGCGCCCTCGCCGGTTCCGCACGCAGCGAGCGCCACCGCCGAAGCCGCAACGAGTAGTAGAAGCCTACGCATGTCAATCGTCCTCCCCGATGTCGAGTTGTTCTGTCGTTGGGACGGCCGTCGTCGGCGCTCGGTTCCCGCGATCTGACACCCCCGGGTCCTAAGCACGGCGGCGCCACAAGAGGTAGGACGCCACCCCCAGCGGAATCGGCAGCAGGTAGGTGACGAAGCGGAACACCAGGACTGCGGCGACGACCTGAGCCTTGCCGACCGGGTCGAGGCCCACTCCGAGGGCCGCGGCGTATCCCAACTCCACGACGCCGACGCTGCCGGGGGTGATGGGCAGGGCGGAGAGCAAGCGGACAAAGGCGAAGGCCGCCAGGACCTCGACCGATGACACCGCCGACTCGGCAACGCCTACCTCGCGCAGGGCGACGAGCAGCACCACGTACAGCGACAGATGGCTCATCGACGTGGTCACCGAAATCCGCAACCATCGATCTCGAATGAGGTCGGCGGCACCCCCGGAGAAAGCATCCCACGACTCGCTCCAGGTCGTCACCGGTGCCCGCCGGAACCACCCGCGCACCCGGGAGACGGCGCGCCCGGCGAGGCCGCCGATGCGCCGGGCCAACCCTCTACTGTGGACGACGAGCCCCAGCACGACGATGACACCGGCCAACATGCCCAGGCCGACGGCCGCACCCAGAACCAGGGCACCACCGACCTCGCCACCGATGACCAGAAGGGCGAGGGCAACGATCGGCAGCCCGAACCTCACGAGGTTGTTCCATATGCCCGAGACGATCGTGGCAAGCACGATCGGGCGGTTGGTGAAGCCCCACGAGCGATACATCGCAAACGACACGCCCACTCCGACCGCACCGCCCGCCGGGAGGGTGTTGGCAACGGCGGTCGACGCCTGGTTGACGAGGGCCGCCTGCCCGGTCGTCAGCCCGGGTAGCACCGCCACCATGACCAGCCAGTACATGGAGAGGTTCCCCAGGCCGACGGCGACGAGGACGGCCACCTCGAACCATGACATGTCGCCGATCGTCTTCCACACGTCGGAGTAGGACGCGATCGCCGGCATGACGCCGAGGAATATCCCGGCGACGATGGCAATCGAGAGAACGGCCCGAAGCACGACCCAGGTGCGGGATCGCCTCCGGACCGACGCGGGCTCTGGGATCATCGGCACTCCTCCGAGAACCGGCGGGCTCATCGACCGGGCGCGGCCCCACCGGCAGCGTTGAGACCAGGATGGCACAGGCGGAGGATGACCACCCGGCAGCCCGGCGCAAGCCCTACGAGCGCACGGAGGACTCCGAGGGCGCCCCGACGGCGGCGGCAGGCGACTTCCTCGCCGCCGTGGCGATGAGAGCCCACGCTCCGGTGAGGAGGCATGCCACCCCTCCCATGGCGAAGGCAGCCCTCGGGCCGAGCCAGCTGGCCACCCCGCCGGCGACGAGTCCTCCCACCGGAGTGCTGCCGAGGAACACGACGGCGAAGAGCGCCATCACCCGACCCTGCATGTGGGGAACGGTGTGCTCTTGGGCAAGCGCCTGTGCGGCCGAGACGAACGCGATCGCTCCCACGCCCACCGGGATGAGGAGAGCCGCCATCGTGCCCAGTGTTGGAGCGACGGAGGCGACCAGGGTGACCACGCCAAAGGCGATGGAGGCCCCGATCATGTAGCGCTGGGTGACGCGAACTCGCGAGGCGGTGATCACGGCGCCGACCAGCGATCCGACCGCCGACATCGAGATGAGCCTCCCGAACCCTCCGGGACCGGACGCAAACGTGTGCTCGGCGAAGAGCGCCAACAGGACGGTGAAATTGAACGCCAGCGTCCCGATCCACGCCAGCATCACGATCGGCAGACGAACCACGCGGTTGTCCCACACGTACCGCAGGCCCTCGACGAGCTGACCGCGAGCCTTGACGACCGCAGGCGACCGGAAGAGCGCCTCGGGTCGCATGAGCACCAAGGCAGCGATCACCGCGGCATAGGTCGCGGCGTTCACCGCAAAGACGATCGTCGCCCCCGGTCCGGCCAGCAGCAGTCCCGATATCGCCGGACCGATTGCCCGCGCCGAGGTCATGACCATCGAGTTGAGGCTCACCGCATTGGGAACGTCGTCGCGGGACACCATCTCACGCACAAAGGCGCGACGGGTCGGATTGTCGAGCGCATTCACCAGTCCGGCGGCGAAGGAGAACGAGTAGAGAACCGGCACCGTGATCCCACCGGCGACGCTGATGACCGCAAGCGACCCGGCGAGCACACCGAGAAGAGTCTGGGTGACCACGAGCAGCTTGCGCTTGTCGACCCGGTCGGCGATGACCCCTCCCCACAGGCCGAACACCAAGATCGGCCCGAAGTGGGTGAAGGTGATGGCTCCAAGGGCAACGGCGCTGTTGGTGAGCTTGAGGATGAGCCACACCTCGGCCACCTGCTGCATCCACAACCCGATGCTCGAGATGAACTGGCCCATGAAGAACAGCCGGAAGTTGCGGACTCGCATCGAGCGAAAGGTGCGGCGGACCGCCGTCTTCATCTGATTGGCGTTCCCGACCACCGGGCGATGATACGGAGCAAGGGAGACGCCTCCGGCAGCAGTCGCCGGCGACCGAACGATGATCAGCCGCAGTGACCCTCGATGAAGGCCTGTACCCGCCCCCACGCGTCACTCGACTCGCTGGAGAATTCCTCGAACTTGCGATCGAAGAACGAGTGGGGCGCGTTCGGATAGATGATGAGTTGATTCTCGACGCCGGCCGCGGTGAGCGCCTCCCCGAAGCGCTCGACTTCCTCGACCGGAATCCCCGGGTCTGCTCCGCCCATGAGTCCAAGCACCGGAGCGGTGAACTCTCCAGCGGCGGCCCGCTCCACGAGTGGGGTGGCTCCTTCTGGGAACACCCGGTTCGGGTGGCCGTAGAACCCGATCGCCCCGGCCAGGCCCAATCCGTTGCACGCCTGGTGCCAGGAGTTGCTGCCGCCGAAGCAGAACCCCACGGTGAACACCGGCTGATCCGGCTGGATCGAACGGAGGTGGGCGACTCCGGCGGCCGCATCGGCCCGCACGCCGTCGAAGGTCGTCTGCCGGACGTGCGGCATGGAGTCGAACCCGTCGTCGCGGCCTGCAGTGCCGGCGGTCCGACCGAAGTAGTCGATCGCCACGGCGTCGTAGCCGTGCTCGGCGAACCGGGTGGCGAGCTCTTCATAGAACCGGTAGAGACCCCTCACATCGGGCAGGACCAGAACGGTGGCGCCCCCGGTGCCGGTCCCCCTCGCCTCGAAGGCTGCGAACTCGTTCCCATCCGACGCATGAAGGGTGATCCGCCGATGATCGATGGCCGCTCCGCTGATCGGCACGATCGGCGGGGTGGAATCGACGTCGAAACACATCACTGCCTCCAGGGGAGCGCTGACGACCAGACCCTAGACCCCACCGTGCCCGATGGACGCCCGAGGTGTCGAAATCGCTATTCTTCGCCAAGCCTGTGTGCGGTGATACGAGCGATTGACGATCTCGGGAACCCACCGGCGAATGCCCGTCAAAGGTGTCGGGCAGGGGACTCGAGAAAGGATCCCGATGAACATCTACGTAGGCAACCTCCCCTACACGACCACGTCGGACGAGCTGGAGTCGCTGTTCTCCCAACACGGCCAGGTCGACTCGGCAGCAGTGGTCATGGACCGTGATACCGGCCGCTCGCGAGGCTTCGGCTTCGTCGAAATGCCCGACGATGCTGCCCGAGTCGCCATCGAGGCGCTCAACGGCGCCGAGTACTCGGGCCGGCGGCTCAACATCAACGAGGCGAAGCCCCGTAGATGAGGTCGAGGTCGTCCGGCGTGTTGACCGCCATGACGATGCTGATCGCGGCATGTGGCGGCGGAGGTGACTCCGCCGCCACATCCACATCCACGCCGACCACGATGAGCGGCCCCGCTCAGGATGGCGCCGTCGTCGGCGTGTTCTACACCGGCACGCTCGACGACGGCACCGAGTTCGATTCCAATGTCGGCGGCACACCCCTCGTGTTCACGCTCGGCACCGGAGCGGTCATCGCGGGATTCGAGGACGCGGTGCGCGGCCGCTCGGTCGGCGAGACCTTCACGGTCAGAATCGAGGCCGCAAATGCCTACGGCGAGCGGTCGGATGCCAACATCGTGGACCTCCCCGCCGAGGGCGCACCGGCAGGCCTCCAAGTCGGCGATTCCGTGCAGCTCTCGAGCGGCGCGACTGTCGTCGTCACGGCCATCGGCACCGATACGATCACCGTCGATACGAATCACCCGCTCGCCGGTCAAGCCCTCACCTTCGAGATCACGATCGACTCCATCGACGATTGACCAATCGCCGGGAGTTGGTGATCAGGTGTCGAGCTTGCCGACCAGACGGGGGACGACGCGCCACTCCTTGGGAACCGCCGCCGCGGACAGGCGCCCCCTGGCCCACTCCCTCACTTGGGTGACCGTCACCCCGTCGAGCACGATCTCGGCGACCACCCGACGCCCCCACTCCCGATCGGGCACGCCGAAGACCCTGGCGTCGGCCACACCGGGACACCCTCGCAGCGTGCGCTCCACCATCACCGGATGGACGTTTTCGCCGCCGGTGACGATCAGGGCGTCCGCCCTGCCGCTGACCGTCAGCCGCCCGGCGTCATCGAGTACCCCCAGGTCACCGGTGATCAGCCACGCGTCGGGCCGCCTCGGCTCTGCTCCGAGATACCCGGGGGACACCATGGGCCCCCGCACCTCGATCCGCCCCTCGACACCGATGCCGGCCACGACCCCGTCGCGCGTGATCCGAACCTCGCCGCCGGCGATGGGTGCGCCCGCGGTCCCGAGCGATGCCTCCACCTCGTCGGGTCCCACGGTGCACACCTGGGAGGTCGTCTCCGTCATCCCGTAGGTCTGGAGGGGGACGATTCCCGACTCCAACGATCGGGTCAGTAGGGCCGGGTCGGAGGGGCCGCCTCCCAGCAGCACGGTCCCGCCGGCTCCGGGGCCGGCGTCGAGGACGCGGCGGAGCATGGTCGGAACGAGGGACGCAAAGCCGACCTTGGATAGGAGGGCGGCGGTGCGAGTCGCATCGAACCCATCCTCGAGGACAACGGGCGCACCGGCCTCCGCTTGTCGCCACGGAATCGACAGGCCGCCCACGTGGAAGAGGGGCAGCACGCAGAGCCAGCTGTCGTCCGGGCCGTTCCCCAAACGCAGCCGCGAGCCGAGTACCGAGGCCTCGACGTTGGCTCCGGTGATGACGACACCCTTGTACGCCCCCTCACTGCCCGAGGTGAACACGACGAACCGGGCGTCGGGGTGCGGGGGCCCCCACCCGGGATGGCCCTGACCTTTCGGTCTGGCGAGCAAGCGGTCGATCCCGCCGTCGGGAAGAGCCCACAACCCGTTCACCCCCGCTTCGCGGGTGAGGCGCATCGCTTCGGCAGGTGGAAGCCTCGGATCGATCGGCACGACGGTGGCATTCCCCCGTGGAATCCCCCACAACGCAGCCACGGTCGAGGCATCTCTGACCCCCCAGAGCGCCACCGCGCCACCGGCGAGACCGCTGTCCATGACGATCGAGGCGATTGCATCGGCGGCGCGGTCGAGCTCGCCATAGGAGATCGAGCGCTCGCCGACGACAAGCGCCGTAGCAGTAGCGCGTTCTCCCGCGGCCCGAGCCAGCCAATCCATGGAGAACAAAGTATCAGCAACGCGTGTCGAGTCGTCGGGTGGGCTGCGGACGTCGCGCCGTGCGTTGGGCCGGCCGGTACCCTTCGGTATGCACCGAGGACTCCTGGCACTCGCGTTCATCGGCGCGATCGTGCCCTGGCAGTCGGCGGATCTTGGCTTCGACCAAGCATGTCGGGGCGTTCCGGCGACCATCGTCGGCACCCCAGGACCCGATCGCCTCGTCGGCACCCCGGGTGACGACGTGATCTCGGGCGCCGAAGGCGATGATGTGATACTCGGGCGCGGCGGCGACGACGTGCTCTGCGGAGGGGGCGGGAACGACAGGATCGCGCCCGGAACTGGAGACGACGTCGCCGACGGCGGTCCCGGAGCGAACACGCTGTCCTTTGCTCACTCGCGGGTCCCGGTGATGGTCGACCTCACCAACCAAACGGCGCTCGATGGTGGCACCGACCTGGTGGCTTCATTCGACCGGGTGATCGGCTCTCGGTTCGGCGACGTTCTCCTCGGCTCGGATGCCGGTGAGAGCCTTCTCGGCCGAGGAGGCGACGACAGGGTCGAGGGCCGCGGCGGGGACGACCAGTTGCGCGGAGGGTCGGGAGACGACGAGATCGTAGGAGGCGCCGGTGTCGACCGCGGGTCGGGCGGTCCCGGCACGAATCGCTGTCAAGCCGAGGCGGTCTCCGAGTGCACAGCCGGGCCGGTTCCCTCGGTGGTGTTCCTCGCGCCCGGCGGCGACGACTCTGCCGGCGGCACGACCCCGGACTCTGCGGTTCTGACGGTGGGGCGCGGAATGGATCTGCTCATGGATGGGGGAACCCTCTTCGTCCTGCCAGGCCGGTATCGCCAGGGGGCGTTCTTCGACGGCGACCACGCGGCCGGGGGTTTCCGCATCTCCGGCGTGGGCGGCCGGCCCACGTTCGACGGCACCGCACGTCGAGACTTTGGAGTCTTCTGCACCCAATGCCATCGCCTGGCAGTCGAGTGGCTGCGGGTGGTCGGTTTCACGGACATCGGTGTTGGAGCGACCCTGAGCACGAACGTCACACTGCGCTACCTCGAGATCGTGGACAATGGACACCGCGCGCGCCACCCCTCCTGGGAGTTGGAGGGATACGGGATACACGTCGACGGCTCCTCCGGGGTGGTCATCGAGCACAACGTCCTCACCGGCAACGGACCGGACCCACCTGCGCCCGGACGGTTGCTCGGGACGGCGATCAACACCTACGGCAACCAAGACGTCGTGATCCGCCACAACCGCGCCCACCACAATCACGGCGCCGGGATTCTCGTCGAGGACTCGAGAGGCGCCCTCGTCGAGGCAAACGAGATCTACGAGAACGACCTCGATGCCAGTGCCGAAGGCTGGTGGGACGGTGGAATCTGGATCGACGGCGGCTCCGACGTCGTGCTCCGCGACAACCTGGTGCATGACAATCGCGGGGTGGGCATCGAGGTCAGCGACGAGGAGCGCCAACTCCCGACCGGGTACGTGCTGGAGGGCAATGTCTCGACCGGTAACTACTTCGGCATCTATCTGTGGAACTTCCGCACCACCGACTGGCCCGAAGAGGCGATCGTGCTGCTCGGCGGTGACAACGACTTCTCCGGCAATGCCTGCCGGGACGTCTGGATCGCCCCCCGGACCGACTTCGCCACCTGTCCATGAGGTTACGGCGCCGCCGCCATCCTCTCGCAACTACAGTCGCGGCTCCGCATTCACATCGGGGACTCATGGCATTTCACTGGACCGCGTCCGGCGACTACGGCGACATCCGGTACGAGACGATCCCCGGAGTCGCCAAGATCACCATCGACCGGCCCGAGGTCCGCAACGCGTTTCGTCCCACCACGCTGTTCGAGCTCAGTCATGCGTTCGAACGGGCTCGTGACGACGCCGCCATCGGGGTGATCATCCTCACCGGGGCTGGCGACCAGGCCTTCTGTTCCGGGGGCGACCAGAGGATCCGGGGAGACGCCGGGTACCTCGATCCCATGGGAACCCCGCGGCTCAACGTCCTCGACCTCCAGGTGCAGATGCGCCGGCTCCCCAAGCCGATCATCGCCATGGTCGCCGGATTCGCCATCGGCGGCGGCCACATCCTCCATCTCGTGTGCGATCTCACCATCGCGGCGGACAACGCGGTCTTCGGCCAGACCGGGCCCAAGGTGGGGTCGTTCGACGGCGGGTACGGCGCCGGACTCCTCGCCCGCATGGTCGGAGACAAGCGAGCTCGGGAGATCTGGTACCTCTGCCGCCAGTATTCGGCTGCCGAGGCATACGAGATGGGCATGGTCAACACCGTCGTTCCCCTCGCCGAGCTCGAAGCGACCACCGTGGCCTGGGCGACGGAGATCCTGGAGAAGTCACCTCTCGCCATCCGGATGATGAAGGCGGCGATCAACGCCGCCGGCGACGGCCTCTCCGGCCAGCAGCAACTGGCCGGCGACGCCACGCTGCTGTTCTACATGTCGGCGGAGGCGCAGGAGGGCAGGGACGCCTTCAACGAGAAGCGCCCACCCGACTTCGGGAAGTTCCCCCGCCTGCCGTGAGGGCCTGGCTCGTCGCCGCGCGGCCGGCCACCCTCCTCGCCGCGATCGCCCCCGTTCTCGTCGGCGGCGGCCTCGCCGCCCACGACGCCGTGTTCCGCCCCGATGCCTTCATCGTGACGCTGCTCACCGCCGTGCTCATCAACGTCGCCGCCAATTTCGCCAACGATGCCTCCGATCACGCCCGGGGGATCGACACCGCGGCACGGATCGGCCCTCCCCGGGCCGTGGCCGGAGGACTGCTGACCGCCCGCCGGGTCTGGCAGGGCACCGCGGTCATCGTCGGCCTGGCGACGGCAGGTGGTTTGTATCTCGCCTGGATCTCGGGGTGGCAGATCCTCGCCGTCGGGGCCACTGCCATCGTGGCGATGCTCGCCTACTCGGGTGGCCCGTGGCCCTACGGCTACCACGGCCTCGGCGAGGTGTTCGTGTTCGTGTTCTTCGGGCTGGCCGGCGTGGTGGGAAGCCGGTTCGTCCACGACTCGACCGCACCGGCGTCGGCATGGCTTCTCGCCGTCCCGGTGGGGATGCTGGTGACGGCGATCCTCGTCGTCAACAACGTCAGGGACCTCGACACCGATGGCGCTTCGGGCAAACGCACCCTGGCCGTGGTCATCGGTCGTCCGGCGACGAGGTTCTTCTACGGGGCCCTGGTCATGGGTGCATTCGGTCTCATCGGGGTGTTCGCCGCCACCGACCTCACACCGCGGCTCACCCTCATCGCCCTCGGCGCCCTGCCCCTGGCGGTGAGTCCACTACGCACCGTTGCCACCGAGGTTTCCGGCCCGTTGCTGATTGGCGCCCTCAAGGCGACGGCGCGGATGCACCTGGCGGTCGGGATCCTGCTGGCGATCGGAGCGACACTCGCCTAGGAGTCTGCTGACGCAGTTCGACCCGCCCGCGCCGATCGGTGCTCGAGGTTCCTGTAGCGTCTCAAGCCGATGCCTGACCGCAATGCCCGGTTCGCCCTCACCCTGATCGACGCCCTCGCCCGGCTCGGCGTCCGCCACGCGTGTGTCACCCCCGGGTCGCGCAACACCCCGCTGTCGCTCGCCCTGGCCGACTCCCCCATCACCGATTGGTCGCACCACGACGAGCGCTCTTCGGCCTTCTTCGCCCTCGGTATCGCCAAGACCACCGGAGTCGCCGTGCTCGTGGTCACCACCTCAGGGACCGCCGCCGCGGAGCTCCACCCCGCCCTGGTGGAAGCCCGGTACGCCAGGGTGCCGCTCATCGCGCTCACCGCCGATCGCCCCCGGGAACTCCGCGACACCGGTGCGCCACAGACGATCGACCAGCACGACCTCTTCGGCACATCGGTCAAGTGGTCTGGGGACATGGAGGTCCCCACCGATGCCGCCACCGCCGTCGAGATGGCGGTGCGGATGTGGAGCGAAGCGATGTCGGCACCCCGGGGCGCGGTGCACTTGAACCTCGGATTCCGCGAGCCGCTGGTTCCCCCGAGAGCGGTGTCGCCCGACGCGACCGAGGTGCCGGAGGTGACGTTCGGCCGGTACGAGGCTGCCCGCGAAGCGGTGACCGCGACTGCCACCGCCCTCTCCGGCCTCCGGGGGGTGATCATGGCCGGACCGACCGACGAACCCGGCGTTCCCGTCGCCGCAGCCCGGTTCGCCACGGCGACCGGATGGCCGATCCTGGCCGACCCGCTCAGCGGAGTACGAACGGGACCCCACGACCGCACCCACGTGGTGGCGGCGTCCGATGCCCTGGCGTGGGCCGGTTTCCTCGACGCATCGCGCACCGAGGCGGTCGTTCGGTTCGGAGCCATCCCCACGTCGAAGGCGATGTGGGAGTGGCTCGGCGCCCACCCGGAGGTGCCCCAGGTGTTCATCGAGTCGGTGGGGCGGCGCGATCCCACGGCATCGGCATCGGTCGTGCTTCGTTCGGATGTCGCCCCGACGCTGGATTTGCTCGCCGAGTCCGTGGGTGCGACCACACCGGAGTGGCTGGACCGGTGGCTGGACGCCGACCGTGAAGCGTCGATGGCCATGGCTGCCGTGATCGACGGCGCTCCCTTCCCCAACGAGCCGCTCATTGCTCGCATCGTCGCCGGGTCGGTGCCGTCGGGTTCGGTGCTCTGGGTTGCCTCTTCGATGCCGGTGCGCGACCTCGATGCGGTGATGCCGTCGACCGACCGTGAGATCCGTGTCCTCGCCAATCGCGGGACCAACGGCATCGACGGCTTCGTGTCTTCGGCGCTCGGCTCGGCAGCGGTCTCCGGCCGGCCCACCGTGGCACTCGCCGGAGACCTCTCGGTGCTCCACGACATCGGTGCGCTCGCCACGGCGAAGCGGCTGGGGATCGGCCTGACGCTCGTGGTGGTCAACAACGACGGAGGCGGGATCTTCCACCTGCTCCCCCAGGTGGCGCTCCCCCAGTTCGAGCGGCATTGGGGCACACCCCACGGACTAGATCTGACCGCCGTCGCCGCTGGATTCGGCGTCGACGCCGAGCGCGTGGACCGTGCCGATCACCTCGCCATGGTGGTGGCCTCACCGCCGACACGGCCCCGTCTGATCGAACTCGTAACCGATCGCGCGGAGAACGCCACACTGCATCGCCGCATCCGGGCCGAGGTGGCGAGAGCAATCGCCGAGGGCACGGCCCACGGGCCACCCGAATAGGCCCGCCCGGGGAGCGGCGACCGATCCTCAGGTCAGCAGGTCGAGCATGGGCCGCAGCTTGAGCCGGGTCTCTTCGAGTTCGGCTTCGGGCTCGCTGTCCCTCACGATGCCGTTCCCGGCGTAGACGATGGCCTGGTCTCCGCGCACCAGCGCCGAACGCAGACCGAGGGCGATCTCTCCGTTCCCGGCGCCGTCGGCCCAGCCGATCCCTCCCGCATACCACCCACGGTCGATCCCCTCCATCTTGTCGATGAAGGCCAAAGCCTCGGCGCGGGGCGCACCCCCCACCGCCGGCGTGGGATGAAGGGCGCCCGCCAGCTCGAGGATCCTGGCGTCGGTGGTGCCACCAATGGGCGTGGCCAGGTGTTGGACGGTGGCAAACCGCTGGAGTTGCGGGGTCGCCGACCGTTCGATCGTCGTGACGAGGCCGGTCAGCCGTCGTACGGCGTCGTCGACCACGATCTCATGCTCCATCCGATCCTTGGGACTGGCGAGGAGCGCGTCGCCGAGCCGGCGATCGTGCTCGGGGTCGGTCCCCCGCGGCGCCGACCCGGCGAGAGGGGCCAGTTCGAAATGCCGGCCTTCGCGGGCGATGAGCAGCTCGGGGCTCGCACCGATGAAGGTCGACTCACCCTCCTGCCACCCGAACACCCGGCACTCTGGGTATCGATCTCGCAGCGTCGCCACGAGATCGAACGGCTCGAAGGCGGTGCTGGACCTGATCGCGACCGATCTGGCCAGCACGACCTTCTGCATCGCCGCCCCCCGGATGCCGGCGACCGCCTCGGCCACCAGCCCCAGCCAGTCGTGGGGTGACGGTCGGGACTCGACGGCGTGGTCGACCTCGCGGCCCGTCCCCGGTGCGGCTGGTGGGCGGAGCGTCGAGACCAGAGCCAAGAGCATCTGTCCGTCGCTCCCCGACGGCAGAGAAACGCTCAACTGAGACCTTCCGGCCGATCGCGTCACGGTGATCTGCGGAACCACGGCCACCGCAGCCGGAAACCCCTCCCATTCGGCGCTCGACGGCCCGTCGTCGGCGAACGAGAATCCGATGGGCGCGATCGCATCGGGTGGCGACATCCGTCGAAGGCCGTCATCGAGGCGGGCGAAGCGGTCGGGACCCGAGGCCGCCACCCGCCCCGACACCCCGAGCGCACCGACCGAACGACCGTCGACCGATGAGAAGAACGCGGCAAACCCGAACGCGGCCGCTCCGGCGCGCACCACGTCGAGCGGATCGAGGTCTCCGACGTCCACGGTCGCCGCTCGCAGCCCCGATGGCAATGCGTGGAGGCGAACTGCCAGATCGGCGAGGATCGGACGGGAGATCAGCATGCGGGCCGGATCCTAGACCCGCCGGGGACAACGCCCCCCGGGTCGCCGGCCGGCCATCGCCCATGCCCGAACGCGCCGAGCCCGGGCGAGGCGCGACCAGGTATACCGTGGCTCCCCCACCCGGCGGAGGACGCATGACCGAGCCAGCCCCCGATCTCAACCACGGCCTCAGCGGTGCACTCGGCTTCGAGTTCATCGAGGTGGGCAAGGACCGGGTGCGTGCCCAGGTCGACCTGGCTCCGATCCACCAGCAGCCCTACGGAATCGTCCACGGCGGGGTGTATTGCGCGCTGATCGAGTCGGTGGCATCGGTGGCCGGCGCCTTGTGGGCCGTGGACCAGGGCTTGGCCGGCGCGGTGGGAGTGTCCAATGCCACCGAATTCTTCCGCTCGGTGCGCAAGGGTCGACTTGTGGCCGAGGCCACTCCGCTCCACCGCGGCCGCTCCCAGCAACTGTGGCAGGTCGTCGTGACCCGGGAATCCGACGACAAGCCGGTCGCCCGCGGCCAGGTGCGGCTCCACAACCTGAACGATCCAGGCCCGGTCGGCGGATTCGCCCCCGACCACTCCGACTGACCTACTCGAGCTCGCGCAGGGCCCGCCGCACGAAGGTGGCGGTCATCCACTTGCGATATCGGGAGCCGAGGTCGGTATTGTCGAACGGCCGGACCGGTAGGGCCGCGATCCTGCCGGCCTCTTCGACGACCTCCGGCGTGAGCCTCTTGCCCACCAGGAACTCCTCGGTTGCTGCGGCGCGCAGTGGCGCCGGAGCTATTGCTCCGAGGACGATCCGGGCCTCCTCGACGATTCCGTCGTCGCCGGTCCGCACGGCGGCGGCAACCCCCAGAATGGGGAAATCGACCGCCTGACGTCTCCGCAGCTTCAGATACGTGCTGCGCAGCCCGGCCAATGGGGGGATCGACACCTCGGTGAGGATCTCATCTCGTGCCTTGGCGATGTGGTCGATGCCGTCGGGACGGTACAGGTCGGCCGCCGGGATCGTCCGCTCTCCCCCGGGGCCCACCAGACGCACCGAGGCTCCCAGCACGATTGCCGCAGGCGCCAGATCGGTCGATGACACCGCCCAACACTGCTCGCCCTTGGGCGCCACCCAGCACACGTCACCCCCTGCCTTCAGACATGGACCCGAGGCAGCCCGCCACTCCTCGGTGACGTTGATGAAGCTGCATCGGGTGTCGACGCAGAGGTTGCCGCCTACGGTGGCGGTGTTGCGGATCTGCGGGGATGCCACCGACCCCGCAGCCGCGCGAAGCGCCCCGGGGAGATCCGGAAATCGGGCCACGTCGCCAAGCACGGTGAGCGCGCCGATCACCCAACCACCGGTGTCGTCACGGCGAATCCCGACAAGTCCCGGGATGGCGCCAAGGGAGACCAACGTCGCCGGCCGCACCTGGCGACGCTTCATGTTGGGCAGGAGGTCGGTCCCCGCCCCGATCACCGTGGACCCGGGATGATCCCGAAGCATCTCCACGGCTTCCGCCAGCGTGGAAGCGGCGAGAAGGGAAAAGGCTGGGAGGCGCATCATGGTCGCAAGCCTTCCGGCACCGCGACGCGGTTCGCCCTGCCGAAGTCGAACTCCGGCACCGACGCCGGGCCCACGCGACCGCTCCCGCCCCTGGCCAGGTCACGCATCGCTCGCACGACCTTGTCGGGAGTGATCGGGACCTCATCGATTCGTACCCCGAGCGCGTCGTGGATGGCGTTGGCCACCGCCGGGATCACGGGAAGCAACGGGCCTTGCCCAACCTCCTTTGCCCCGAACGGCCCCTCGGGATCGACGGTCTCGACCAGAATCGACTCCACCGGCGGGACGTCGAGGAAGGTCGGCATCTTGTAGTCGAGCAGGGACGGGCCACGGTGCAGCGTGCCGCGATAGGCCTGCTCCTCCATGAGTGCCTCGCCGAGGCCCATGTAGACGCCACCCTCGATCTGGCCTTCCACGAGCAGCGAGTTCAGGGCACGACCGATGTCGTGCGCCAGCCACACCCGCTCCACCCGTACGTGCCCCGTCTCGGCATCACATTCCACTTCGACGACCGCCGCCGAGAAGCTGTACGCCGGGGAGATGCCCACGCCCGACCCCTTGTACGGTCCGGCGAGTGTCGGAGCCGTGTACGACCCCGATGCCGCCAGCGGTCCGGTACGGCTGATGGCGGCTCTCACCGCATCAGGCCAGGGAATGCTCTTCTCGGGGGCCCCCTCGACGCCGACACGACCATCGCCGACAACGAGCACGTCTCGCGTCGTGCCCAACTCATCGGCGACCGCTGCCACGACGGTGTCGCGGATCCTCTCCGCCGCCTCCAACGCGGCGTTCCCGGCCATGAACGTCACGCGGCTCGAGTAGCTGCCCAGATCGACCGGGGTCAGATCGGTGTCCGCGGTCACCATGGCAAGAGTCGCCGGGTCGAGTCCCAGCACCTCCCCTACGATGGTGGCGAGCACAGATGTCGACCCCTGACCGACGTCGGCCGCCATCGAGAACACCGTCACACCGCCGCCCCGGTCCACCTTGATGGATACCTCCGACTGAGGCATGTCGTTGAAGTAGATGGGCAGGCCGGCACCCGTCATGTAGGCGCTGACCGCCAGTCCCACACCACGGCCCGGGGGGAGCTTCCCATGCTTGTCGCCGAACCCCGAAGCGGCGACCACCTTTTCGATGCACTCGCGCAACCCGCAGCTGGTGATCCGCAGGTAGTTGACCGTCGTCGAATACGGCTCGACGAGGTTGCGCACCCTGATCGTCACCGGGTCGAGACCGAGGTCGGCGGCGGCTGCATCGAGGTGACATTCGAGCGCGAAACGGGGCTGAGGGGTTCCGTGACCCCGCTTGGGTCCACACGGGGGCTTGTTCGTGAAGACCCGAACGCCCTCGAACTTGTAATGGGGAATTCGATACGTGGTGGTCTGCAGGGCGCCCGTGTAGTACAACGTCGCCAACCCGTAGCTGCCGAAAGCCCCGCCGTCGAGGTGTGTGCGAAAGTGCATCGCGGTGATGGTCCCGTCGCGGCGGAACCCGGTCCGTACCCACATCAGAACCGGGTGACGGCCCCGATGCGTGTAGAACACCTCCTCGCGCGACAGCGTGATCTTCACCGGCCGGCCGGTCTCCATCGAAAGCCGGGCTGCGACGATCTCGTGAGAGAACGGGTCGGTCTTGCCCCCGAACCCTCCACCCACCGGGGTGGCGACGACCCTGATTTGCGCCGCCGGAAGCTCCAGGACCTTCTCCAGCGCGCGGTGCAGGTAGTGCGGCACCTGGGTCGACGACCAGATCGTGAGCCGTCCGTCCGTGCCGAACGAAGCGACCGCGGCATGCTGTTCCAGAGCGGCATGGGTGCTCCCCCGGAAGTCGTAGACGTCCTCCCTGATGTGGTCTGCCTCCTCGAAACCCGTCGCGACGTCCCCGAATTCGAGGGAGGCGGCGCGGTGGACGTTTCGGCCGAGACCCTCACCGTGGATGAGGACCCGATCGGTGGCCGCCTCGTCGATGGACGCGGTCTCCTCGATGGGCTCGTACTCCACCTCGATCAGTTCGAGACCTCGTGCCGCAGTTTCGGCATCCACGGCCGCCACGGCCGCCACCGGCTCGCCGACATACCTGACTCTCTCCAGAGCCAGGGCGTGCTCGTCCTGGCTCACGGGAAGGATGCCGTAGGTGATGGGGAGGTCGGCCCCGGTGATCACCGCCTCCACCCCCTCCAGGGCCAGCGCGCGGCGCACGTCGATCCGGGTGATGCGGGCGTGGCCGTGTGGACTGCGCAGCTGCCGGCCGATCAACATTCCCGGAAGCGACATGTCGTCGGCGAAGACGGTGCGCCCGCTGACCTGGTCGCCGGCATCTACCCGGGGCCGGCCGCTGCCCACGAAGGAGAACCGGGGAGCGATCATCGCCCGCTCCGAGCCGCCAGGCGTACCGCAGCCACGATCTTGCCGTATCCCGTGCAGCGACACAGGTTGCCGGACAACGCCTCCTGGATTTCCGCGGTTGACGGGTCGAGAACCGAGTTCAGCAGAGCGCTCGCCGCCATCAGCATGCCGGGTGTGCAGTACCCGCATTGAGCGGCACCCAGGCGAGTGAAGGCGTCCTGGAGGGGAGCGGGGACACCGCCGGCCGCCAGGCCCTCGACGGTCGTGACCGCATGACCCTCGGCACTGCGGGCCAGGGTGAGGCACGACAGCACCGGAGTCCCGTCGAGCAGCACGGTGCACGCTCCGCATTCGCCGAGCTCGCACCCGTGCTTGGTTCCGGTCAGCCGGAGATCCTCGCGCAACAACTCGAGAAGCGTGCGATGGTCGGGAGTGAGGACACGATGCTCCCGGCCGTTCACCGAGAGCGTGAGTATCCGGTCGATCATGTGCCGGCCGCGACCGTTCCCTGGCGCACGAACACACTCCCCTCGGCGAGTCGACGCGCCGTCCGGTCGTAGGATGCCTGCTCGACCCCCCAGGTGTCGCCGTCGACCACGACCCTGGCTCGTACCTCCATGACGCCGCTGGTGTGCCCGATCCGGAACAACCCGTTTCCCGGGCGTGCGATCTCGGCCACCGTGCTGCCCGGGATGCATGCCGCCACCGCGGTGCAGGCCGCCACCGTCCCCGGATACGCCTTGTGCAACATGGGCGGTCGGCCACCGACTACGCGCGCCACGAGATCGATGTCGGCGGCTGCCACCCGCCGGCCGGATCCAAAGGCGGCGTATGCACTCGGGGCCGCTACCGCGGCCGGAATCGGCGTCAAACCGTCCGAGGCGACGCCGATGAGCCGGGCTGCAGCCTCTTTGATCGCAACGATCGCCGACATGTACTCGGCGTCGCCGGGGCCCTCGGTGCCGGTCATGCCCACCGCAGCGGCCGGAACGAACACACACAGGTTCGCGAGGTCCACGATGGTGACCTCGGCGGTGCCGAAGGCGGTGTCGAGCACGTCGCGGGCATTGCCGGTCGGCAGCAGCGAGCCGGTGATCCCGCCGGCCGTTCGGCTGTAGTCGAGCGCGATGGGGGCTCCTGTCCCGGGGACCCCATCGATCCTGAGTTCGCCGAAGACCGCGGCGGCTCCGTCGCACACCGGAACCCGCGCCACGAGAATGCGACCGGTGTTGGTGTTGTGGATGCGGACGAGCGTCACCGGCTCCCGGAGGTCCACGAGACCCTCGTCCACGGCGAAGGCGCCCACCGCCGCCGAGATGTTGCCGCAGTTGATGTCGTAGTCCACCACCGGCTCGGTGATGCTCACCTGGCCGAAGGTGAAGTCGAGGTCGGCGTCGGGTACCGAAGGGGGGTCGATGATCGCCAGCTTGCTGGTGAGGATGTCCGCCCCACCCAGGCCGTCGACCTGACGTGGATCGGGACTCCCGAACACCTCGAGGATGACGCGGTCCCGCGCCTCTCCGGGCGGGGGAAGATCCCTTCCGCTGAGGAAGACGGCTTTGCTGGTACCGCCCCGCATGAGGACGAAGGGCAGCGCCTGCTGTTCGCCCGAAGCCCTCACCGCACGAGGATCTGAACGGTGCATGCTGCCCCCTCGATTCCGACCGCCTTGCCGCCCCGGCAATGAGCCAAACCGACCCGGGCGCCCGCTATCTGGCGGTCTCCGGCTTCACCGCGCAGCTGACGTACCAGCTCCACGACCTGCGCCACGCCCGTACCGCCCAGCGGATGGCCCTTGCCGAGCAGCCCGCCACTGGGGTTGATCGGGAGCCGGCCCCCGATGTCGGCCTCGCCCCGCTCCACGGCCGCCGGGTACTCCCCCTGGGAAAACAGACCGAGGCCCTCCACCCGGAGCACTTCGGCGATGCTGAAGCAGTCGTGAACCTCGGCAACCCCGATCTCTTCGGGCCCGACCCCGGCACGCTCATAGGCGGCCTGGGCCGTCCTCCAGGTGAGGGGTTCGAACGTCATCGAGGTCGGCTCGGTATCCACCGACCCCGTGAACAACGTGGACGCGGCAAGGCGCACCGTGCGGCCTTTGCCCAGTCGCTTCGCCAACCGATCGCTCACGAGGATGGCGGCAGCGGCACCGTCGGTGACCGGCGAGCAATCGAGCAGGTTCAGCGGATCGGCGATGGAACGCGATGCCAGGACCTCCTCGACGGTGATCTCCTTGCGAAAATGAGCCAGCGGGTTGGCGGCGGCGTTCTTGCGATTCTTCACCGCCACCCTGGCGAGCTGTTCCCGGGTCATCCCGAACTCCGACATGTAACGCCGAGCTCGCATGGCGTACACCGCCGGCATGGTGGCACCGACCGCGGCCTCCGGATCGCTGGGATCGGGGGTGAGCGCTCCGGAGAATCGGGACGTGAGGTGCTCGGTCCCGATCGCCGCCACGACGTCGTGCTCCCCGGCCCGGATGGCGAGCGAGGCTTCCCGGATGGCGGTGGCCCCACTGCTGCATGCGTTCTCGACGTTGGAGAGGGGCAGACCGGCCATGCCCACCTGTGCCAGGATCCGCTGGCCGGTGACCATGCCCTGGAACACGTGGCCGCAGTAGGCGGCCTCGATCATCCGGGGATCGATCCCGGCATCGGAGATGGCCTCGAGCAGAGCCTCGGCTCCGAGATCGGCAGCATCTCGGTCCGGATGCTTGCCGAACCGGGTCATGCCGACCCCGATCACGTGGACGTTGGTCATCGCCGGGACTCCGCGCCTGCCGGTCGGAAGCGGTAGCCGACGAGCGGGGTCCCATCCTCCGACTCTCCAAACGGCTCGACCGCCAGTTCCAGCTCCATGCCGATCGTGACCTCCTCCGGGTCGCATTGGCTGATCTGACTCATGATGCGTACGCCTTCGGAGAGATCCACGTACCCCAGCACGTAGGGAACCTCGAACGCGGGGGTCGACTGCCGCACCACCGAGAAGGTGTAGAGGGTGCCGGAGGTGGAGAAGCGCACTCGCTCCAGGTCGGTGCCCAGACATCCTGCGCACGCCTTGCGGACGGGAAAGAAGTGGGCGCCGCAGGCGCGGCAACGACTCCCGAGAATGCGACCGGAGCCGTCGGGATCGACCTCGAACTCCCCGGGGCGGAACGAGACCGGGGTCGTGGCCTGGTCGGTCGTGGTCACCATCGTCTCCCTCGCGCGCTCGCGCCGATCCGAGCCGTCCGGCCGTTCGGTCGAACGCCAGTTTCGATCCCCGGCCCCGGATTCGTCAATGGGTCATCCGGCCCATTCTCCCGACGCCAACGCACTCCAGGCCTCGATCCCTGCCGCGAACCTCCTGATGCGTTTGCGCCTGAGAAATGATGCAGATCGCGGATTGCCCGCCGACCCAACGTTTGCAAGCCTCCTTCCAACCGAACGGCCGGACGGGAGCTCCCCCTCGGGGGGTGGGATCGATCCTGCACGACGACACGGAGGACGCCCAATGACCGACGACCCGACTCGCGGGGACACCCTCTTCCACGACTGGAACGCGGTTGTGGAAACCCCTCTCGAGCGCCCTGCCCGGGTCGAGCTCGACGACGAGACCCTGCGCGACGGCCTGCAGAGCCCGTCGGTTCACCAACCGGATCTCGACCAGAAGCTCGAGATCCTTCACGCCATGGCTCCACTCGGCATCCGCTTCGCCGACCTCGGATACCCGGGAGCCAGCGCCGCCATGCTCGATGACGTCGTCGGCCTGGCCGGCGAGATCGCCGCTGCCGGGCTCGGAATCGAGGCGAATTGCGCCGCCCGCTCCCACCCGGCCGACATCCTTCCGATCGCTGAGGCGCAGCAGCGAGCCGGGGTCCCGATCGAGGCATCGATCTTCCTCGGCTCGAGCCCCATCCGACAGTTCGTCGAAGGCTGGGACCTCCAGTTCTTGTTGCGTACCACCGAAGATGCGGTGAAGCTCGCACGCGCCGAGGGCCTCGAGGTGATGTTCGTCACCGAGGACACCACCCGGGCTCGACCCGACGTCTTGCGCGAGGTGTACACCGTCGCCATTGCTTCGGGAGCGCGTCGCATCTGCCTGGCGGACACGGTGGGCCACGCCACCCCGTGGGGAGTGCACGCCCTGGTTCGCTTCGCCCGCGGGGTGGTGGCGGATACCGGGGCGGACGTGAAGATCGACTACCACGGTCATCGTGATCGGGGGCTCTCGGTCATGAACTCGATCGCCGCCATTGCGGAGGGCGCCGACCGGGTCCATGGATGCGGACTCGGCATCGGTGAGAGGTCGGGGAACACCCCGATGGAACTGCTGCTCGTCAATCTCAAGCTGCTCGGCTGGCTGGACTCCGACCTGCACGGCCTGCCCACCTACTCCGACGCGGTGTCTCGCGGCACCCAAACCCCCATTCCCCGCAACATGCCGGTCGTGGGGAAAGACGCCTTCGAGACCAGCACCGGAGTCCACGCCGGCGCGATGCTCAAGGCGATGCGGATCGGTGACACGTGGTTGGCCGATCGCGTGTACAGCGGAGTCCCCGCCGCCGAGCTCGGGAGGGAGCAGTCGATAACGGTGGGGCCGATGAGCGGCCAGGCCAATGCCGTTGCGTGGCTCACCAAGCGCGGCCTTGAATGCACGGAGGAGAGAATCGCCGGCATCCTGAGGGCGGCGAAGGCCGGAGACCACGTCCTGGCAGACGACGAGATCTACGCTCTCATCGGCGATGGATCCGCCACCGGACCTGCATCGTGACGGACGACATGCCGGACACCGCAGAGCGGCTTCGCCGGGCAGCCGCCGGCCTGTTCCGCGCCAAGGGATTCAACGGGACCAGCATGCAGGACATTGCCGACGCGGTGGGCATCACCAAGTCGAGCGTGTACCACCACTTCCCCAGCAAGCAAGCACTGCTGTCGGAGATCATCGAGTTGACGATGAGCCAGGTCACTCCTCGGCTGCAGCAGGTGGCCGAATCCGGCGAACCCGCCTCGGAGCGCCTCCATCGGGCGCTGGTACTGCACACCACGGCCGCCCTCATCGACCGGGACTACGTGGCATGCTTTGTCGAGGAGGGTCGCTACCTCGCCCCCGAGTTCATGGCAACCCACCTGGCCAAGCGAGATCGCTATGAGCGCATTTTCCGCGAGATACTCGAGGATGGCATCGCCTGCGGGGAGTTCCTTCCCGAAGACCCGCGCTTGTGGACCATGGCGCTGCTCGGCATGTGCAATGCCGCGGTGCGTTGGTACCGGCCCGAGGGCGACCGCTCAGCCGATGTCATCGCCGCGCACCTTGCCGATCTTGCGGTACGCGGGGTCTCGGCTTCGGAGCCGAGCCGGGTTGGCGACGGCGTCAGATGAACGGCCCGCTCGACGGCATCACGGTGCTCGACCTCTCCCAGGGTGCGGCAGGCCCCACCTGTGGAATGCACCTGGGAGACCTGGGAGCCGACGTCATCAAGGTCGAACCCCCTGGAGGCGAGTGGGGACGCGGGCTGGGGCCTCCGTTCGTCGCCGGCGTGGCCGCATCGTTCCTGGGCATGAACCGCAACAAACGGGGGGTCGTGGTCGATCTCAAACAGCCCGGCGGTGACGAGGTGATACTCCGGCTGGCGGAGCGATGCGACGTCGCTCTGGAGAGCTTCCGGCCTGGTGTCGCTGATCGTCTAGGGATCGGCTACGAAGCGATGTCGGGACGCAATGGTCGTCTCGTGTATGCCTCGATCTCCGCCTTCGGCCAGGAGGGACCTTGGCGCGACCGTCCGGGCGTCGACGGGATCGCCCAGGCGATGAGCGGGATCATGAGCGTCACCGGTACCGCCGACGGACCCCCGGTGAAGGTTGG
The DNA here is from genome assembly GCA_035286665.1 of Acidimicrobiia bacterium. GTDB lineage: Bacteria > Actinomycetota > Acidimicrobiia > Spongiisociales > UBA11373 > RBG-16-68-21. The sequence continues at coordinate 24,331 of DATECY010000160.1, forward strand.
AGTCCCCGCCGCCGACATGGCTGGAGGCGCCTTCACCTCACAGGCCGTGTTGGCCGCGCTCCTGGCACGCGAGCGAACCGGACGAGGCCAGAGAGTCGACGTCTCCCTCCTCGATTCCCTCCTCGCCTTCCAGGTGGTGCCGCTCTCGATGTACCTTGCCGACGGACGACCTCCACTGCGGCTGGGCAGCGCCGCGCCGTATGCGGCGCCCAACGAGGCCTACCGGACAAGCGACGGACATGTGATGGTGGCGGCCTACACCCCCACCCGCTGGCCGGCACTGTGCACGGCGATGGGCATGCCCGAGCTCGCCGGAGATCCCCGCTTCGACACGAATGAAAAGCGTGTCGTGGCGAGACGCGACCTGACCGCGGTGCTCGAACCCGTGTTCTGCACCCGCACCACCCGGGAGTGGATCGAAATCCTCGACAGGCTCGACGTGCTGTGCGGACCGCTGCTCGGCTACCCCGAACTGATGGCAGAGGAGCACGTGGCGCGCAGCGCCGCCGTGGTGACGGTCGAGCACCCGGCCGTCGGAACGATCCGCGGCACCGCCGCGCCGGGCCGGTTCTCCGACACCCGGGCCGGGCCGGGTCGACCCGGCCCCGTCTTCCCCGGTGAGGACACGACGGCGGTCCTGCAGGAGCACGGTTTCACCGCAGACGAGATCGCACGGTTGCTGGAGAGCGGGGTCGTTTCCGACCCGGGACGAGAGAGGAGCGGAAATGGCGGATGACACCGCGGGAAAAGAACTGGTCCGGTTCGAGATCGAGGCGGGCGGTATCGGCGTGATGACGCTGAACCGTCCCGAGGCGCTCAACGCCCTCACCGTCGCCATGCTGCAGCGAATGCGCGATCTGCTCGACCGGATCGGATCGAACCCGGAAGTCCGGGTGCTGATCCTGGCCGCCGCCGGGGAAAAGGCCTTCTGCGTGGGGGCCGATCTGAAGAGCCGCGCCGCTGAGTACGAGGCCGGAACCGTGCACGATCCCCTGGGCCTGTTGATCCGCGACGTCTTCGGCAGGCTGGAGGGGCTCAATGTTCCCGTGATCGCCGCCATCCAGGGGTACGCCCTCGGAGGCGGGATGGAGATGGCCCTCGCCTGCGATCTGCGGGTGGCCGCCGACACCGCCAAGGTGGGATTCCCCGAGGCCAAGGTCGGGAGCCTGCCCGGTGCGGGAGGAACCCAGCGGCTGACCCGGCTGGTGGGCCCGGGGTACGCCAAGGAAATGATGTTCACCGGCGAGCAGTTCAATGCCGCCGAGGCATGGCGCATGGGAATGGTCAATCGCGTGGTGCCGGCCGCAGCCCTCCCCCAGGCCGTCAGAGACCAGGCGAAGATGATCGCCACGCGGGCCCCGCTCTCGCTGGACCGCATCAAGGCGCTGGTCAATCGGGCCACCGACACCGACCTGGAGACGGGTCTCGACTTCGAGTCGACGGCGCACGCCGTGCTGCGTGCCAGCGATGATCGCAAAGAAGGGATTCAGGCATTCGTGGAGAAGCGTCCGCCCCGGTTCACGGGTCGCTGAGGAGGTCGTGGCAATGAACGTGAAGGATCGAGTCGCCGTCATCACCGGGTCGGGCCAGGGCATCGGCGCCGGGATCGCCGCCGTGCTGGGCGCCGCCGGCGCCCGCATCGTCGTCAACGACCTGGACCCCCACCGGGTCGACGGCTCGCGGGCCGAGTTGGAGACGGCCGGGATCGCGGTCACCGGCGTGACCTCGGACGTGTCGACCGCGGCCGGCGCCGCGGCCCTGATCGCAGGGGCCCTCGATGCCTTCGGTCGGATCGACATCCTCGTCAACAACGCCGGGATCGCCCGCGACGGATTGCTGGTCAAGATGAGCGAGGAAGACTGGGACGACGTACTCCGGGTGAACCTCAAGTCGCAGTTCCTGTGCGCCCGCGCCGCCGCTCCCCCGATGATGGAGCAGAAGTCGGGCCGGATCATCAACATCTCCTCGCGCGCCTG
>DATECY010000161.1:0-9624 GCA_035286665.1 Acidimicrobiia bacterium
CGGGGCGTCGCCGACGCAGTTCGCGATGCTGCGGGCCGCGTCGTCTACCACGAGGGAGTAATAGAGGACAACACCCAGCGCCGCGAGGTGGAGGAGGCGGCCCGACTCAACGCCGAGCGATTCAAGAACGTGTTCGAGCGCGCTCCGATCGCACTCTGGGAGGAGGACTTCTCCGGTGCGGCTCGTCGCCTCGAACATCTCAGGGGGCGCGGTGTCACCGACCTGCGGGCACACCTTCAGACGAATCCCGGCGAACTCCGTGTGCTCCTCTCACTCATCGAGTATCTCGACGTCAACCCTGCCGGCATCCACCTCATCGGAGCGACGGACCGCGAAGACGCCATGGCCAAGGTGGTCCCCGACATTCCGGCCCCCGAAGTCGCCGCAGCGTTCGTCGAGCAGTTCTGCGCCATCTGGGACGGTCGGGACCACCTCGACGTAGAGGTCACCGGCCGCACCGTCGAGGGAGGAACCATCGACCTCTCGCTGTCGTGGGCTGCGGCCCGGCACGACGACGGCACGCTCGACGCCTCGAGAGTGATCGTCGCCCTCACCGACATCGGCGTCGTCCGTCGTGCAGAACGCACACTGGAAGCGCTCGTTGCCTCCAAGGACGAACTCGTGGCGTCGGTGTCCCACGAGCTCCGCACGCCGATCACGGCCATCCTGGGGATGGCATTCGAGTTGCGTGACAACGCAGACGCCTTTACTCGCGAAGAGACCAGCGGGCTCGTCGACCTGATCGCCGACCAGAGTCGGGAGTTGTCCAACATCGTCGACGATCTCCTCGTCGCCGCCAGGGCGGACCTCGACACGCTGGCGGTTCGACCGGAAGTGGTCCCCATCGCCGCCGAGATCGCCCAGATCGTGGCCTCGACCGCACCCGGGCTCTCACTCGAGGTGACCATCCCGCAGGGAGTGGCAGCCTGGGTGGACCCGCTCCGGTTCCGTCAGATCGTGCGCAACCTGCTGTCGAACGCGCTGCGCTACGGCGGCGACAGAGTCCGCGTCATCGGCGGCTTTGAAGCGGGTGGCGTCTACCTGAGGGTTCTCGACGACGGCGCCGGGATTCCGCTCGAGGACCGCGAGTCGGTGTTCCTCCCCTACACGCGCTCGCGGTCGGACACCGCACTCCCTGGATCGATCGGGTTGGGCCTGCCGGTGTCGCGGCGCCTCGCCCGACTCATGGGAGGCGACCTCACCTACCGATACGAGAACGGCAGCGTGTTCGAACTGACACTCCTCGGTACCCATCGCCACGCCGCCGCGGTCTGAGAGAGTGAGCCTCAGTCGTCGTTCTTGGGGGGACGGGGCGACGCCTCTTGGGTCAACGGAGAGTCGACCACCTGGTGACGATCGACGTACGTGGTGACGAACGCTTGGATCGTGGCCGCCGCTGGAAGCGCCATCAGCGTCCCCGGAACCCCGAGCAGCGTCCCACCGGCGATTGCGGCGCCGAAGGCGACGGCGGGGTGAAGGGCCATGGTGCGGGCCGTGATGCGAGGAGCGAGCAGATAGTTCTCGAGCAGCTGGTAGACGACCACGTAGATCACCACCGCGATCGCCTTCCCTGGGCTTTCGAGCAGCGCGATCAGGAGCGGCAACGCCCCGCCCAGGTAGGTGCCCACCACCGGGACGAACTGGGACAGCACCGCCATCCACAACGCCAGTGCAAGGGCATACGGGATCCCGACCACGGTGAACACCGCCCACCCGATGGCGGCTGAGAACCCGGCGAGCAGGGTGCGCGAGTAGAAGTAGGCGCCGGTCTTGTCGATGGCGATCTCCCAGACCCTGAGCACCTCTGTCTGACGATCCGCCGGAAGCACCGAGCACACGGTGCGACGGAGCTTGGGCCCATCGGCGGTCATGTAGAAGGTGAACAGTCCGATCGTCAGGAGTTGGAACACCGTCGACAGCAATGCCTGGCCGACGCCGAAGATTCCACCGGCGATGTCGGTGGCGAACGAGTTGAGGTCCCGGTTGACGTTCTGGACGGCCTCGGCGAGCTTTGCGCTCGAGAAGTCGATACCGAAGCGGGCGAGGAACGTCGACGCCTGATCGACGTACTCGGGCAGTTTGGTGACGAGCTTGGACACCTGGTCGATGATCAGGGGGACCATGAGCCCGATGAACAGGCCGACGCTGGCCACGAGGGCCAGGAACATCACGCCGGTGGCGATGCCCCGCCGCCAACCCCGTTTCGCCAGGAACTTGACCCCCGGCTCGAGGGCGACCGACAGGAAGAGGCTGATGCCGATGATGACGAGCAGGCTGCGCAGCCTGCGGAGGATGTGATAGGTGCTGAACAGACCGACCGCAATGAGAACGATGATCACCAACAAGCGAGGGATCCATCGAGGCATCCCCTGGCGATCACGCGGCTCACGAGTGGAGGTCATCGGGGGGAGGGTACAGGGGGAGGGGGAGGTTCTGAGTTATGAGTGATGAGTCATGAGTAAGCCAACAACTGATCACTCGAGCTCGTAACTCACAACTCAAAGCTCCTACTCAGAACTCAAGACTCGTGACTCAGAACTCATGACGCCAACCCCTCCACCACGGTCACGCCAGGCATCCGTCCAAACACCTCCGGGTCGACCAGCAGCTTCATCGAACGGCTTCCGCCGCCGACGATGCACCGACCCAAGGCGACGATCCGGGCGTCGACGTACACGGGGACCTCCTCCGGCACCCCAAAGGGCGTGACGCCGCCGATCTCCATGCCGGTCGCCTCGATCGTCACCTCCGGCGAGGCGAACGACAGCTTGCGGACATCCAGCAGATCGCGGACCGCATGGTTCACATCCAGGCGTGTGGTCGCCAGCGCCAGACAGAGCGCAACGCGCCCTTCCGGCTTCTTCGACGCCACCAGGATGGCGTTGGCCGACTCATCGAGGGCGTACCCGTAGTGCTCACAGAACGCGGCGGTGTCGGCCAGCTCGGGATCGATCCGCACCGTCTCGTAGGCGGCGCCCAGCCGGTCGAGATGGTCCAGGACGCGTCGCTCCATGGGGTCCATACGGGGTGAGGGTACGGAAGACAGTTCAGAGTCATGAGTATTGAGTCATGGGTGGAACTCAAAACTCAGAACTCAGAACTCAGAACTCAGAGATACCCTCACACCGATGGTGAGCCCAATCGTCGACGTCCGCGGCGCGGTCAAGACCTTCCGCAAGGGGGCGAACGAAATCCACGCGCTGCGCGGTGTGGATCTCGTCATGGAGGCCGGCGAGGTCGTCCTCGTGGTCGGGCCCAGTGGCGGTGGCAAGTCGACCCTGCTCAACCTCATCGGCGGACTCGACCGTCCCGACGCAGGAAACGTTCAGGTGGCGGGCGTCGACGTGGCGGCTTCATCACAGCGCTCCCTCGACGCCTTTCGTCGCCGGCACCTCGGGTTCGTCTTCCAGTTCTTCAACCTGATCGGTTCACTGACCGCCCGGGACAACGTCGCCCTCGCCCTCGCCGCTCGCGGGGTGCACCCGTGGGCCACTGCACGGGACAGAGCGTCCGCGCTGCTTGCCGACCTGGGACTCGGCGCCCGCGCCGAGCATCGGCCATCGGAGCTCTCCGGGGGCGAGCAGCAGCGGGTAGCGATCGCCCGGGCGATCGCCGGTGAGCCCGACGTGATCCTCGCCGACGAGCCGACCGGCAACATCGACACGGCGGCAACCGCAGGCGTGATGGCGATGCTCGACGACCTCAACGACCGCCTCGGGGTGACGTTGCTCGTGGTCACCCATGACGCGTCCCTCGCCGCCCACGCCGACCGGGTGCTGGAGATGGTGGACGGCAGGCTCTCGCCGCACGTGCCGAGGTGACGCTCCTCCGGCTGGTGCTCGCGGACCTGAGGGCGGGCCGGTTCCGATCGATCGTCGCCGCCGCGGCGATAGCGCCGATCGTCTTTGCCCACCTGGTGCTGGTCGCGGTCGCCGGTTCGCTCGCCGAGGCGCCGACCGGCGGAGGACGGGCCCTGGTGATCGTGTCGAGCAACCCGCTCGACCCCTCCACCGGCCGTCTCGATCAGGTGACACTCGATCGCCTTCTCGCCGCGGGCGGGCCCGGTGTCGAGTCGGCCGCACCGCTGATATTCCGCCCGGTCAAGATCGGCGACACGATCTTCCAGTTGCGTGCCGCGCGCCTCTCCGAGTGGGAAGGGGTGGAGAGCCTCAGGCTGTTGGACGGCCGCTACCCCGACCCCAATGCCGACGAGATCGCGGTGACCGAGGGTGTGGCGGACACCGCGGGATGGCGGGTGGGCGACACGATCGAGGTGTTCAGCACCACCTTCGACGTCACCGCGGTGGTACGCGCCCCGGGCACCAAGTTCGCCTCCCTGTGGATGGACTTCGACCGCGCCGACGCCCTGTTTGAGACCGGAGGCACGTTCCAGTCGGCGACGCTGCAGCTGACGCCCGACTCGGACCCCGAGGCGATCCGCTTGGCCATAGCCGCGGCTGCCGAGGGTCGGTTCGGCGTGTACTACGAGGATGAGATCAATCAACTCCAGGGTGCCGGGTTGAGCGCGGCCTCGGACCTCTCGGTACTCGGCACCGCCATCGGCATCGCCGTCCTCGCCTTCGGTTCGTTCAACCTGACCGCAGTCGCGTTGGCCGAGAGATCGTCCGACCTGGGCATCGCGCGCGTGCTCGGCGTGTCGCGACGAGCGCTCACGCTCTTCGCCTCGGTCCGTTCGGCCGTCCTCTCCCTCGGCGGTTTCGTGATCGGCGCCACCGCCACCGCGGTGTACCTGGCGACCCGGCCGACCGTCACGCTCCGATCCTTCGTCGTCACGCCGCGCCTCGATTGGGGGGACGTGGCGCTCGGCGTCGCCGTCACTGCGACCGCCACCCTCGTCGGCGCCTGGCTGGCCGCGTGGCGCGCCGGGGCGCGGCCTCCGCGAGAGTTGGTGGAGGCGCGATGATCGCCCTCCGGCTCGTCGCCGCCGACCTGCGGGCCCGGATGGGGCTCATCACCGGAACCATCCTGCTGGTCGCCATTCCGCTCACCGGCTTCCTCCTCCTCGACGGCTTCAACCGTGGCATCGACCTCCGATTCCATGCCGCGGCGGCGACGGACCTCCTCGTCCAGGAATCCAACAGCGTCGGCGAGATCACCGGCAGCCGGATTTCCGCCCGGACCGGCGACCTCCTTCTCCAGGCCGGAGAGTCATTCGCCATCCCCGAGGTCCACGCCATCGCCGGCACGTCCAACGCCAACGCGGTGCTGCTGCGCGGCGTCGATCTCGACCGCTATCGAGCGGTCATCACGTTCGATGTCGTCTCGGGTCGGCCCCTGGAGCCGGGGGACGACGAGCGAGCGACCTTCATCGGCAGCGAACTCGCCGACGCCAGGGGGGTCGGCACGGGCGACACCATTCGGCTACGGGGGCGCGACTTCACGGTGGTCGGCGTGTTCACCGCAGGCACGTACGTGGACAACGAGGCTTGGGTGTCGCTGCCTGCGGCCCAGGATCTTCTCGGTTGGGGAACCGACGTGTCCCTGTTCGTCATTCCCGGCGGCGGGCCTCTGGCCGTCGGCGACCGCTTCGGCGACACCCTGTCGGTGGTCGGCCGCGGCGAAGTGGTCGATGCCATCGACGAGTGGGACCCGATCCTCGGCCTCGGCCGCACCGGATCGTGGGCGCTGGCGGTCGCGGCGTCGATCATCCTCTCCACGGTCCTGTGGCGACTCGCCTGGTTGCGACGCAGGGACCTGGCCGTCCTCAGGGCCTTGGGGATGGGCCCCTCGGTGGTGGTCGGTTTCCTCGCAGGCCACGGTGCCTTTGCCACCGTCACCGGTCTCGGACTGGGCACACTCTTGGCGTGGGCACTCGTTCCCGTCTTTTCGTTCCAGGGTCTCGGGTTCGCCACCAGGCCCGTCCTCGACCCCATCGTTATCATTCGGGCAGCGGCCCTCGGAGCCGGCATTCTGGTGGCGGCCACCTCGATGTCCGGCGTCGCGACGCTGCGAAGGAATCCAGCAAGTGCATTGCACGACGAGTGAGGAAGCGACCATGCTCCGCAGACTCCTGACCGTGATCGTCGCCTCACTCATGGTCGCCGCCTGCAGCTCCAGCGGGGGCAATCCCCTGATCACGACCACATCGGCTACCGGTTCGACGTCGGCCGGATCGACCACGACGGTGCCCGGGGCGACGACGACCACCGACGCCACGACGACGACGGCAGGGTCCACGACGTCGACCGCACCGCTCCCGGTGGTCCCGGTGCCGCTGCGCGAAGGCCTGGCCTCGTTCGACGCATACGTGTTCGCATTCTCGGTCCTCACCTCGGGCCCGACCTCCGATGCGGGAACAGAGTCGACCAACCGCATCGAGTACGACCGCGAGTCCAACTCCCGATTGGTCGTCTCGGACACAACCCAGACCGGGCCCGACTTCGACGAACCGCAGGTGACGACCCAAAAGGTCCGGACCGCGGGGAACATCACCTGCTCGTTCGACGGCACCGACTGGACCTACAGCGAGGTCTCCGACCAGGAACGGGAAATCGGGCAACTCGGCCAACGCCTCATCGACTTCGTCCCCGTCATCGAGAGCCCGGTGGAGATCGGCCGCGGCGAGGTCGTCGGCATCCCGGCGATCCACTACACCTTCACGCCGAGCGGTCTTGGGCAGTCTTCAGGGGCGATCACCGAGGTTTCCACCGCCGAGTACTGGGTGTCGGTCGACGGGGCGGTGCTTTTGTCGTACCACCTGGTGGCGTCGAGCCGCAACGGCCCTACCAATGATCCGGCAACCGAGGTCTTCACACTGGAGATGAAGGCCGACCTGGTCGACACGATCGGGCCCGGAGAAGTGACCCTTCCTCAGAAGTGCTTGAGCCAGGCGCCCTGAGGCGCCCCTCTTCTCCACCCGCAGCCTCACCCATCGGTCCCCCACCGGCCGGGGACCGATGGAGTCGTCCCGCCCTATGGGTCCGTCGGCGCCACTGATAGCCTCACCTGCATGAGCGACTACCGCGCACCCACAACGGACATGCGATTCACCCTCGAGCACGTCGCCGGCCTCGAGACGCTGCGAACCCTCGACCGCTTCGCGCACATCGACGGCGATCTCCTCACCGGGGTCTTCGACGAGGCCGGGAGGTTCGCTGCCGACATCATTGCTCCCCTTGCTCGCGTCGGCGACACGATTGGAAGCGTCCACAACGGCGACGGAACCGTGACGACCCCACCGGGATACAAGGAGGCCTACCGCCGCTTCGTGGAGGCGGGATGGCCGGCGGCCGGCTTCCCCGAAGAGATCGGAGGCGGTGGTCTGCCCTGGGGGGTGGCCTCCGCCCTGCAGGAGATGATCATCGCCGCCGACATGGGATTCTCGTTGTGCCCCATGCTCACCTACGGGACGGTCGACATGCTCACGCTCCACGGGTCGGAGGAGCAGAAGGCCATCTATCTGGACAAACTCGTCACCTCGGAGTGGTCGGGGACCATGGTGCTCACCGAACCCCAGGCCGGCTCCGACGTCGGTGCCCTGGCGACCCGCGCGGTGCCCGCCGGGGACGGAACCTGGCGCCTGAGCGGCACCAAGATCTTCATCACCTGGGGCGAGCACGACCTCACCGAGAACATCATCCACATCGTCCTCGCCCGCACGGCCAACGCCCCGGCGGGAACCAAGGGCATCTCGTGCTTCATCGTCCCCAAGTACCTCGTGAACCCCGACGGGTCCCTCGGTGCTCGCAACGACGTCACCTGTCTGTCGATCGAGCACAAGATCGGCATCCACTCCAGTCCGACGTGTGTGCTCTCCTTCGGCGACGCCGGCGACGGCGCCGTCGGCTATCTCATCGGTGAGGAGAACCAGGGCATGCGCTACATGTTCACGATGATGAACGAGGCGCGCCTCTCCGTGGGCACCGAGGGGTTGGCGGTCAGCGAACGCGCGTTCCAACAGGCGTCGGCCTACGCACTGGAACGGAAGCAGGGACGCACCGTGGGTGGTGAACGCGGCGAGCAGGCCCCGATCATCCGCCACCCCGACGTTCGACGAATGCTCATGCTGATGCGAGCCAACATCGCCGCGATGCGCGGGGTGCTGTACCGCAACGCACTGGCAATCGACCTGGCCCGCCACCTCGAGGACGAGGAACGACGGAGCGTGGAGGAAGACCTCGCCGCCATCCTGACGCCGATCTCCAAGGCGTGGGCCAGCGACCTCGGCGTCGAGATGACCTCGCTCGGGATCCAGATCCACGGCGGGTCGGGGTACATCGAAGAAACCGGTGCCGCACAGTGGTGGCGCGACTCTCGCATCGCCGCCATCTACGAGGGGACCAACGGCATCCAGGCGCAGGATCTGGCAATGCGCCGCATCCCTCTCGGCGGCGGAATGGCGATGCGCCGACTGTTCGAGATGGTGCTCGATGACGCCGCCTCACTCGAAGGCGATCTCAAGCCGATCGCCGACCGGCTCACCGCGGCGACCGAGGCCTCGGCCGAGGTGGCCATGACCTTCGGCCAGTGGCTCCTCGAAGGGCGATACGACGATGTGCTCGCCGGAGCCACCCCATTCTTGAAGATGATGGGCGACACTCTCGGCGGCTGGATGCTGGCCCGCGGAGCACGGGCTGCGACCACCGAGCCAAGAGGCTACGACCCGGCGTTCCTCTCCGACCGCATCGCCCTGGCCTCGTTCTACGCCGAGCACGTCCTGCCCACCGTGACCGGGCTCAAGGCGTCCTGTCTGGCCGGCGCCGAAGGTGTCTTCGCCATCGACGAGGCCCGTCTCTGCTGAGCGCGCCGGAGATGCACCCTCTTCCCACGTGAGCAGGTAGCGGCGGGTGAGCAGGTTCTTACGCGCCTCTCTGGCGCGTAAGACGGTTTTGTCATTCGGGGTGGCGCAATGCGCAATGCTCTGGTTCCTGGCGTCCGGGTGACGGGCGTCGGATGGCGGATGGCAGATGGCAGAAGGCAGAAGGCAGAAGGCAGAAGGCAGAAGGCGGATGGCGGATGGCGGATGGCGGAGTCTCTTGTATGGTCTCCCCCTCCCCCGACCGAAAGGCGCCGCCCGTGGCCAAGTACTCCAAGCCTCCGGCACTGACCATCGACCTCGACGCCACCTACACGGCCACGCTGCACACCACACTCGGTGACGTCACCGTCGAGTTCCTCCCCGCCGAAGCGCCGCAGGCGGTCAACAACTTCCTCTTCCTCGCCGGGGAGGGCTTCTACGACGGGGTGATCTTCCACCGGGTGATCAAGGGGTTCGTGATCCAGGGGGGCGATCCGGACGGAACCGGTCGCGGCGGACCCGGCTACACGTTCCGCGACGAGTTGGAGGGCAAGGGGAAGTACACCAGGGGAACGGTGGCGATGGCCAACGCCGGCCCGAACACCAACGGCTCCCAATTCTTCATCTGCCACTCCGCCGTCGGCCTCCCCCACGCCTACACGATCTTCGGGACGGTCACCGATGGAATGGACGTCGTCGACGCGATCGCCGCACTCCCCACCGGAGCCGACGACCGGCCGCACCAGCCGCCGACCATCCTCTCGATCACGGTCGACTGAGACGCGCACACGGGGGTGCGGTTGCCGGGTGGCGGGGCCGACCTGCATTCCCAGCAGGGGCCGGGTAGGGTTGGCGAGTTCGACATC
>DATECY010000162.1:0-11311 GCA_035286665.1 Acidimicrobiia bacterium
CAGGGGTCCTGGATGGCGACCCGTCTCCCGGTCGGTGCGACCGTGGGGAGTCGACCTTCGGCGATCGCTCTCGCCACGAGGACGACGGCGTCCATTGCCCTTGAGGCAAAGGCATCGCCGTCGGTGATGAGGTGGCCGTACCCGGCGAGGTGGGCCGAGCAGCCGGCGGCGTCGGCCACGACGATGTCGACGTCGGCAAATGCCGCGACGTTGCACGACGCGAGCAGGACCGCATCATCGGTGGCCCCATCGTGGGCGGCGAGGGCCCCGCAACAGGTCTGCTCCTCCGGCACCACGACCCGGTATCCGGCCCGGGTGAGCACCGCGATCGTCGCCTCATGCACCCCGGTGAACCATGGGTCCATCACACACCCGCTGAGCAGGCCGACGGTCGCCACCGGCTTCGAGGCGGGGTCGACCCGCCGCCCGAGCACGCTGCGCCGGCGCAGGGGCAGACGCCTCATGCCCCTCAGACCGGCACGAAACCTTCGGGGAAACCATCGGTCGCCGCCGATCCGTTGAGCGAGAGCGGCGCCGAGCGTCCCGGCGCGCACCACGCGCCGACGGGCCAACCAATGCCCTGCCACCCGACGCCGAAGCCGGCCCTTCCCGGGGAACGCGGCGACCACCTCGGCACGGGCCCCTTCCATCGCACGGCCGAAGGGGACCAGTGACGGACACGCGGCTTCGCACGCCCGGCACTGCAGGCAGAACCCCATCACTTCCGCAAACGCTTCGTCCAGTGGAAGGGTCCCCGCCGCCACCAACGACATCGCATTGAGCCGTCCCCGCGGCGACGCGGTCTCGTCGCCGGTCAGTCGGAATGTGGGGCAATGCGGAAGGCACAGGCCGCATTCGACACACGCCGCCAGCTCAGCCGGCGTCGGTGCCCATCGCGTCTGCCAGGTGGTCATCGGTCCCCCGGCATGCGACCGGGGACCATCACCCCGACCGGATCGAACGCCGCCCGGATCTTCCCCTGCAGCGGTACCGACGGGGGTGGCGTCCCCCAGGGGTCGAAGCCATGATCACCAGGAGCGGTCATCACGACCACCGCTCCCCCGAGCCCCTCGGCCCACGAGCGGAGCGACGCCACGGTCTCGAGATCGGCGGGATTCAGCGAGGCACGCACTTCGCCGACACCATGAGCGGCCACGAAGTCGCAGGCAGGAGGCAGGCGACGCACCGCCTCGGAGGTCGACGCGGGCGGCACGCGAATCGACACGACGAAGGAGCCTTCCGGGTCGGCCGGCCAGTGCACACCCGACTCGGTGGTCCCGCCGAGCGCCGACGCCTGGGCTTCGACCTCGGCCTCCGTCCCGCTCAGGTACACGACGGTTCCGGCCGGCGTCTCCAGCACGGCAAGCGGGTGGTAGGCGGTCCCGATCGCGGATGAGACGTCGGACACCTGCACCATCGCCGACGCCGCCGGGGTCGGCAGCAGTTTGAGCGACACCGAACAGATCACGCCGAGCGACCCGAACGACCCGGTCACCAACCGCGGGAGGTCGTACCCGGTGACGTTCTTGACGAGCCGCGCTCCTCCCCTCACCACGCGTCCGTCGCCGGTGGCGAGCACCACTTCGATCACGCGATCGCGGGTCGGTCCGTACCGGAGACGACGCCACCCCGACGACCCGGTGGCGACGACACCGCCCACGGTGGCGTCCCCAGGAGACTCGGGCAGCAGCGCGGTCTGACGGCGAACCGCCAGCGCCGCCTCGAGGGATGCCACGGTGACACCCGCACCGACGGTGACGGTGAGATCGGCGGTGTCGTCGCTCGATCCGCCGAGACCGGAGGTGACGAGCAGCAGGTCCGGCTCGACCCTGCCGCCGATGCCCTGGTGACTCCCACCACCCCAGGGGAGCACCGAGATCCGGTGTTCGGAAGCGACGTCGAGGACGCGGGCGCACTCCTCGGCGGTGGTGGGAGCGAGCGTGAAATCGGCGGCGGGAGCGCCCGGCACCTCTGCGGTGATCCGACCGAACAGGCGGGCGACGGTCGAACGGAGCCCGGTCACGCCCAGACCCCGTCGGGCACCGGTCGTCCGTAGTCGAAGCAGCGTGACCCTGCGGGAAGCATCGCCCCCGGGTTGAACAGGTGCTCCGGGTCGAACGCCTCTCGCAGGCGCGCCTGGGCGTCGAGATCCACTGGAGAGAACACGAGGGGCATGAGGTCCCGCTTCTCGAGGCCGATCCCGTGCTCACCCGACAGCGTCCCTCCGAGCCGAATCGACATCTCGACGATCTCTTCTGCGGCGTGCTTCACCAACTCCAGTTGACCTGCGACGGACCCGTCGTAGACGATCTGTGGATGGAGGTTGCCGTCGCCGGCATGGACGACGTTCATGATGAGCAGGTCGTTGCGCTCGGCGATCTCGTAGATGCCTTCTAGTGCCTCGACGAGTCGGGGACGAGGGATCACCGTGTCATGCAGGTAGTAGTCGGGAGCGATCTGCGCGATCGCACCAAACGCCGACTTGCGGGCTTTCCACAGCAGCGCCCGCTCGGGTTCGTCGGCGGCGATGCGCACCTCCGTCGCGCCGTGGCGCCGGCCGATCTCGGCGATCGAGTCGACCTCGGCGATGACGCCTGCCGGATGCCCTGACACCTCGGCGAGTAGCGCCGCAGCAGATTCGACCGGGAGCCCGGCGTGGACGAAGTTCTCGACCGCCCTGAGCATGGGACGATCCATCATCTCCAGCGCCGCCGGAAGGATCCCCGACGCGATCACCTCGGATACGGTCGCCGCCGCACCCGACACCTCGGGGAACGCCATGAGCATCGTCTTGACCGCGGGCGGATTCCGCGTGAGCCGGACCAGGATCCTGGTGACCACGCCCAGGGTCCCCTCCGAGCCGACGACCACACCGCGCACGTCCAAGCCGATCGGGTCTGGGGCGGCTCCTCCCACGACGACGACCTCCCCGGCGGCGTCGACGAACTCGAGGGCGAGGATGTGGTTCACCGTGGAGCCCTCGGCGAGACAGTGGGGACCACCGCTGTTGCACGCGACGTTCCCGCCGAGCGTGCAGGCCGCCTGCGACGACGGGTCGGGTGCGAAGTGCAGGCCGAGCGGAGCGGTCCGGCGCGAGAGATCCAGATTGATCACCCCGGGACCGACCCAGGCCGTCTGGTTGGCCGCATCGACCTCCACGGTGTCCATTCGGGTGGTGACGATGAGCACCGCCGGCTGAGAGGGCACCGCCCCTCCGGCGAGTCCGGTCCCCGCACCACGCACCACCACGGGGATCCGGTGCCGGGCGGCGATCCTCACCACGTCGGAGACCTGGGCGGCGTCGGTGGGAAACGTTATCGCCACCACCTCGCCGCGGGTGACGCCGGCATCCTTGGAGAACAATCGCTTGTCGAGTGGCGCCGCCTTCACCGCTCCGGCGCCGAGCGCTGTCACGAGGTCTCCGACGAGCGGCGGCGGGGCAGGGCGCATGATCGGAGCCTACCGACGGCCTCCCCTGTCCCCGGCGGGTACGGGAGCGGGACGCCTCGGAGCCCCCGGGACTACCGTGACCTGTCCATGGGAACGCTTGAGATTCGCTTGCTCGGAGGCTTCGAACTCGGGCGGGGCGGGAGGGTCCTCGACCAACTCCCGTTGCGTGCCGCCCGCTCGCTGTTCGCCTACCTCGTCCTCAACCGCGAGCGCGCCCACACCCGCGACCTCCTCGCCGGCACCTTCTGGCCGGACTTCGACGAGTCGCGTGCGCGACGTCGGCTCAGCCAGGCGCTGTGGCAGGTGCAGACGACGATCGGCGAGAACGATGCCGACCGGTATCTCATCGGCACCCCCGACACGGTCCGATTCAATCCCGACGCCTCGTTCTGGCTCGACGTCGACGCGTTCGAGGCCGCCATCGACGGGGCGGGCCTGAGCGGGGGCCGCGCCGACGAGGGAGATCATCTCGCCCGCGCCGTAGACCTCTATCGAGGTGACCTCCTCGCCGGCTTCTACGACGACTGGCTCTTCCCCGACCAGGACCGGCTGCGCAGCCGGTTCCTCGGCGCGATCGAACGGCTCGCCGAGATCGCCATGGCCAAGGGTGACTACGAAGCGGCGTTCGTCACCGCCAAACGGCTCGCCCAGGAGGACGAGTTCGATGAGGAGTCCCACCGCAGGGTGATGCGGATCGCCGTGCTCCTCGGCCGACACAACGACGCCATCCGGCAGTTCGAGGAGTGTCGCCGGGTCCTCGCCGAGGAGCTGGGCAGCAGCCCCTCGCCGGAGACCGTCGGTCTGTACGAAGCCACCCTCGCCGACCGGGCCGGCGGCGGCAGGGCGTCGCCGAACCACGAGGAGTCGCCACTGTTCGGGACGACCGAACCGCCCCCGTTCGTCGGCAGGGAAGCCGAGCGCTCCCGCCTGGCACAGCGCCTCGACGAGGTTCTCGACGGCAAGGGTGGGGTGGTGCTGGTCGAGGGCGAGTCGGGTGTCGGCAAGACCCGACTTCTCTCCGAGATGGTCCAGGACGCCCGGTGGCGGGGCATGGACGTGCTCTGGGGCCGATCGATGCCGAGCGGAGGTCAGCCGTACGGACCGCTCGCCGGCGCCCTCGCCGACGTCACCGGGCTGCGAGCCCGCCAACTCGTCAACCGCCTCGAGCCGATGTGGGCCGAGGTGCTGGCACCGCTGACACCTGCGCTCGGCGGCAAGACCTCGCAGAACCAGGCCCCACAGGTACGGCGGGCCGACGAACAGGCCCGGATGAGGGAGGCCATCGTGGTGGCCTTCCGCGGTCTCGCCGAGATCGGCGCCACTCTGGTCGTGCTCGAAGACGTCCACTGGGCGGACGAGGACACGATCCAGGCGCTCACACACATAGCGGGACGGATCGCCGACCATCGCATCCTGTTCGCCGTGTCCTACCGGCACGCCGAGGCGCGAGAGCGGACGGAAGTGTGGCAACTGCTCCGCGAGCTCGACCGGATGCCACATTGCGAGCGGGTGTCCCTCGCCGCCTACTCACCCGCTCAGACCGAGGAGCTGATCCGCCGCAGCCTCGCCCTCCCCGAGGTCAGCCGTGAGTTCTCCGAGCGGTTGCACCGCGAGACCGGCGGCATCCCGCTGTTCATCGTGGAGACCCTGCGCGCCCTCTACGAGAAGGACGGGCTCGACGAGGCAGAGGTCACGCTCGAGGAACCGCCCTCGCCGCGGGACCGCCTCCCGGTGACGCCGACCGTCCACGCCCTGATCAGGCACCGCCTCGACGGTCTCGACGCCGCTTCCCACAAGACACTCGAGTTGGTCGCGGTCCATGACGGTGACCTCCTCCTCGAAGAGGTGGTCACCGGCTCCGAGTTGGAGGACCAGGCCGCACTCGCCGCTCTCGACGACCTGGTGCGGAGGCGCCTCGTCACCACCCGGGACGGCGAGTTCGCGGTGGGACATGAACTGATGCGACGCGTGGTGTACGACGACCTGCCCCTCTCTCGACGGCTCGACCTCCATCGCAGGGTGGCACTGGCCATCGAGGCGCAACGTCCTGACGAAGTGGAGTTGCTCGCTCACCACTTCGTCACCGCCCGGATTCCTGATCGGGCCGCCGACTACCTCGAGCAGGCAGCCCAACGGGCGATGGCCGTCCATGCCTACGACACCGCCGCGCTCCACCTCGATCGGGCCTCGGCCATGCTCGATGAGATCAGCGCTCCCAACCACCGAAGGTTCGGCGTGTCTGCGCTCCATGAGGAGGTGCTCGACGTGCTCGGCCGCCGCGACGAGCAGGACCACGTCATCAGGAGACTGGAACGGTTCGCCGACTCCACCCAGCGGGGAGACGTCCATCGACGTCGCGCCTGGTGGCTCGCCCACCAGGATCGCTTTCCCGATGCCGAGGCGGAGGCCGGCGAGGCGCTCGCCCTGGCCAAGGCGTCGGGTGATCCGGGGGCGACGATCTCCGCCCTCACCGCGCTCGGCATGATCGCCTGCTTCGGTGGTCGCGCTACGGAAGGTGTTGCCTTCCTCGAAGAGGCCGCCGATTTCCGCGGCACCGATCGACACCAGGAAGCCGACGCTCGCAACGCCCTCGGCCAGAACCTCATCGACCTGCAACGGTTCGGTCAGGCCGAGTCACAACTGCTCGCCGCTCTCGCCCTCTACGGGGACCTCGAAGACGCCCGAGGCCAGGCCGAAGTCCTCGGCATGCTCGGCACCCTCCGCATGGAGCGCGGCGAGCCCGAGAGCGCCGAGAAGGACTTCCTCCGGGCGACCGAGATCTCCCGCGCCATCGGGTACCGCCACGGGGAGGCGGTGTACGAGATGAACCTGGGGATCCTCTACGTGATCACCAACCGCCTCGGATCGGCCTTGGAGTCGTTCGACTCCGCAGCCGCCACCTACGAGGCGATGGGCAACCAACGGGGCCTGGCCCTCGTCCAATCCAACGCAGCATGGCTGTGGCATGACCGCCTTGGGGCAGATGACCGCGCCGAACAGGGGATCACGGAAGCTCAACTTGTGTACGAGGAAATCGGTGATGATCGAGGCGTTGCTCAATGCCTGGGGATGCTCGGCAGCATCCACGCCAAGCGAGGACAGGCGGAGGCAGCTTGGAAGCGCTTCTCAGACGGACTAGCGCTCGCTCAACGCGCAGAAGACCATTGGCTCTCCGCACAGATTCTTCGCGAGTTCGCTTCGTCTGAACTGCAAGCAGGACTCCTAACCGAGGCGCTCGGTCATGCGAAGGACGCAGAGCAGATCTGCAACGCGGTTGGCATGGACGACCTGGCCATCGGAATCCGCGCGCTGAAAGGCCGAATTCTGCTGAAACTCCATCGACCGGAAGAGGCACTTGAGGAGACATCGCGGGCGACAGCGGCAATGCGGCCCGGGGTCGAGTTGGCACATCTCATCCACTACGCCCACGGACTCGCCCTGGATACAGCTGGTCAGTACGGCGCAAGCCATGAGCAATTCGAGCAGGCCTACGAAGTCCTGCAGGCAATCGTCTCGGATGTTGGGGAGGATGCGCGCCAGCAAATCCTCGACAACGTGCCCGACTACAGGGACATCATCGACTGGTGGCGGGAGAGGAAGCCCGAGATCATGGTTGTGGACTTGCCGTCAGCGGGCGCGCCCACGGGCCGATCCCTCCGACCGGATGAATATGTGCGGGTGGAGTGGACGGTCAGCCAACCATCGGATCTTGACATCGCCGACAAGGTCGCCCGCAGGCACCACCGCATTCTCAGGCTCTTGGATGAGGCCGCAGAACAACACGTATCACCGACAGTCGTTGCGCTCGCCGCTGCACTCGACATCAGCGGAGCGACCGTGCGGCGCGACCTCCAACATCTCCGAAGCAAGGGAAACCGCGTCGTCACTCGAGGTAGTCGTGATACCACTGCAGCTGTTGAGCGCTAGGTGGTTCGTCGCACCACACGAAACCTTTAGATACTGCCGAGAGATGCCGATCCGATCCTCCTGACAGCAACCCCGCTGATGGAGGACATCGAATGCGTAAGCGACTCGTCGTACTTGCCCTGACGGTCGGCACTTTCATGGCTCTTTGGATCCAGCCGGCCTTCGCGATCCTTCGTCCCGGCCACTGAACAGTTCTCGAAGACTCCGCGGTTCCGGTCTTCGACCGGGGTCGCGGTCACTCGGCGTGGGGGTGAATCCAGAGACACCCGCCGCCGTGACAACCAAGGCCGGCTGACGTACGCCCCGGGGAGCCCGGCCACCCCGCAGGATGATCCCCGGTTCGCCGGGGATCATCCGCGTCGGGGCCTCCCCCAGCCTCCGCCACCGGGGGTGAGCACCCGAAGCCGATCCCCCCGCCTCACGTCGACGGTCACCTTGCCGGGAAGGCGCTCGGCGGTTCCGCCACGGATCAACCAGTCCTCACCGGTTGCGCCCGATCCACCTCCGGCGAGCCCCCACGGCCGATTGCGACGCCGCTCACCGATCAAGGACAGGGTGGCATCGTCGAGGAACTCGATCTCGCGCACGATCCCGTCGCCGCCCGAGTGTCGGCCGTCGCCGCCCGAGTCGCGCCTCAGGGCCGTCGACAGCACCCGGAACGGGTAATGGGTCTCGAGCGATTCGATCGGGGTGTTCTTCGTGTTGGTCATCCCGGTGTGGATGCCCGACTGACCGGGGCGATGCGGGGTACCCCCTTCGCCGCCGGCGAGGGTCTCGTAGTAGACGGTGCCCGCAGACCCGATGAGGATGTTGTTCATCGTGCCCTGGGATGCCGCAGCCACTCGGTCCGGCGCTGCCTGGGAGAGCGCTCCGAACAGGACGTCGGCGATCCGCTGACTGGTCTCGACGTTCCCGGCGGCGACGGCCACAGGCGGGACCGCCGAGACGAGCGAACCGGGGGCGGTGATCAACTCGAGGGCGCGGTAGCAGCCGCCGTTGGCGGGGATCGTCGGGTCGGTGGCCACACGCACCGCGTAGTAGAGGCACGAGCGGGCCACGGCTTCGACCGCATTGATGTTCCCGTCGATCTGGGGCGACGTGCCCCGGAAGTCGGCGACGAGACGATCCCCGTCGATCCCGACCTCCACCCTGATCGGCAGGTCGGCCTCACCCCACTCCATCACGTCCTCGAACCGCCAGGAGCCGTCGGGGAGGGCACCGAGGGCGTCGCGCATCCGAGCCTCGCCGTAAGCCAACAACGCGTTGGCCACCCGGTCGAATCCCTCGGGGGTGGCTGCCATGGCCTCGACCAGGCGAAGTGCTCCCGCCTCGTTGGCACCGAGTTGCGCGGACAGGTCGCCGATGCGCTCGACCGGGGTGCGGGTGGCGCCGAGGAAGCCGCTCACGAACGCGTCGTCCCACACGCCGTCGACGCACGCCACCGTCGGCGCCACGACGTGGCCTTCCTGCACCAACCGGGTCGCCGAGGCCGGCATCGATCCGGGGGCTTCGCCTCCGACGTCGGCGTGGTGCGCCCGGTTCGCCACCCAGCCGACGAGCCGCGGGCCGACGTGAACCGGACGGACGAGGGTGAGGTCGTTGAGATGGGTGCCGCCGTGGAACGGATCGTTGACCGCGTACTGCACCCCGGGTGCGACGTCGGGACCGAACGTCCCGATCACCGCGGCCACCGAGGCCGGCATCGAGCCGAGATGCACCGGAATGTGCTCGGCCTGAGCGAGCATCTCCCCGCTCGCCACGAAGATCGCCGCCGAGCAGTCGGCGCGTTCCTTGATGTTCGGCGAGTACGCGGTGCGACGGAGCACGGCGCCCATCTCCTCGGCGACCGAGGCGAACCGGTTGCGAGCCACCTCGAGTCCCACCGCATCGAGTCTCACCACGAGACCTCCAGCGCACCCGACCCATGGACCCTGGCGCGCTCCCCAACCCCCACGAAGGTGGTCGCCTCGGGTTCGTCGATCACGGCCGGCCCGGTCACCTCGTCGCCGGGGGCGAGGCCGGGCCGCCAGTACACGACGGCATCCACCGGACCGCCACCGGTGAGCACGACCCGCTCCCCGCGTTCGGGTTCCCCGGAGGGGACGTCCTCGGGCAGGTCGGCCCATGTCATCGCCGCCGTCCCGGTCGCCTCGGCGCGAATGGTGACCACCTCGATCGGATCGTCACGGCGGGCGAACCCGTTGCTCCGCTCGTGCAGGTCGTGGAAGTCCTCGGCGAGAACTACCCACCCCGAGCCGAGCCGGTACGGGACGCTCGTCTGATGCGACTGGCCGAGATACCGCACGTCCACGTGGATGGCGACGACGGCGTCGCCGAAGCCCGATCCGGCGAGCGCTGCTCGCGCCTCATCGCCCAGTTGCCCGGCGTGGACGTCGAGCATGGGACCCTCCCGAAGCAGCACGCTTCGCGCCGTATCCGCCCGCGGCGGGGCCAACAACAGACCGAGGGCGGAGAACACTCCGGCATGAGCCGGCACGACCACCCCCGCCATCTCGAGACGCCGCGCCAACGCGGTGGCGTGCAGTCCGCCGGCACCTCCGAAGGCGATGAGGGTGGAGGCACCGGGGTCGATGCCGTCGTCGACCGACACCTTGCGGACCGCCCGCTCCATGTGTGCCTCGACCACTTCGATCATCCCCAGGGCGAGTGCCTCGACGGTGAGGCCGGTCTCCCGCCTCATCACCTCGATGGCCCGCCGGGCAGAGGAGGAGTCGAGGGCGACGGTTCCACCGAGGCGGGTGTCGCCGCCGATGCGACCGACGACGAGATCCGCATCGGTCACCGTCGCCTCGACGCCGCCGCGCCCGTAGCAGGCCGGACCGGGGATCGCCCCGGCGCTGCGCGGCCCGACCCGGAGCGCCCCACCGGAGTCCACCCAGGCGACGCTCCCGCCACCCGCGCCAACCGTGTGGATCGCCACCGACGGCATGAGGCAGGGGAGGCCATCGATGGACCGCTCGTACGACACGACCGGGCGACCACGCTCGACGCGACACACGTCGGTCGAGGTGCCTCCCATGTCGAACGAGACGACCGAGGCCAGGCCGAGAGCGTCCCCCAGCGCGGTGGACGCCACCACTCCCCCGGCCGGGCCAGACAAGACGATCGAGGTGGGGAGCGCCGCGGCCGACTCGAGCGAGGTCAGCCCGCCGGAACTGCGCATCACCGACGGTGCACCGGCCACGCCGACGGACGCCACCGCGGTGGCCAACCGCTCCAGATACGACGCGACCACCGGAATCAGATAGGCGTTGAGAACCGTGGTCGACAGCCGCTCGTACTCCCGGAACTCGGCGACGACCTCCGACGAGATGGAGATCGGCACGTTGGGAAGGCGCCCGGCGAGTGCGGCGGCGACCGCTCGCTCCCGAGTGCCATCCTCGAACGAGTACAGCAGCGAGACCGCCACCGCCTCGGGACCGAGGGCGGCGACGGCGGCGACCAGCGGCTCCAGATCCGCCGGAGTGTCACCAGCGCCACCGGGCCGGGCACGACCGGCCACCCCGACCCGCCGGTCACGCGGAACCAGCGGGATCGGCCTCGTCGCGTCGAGGTCGTACAGGGAGGGACGATCCTGGCGACCGATCTCGATGAGGTCTTCGAATCCGGCGTCGGTCACCAGCACCGTGGTCGCGCCGGCACGCTGCAGCACAGCGTTGGTCGCCACCGTCGTGCCGTGCACCAGCCCGGCTCCGGCGCCGGAGTGGAGGGCGAGGCCGGCGACCACCCCCTCGCTCTGATCCCTCGTCGTGGTCACCTTGCCGGTGACGAGACGCGTGCCATCCCAGGTGACCACGTCGGTGAAGGTGCCACCGACGTCGATCGCGGTGCGCATCAGCGGCGGCCTACGATGCGCCGACGACAGACCCGGGAGATCCGATGCCCGTCCAGGTGAGCCAGACCCCCAACCCGA
>DATECY010000163.1:0-6805 GCA_035286665.1 Acidimicrobiia bacterium
GTGTAGGTGTGGCCGCCAACGGTCGCCAGCGCCACGCCACCGGCGACACCGGCGGTGACCACCGCGGTCACGACCACCGACAGCACCCGTGAATGGAAGAACCGATACAGACGACGCATGGGGAACCTCAACGATCTCGCGCACCGCACACCACAGGGACACAACCAGAGCCGGAAACCCTACCTGCGATCGGAACGCTACGGGTCTACCTCACAGCCAGGCGACCCACCATCCCGGCCATTGCCCGTTCCGCAGAGCCGGCGCCATTGGTTCGCTTTGCTACCGTGCTCCGATCGCACCGTCGCCGAGGAGGAAGATTGACCCTGTTCGACACGCTCAGATTGATCCACGTGCTCGCCGCGATCGTGTGGCTGGGTGGCGCGCTCATCACGCAGCTGTACGTGGTCCGGCTCAAGAGTGCCGAACCGGCCCATCGCCTCGGGTTCGCCCGTGACCTCGCCTTCGTCGGCGAGCGGGTCTACGCTCCCGCCGCCATCGTGGCCCTCGTCGCCGGCGTGTGGATGGTGGTCGACCGCGACGCTTTCGAATTCAGCCAGGCGTGGCTCCTCATCGGTCTCGTCGGGCTCGTGGTGACGGTGGCGATGGCGGTCGGATTCATGATCCCCCAGACCAAGAAGGCGATCGGCCTGATCGAGTCGGGCAACGGCCCGGCCGCCGGCGGCGTCATCAAGAAGGTGGGGGCGGCGAGCCGGTTGGCCACCCTCATCCTGCTCGTCGTCGTGTGGGCGATGGTGTTCAAACCGGGCCTCGCCACCGGCAACAGCGTGCTGTTCGGCACGCTGTTGACCGTGCACCTCCTCGCCGTGATGACCTGGTTCGGCGGCGGCTTCGTGTCGATGATCTACTTCCGCAGGGCCCAACATGCCGACCGCGCCCACCTGCTCGGATTCGCCACCGACATCACCAAGATCGGGCCGGCATTCGGCATCGCCTCGCTGATCGCCGCGATCGCCGGCGTCTGGATGGTGCTCGTGCGGCCCGACTTCGCGTTCGGACAGGCGTGGGTGATCATCGGGATCACCGGTCTGGTCCTGTCGAGTGCCATCGGCGGCGCGATCCTCACGCCGGTCGAGAAGAAGTTCCTCGCGGAGCTGGAGGCGGGAGGCGACGCCGCCGGGCCCATGCGGCGCATCGGACGAATCCTCACCATCGATCACACGATCCTGCTAATCGTGGTCTACGCGATGGTGTTCCGCCCCGGGGCCTGATCAGGACGCGTTCCCACCCGACCGGATCGGGCACCGACCCATGCCGTGTTGCCGGCGGATCACCGGCGCGAACGCCCCCCGGCCATCGTGCCCCGCCGATCTCACGCTTCAGGCCCCGTCGCGGTACAGCGATTCGATCTGGTCGGCAAAGTGCTCTGCCACCACGTTGCGCTTCACCTTGAGGGTTCCGGTCAGCTCACCACCGTCGATGGAGAACCCACGAGGAAGGATGGCGAACTTCTTCACCTGCTCGACCCTCCCGAAACGACGGTTCACCTCGTCGATGGTCCGTTGGATCTCAGCCCGCACCTCGTCGGACTTGTGGAGTGGCCCGGTGATCCCCCGCGCCGTTGCGAATGCGTCGGCGGCCTCCGGGTTCAGTGCGACGAGGGCCGTCAGGTACCTGCGTCGATCTCCTATGAGCACCGCCTCGGACACCAGCGGGCTCTCCTTGATGCCGCCCTCGATCTCCTTGGGGGCGATGTTCTTGCCCCCGGCGGTGATGATGATGTCCTTCTTGCGCCCGGTGATCGTGAGGAACTGGTCGCGGTCGAACTCACCGATGTCGCCCGAATGGAGCCATCCGTCGATGAGCGTCTCGGCGGTGGCCTCGGGATTCTTGTAGTACCCGGCGAACACGTTGCCCCCCTTGAGCAGCACCTCGCCGTCGGCGGCGATCCGAACCTCGGTACCGGGGTATGCAGTCCCCACCGAGCCGAACTTGGTGGCGCCGGGCCGGTTGGCCGTCGACGGGCCGGACCCCTCGGACTGGCCGTACACCTCGATCACCGACATCCCGAAGCCGGCGAAGAACTCCAGGACGTCCACGGAGATCGGCGCCGCTGCGGTCACCGCGGCCTTCACCTGGTCCATGCCGACGGCGTGGGCGACCTTGTGATGCACCAACTTGGCGGCGATCGCGCCCTGGACGGCGAGCATGCCGCCGGGCTTGCCTCCCCGGTTGCGCACCGCCACGACCCGACGCCCGACGTTCTGCGCCCAGGCGGCGATCTTCGCCTTGGGGCCGGTCGCCTCGCCGAGCTTGGAGGCGATCCCATCTCGGAACTTCTCCCAGACGCGGGGCACGCCGAAGAACACCGTCGGCCGTACCTCCTTGAGGTTCTCGGCCAGTGCCTCGAGCGACTCCGCGAAGTAGATGGCGTACCCGGTGGTGATGGCGATGTGGAGCGTGAACATCTGTTCGGCGATGTGGCTCAGCGGCAGGTACGACACGAGCCGCTCGTCGCTCGACAACTCGATCACACCACGAACCCCATCGGCGGTCCAGGTGAGGTTGCCGTGCGTCAGCATCACGCCCTTGGGCGGGCCCGTGGTTCCCGAGGTGTAGATCAGCGTGGCAAGGCCATCCGGCCGGAGTGCGGCAAGGCGTCGATCCACCTCGTCGTCGCCGACACCGTCGCCCATTGCGAGGAATTCGTCCCAGGTCACCACCCCGGCGTCGTCCACCTCGGGGGCCCCTCGCATCGTGACGATCCATCGCAGGTCGGGAAGCTCGGCGCGGTGAGCGAGCACCTTGTCGAGTTGCACCTTGTTCTCGACGAGGATCAGCGGGCACGCCGAGTGGCCGGCGATGTAGGCGACCTCTTCGGCGGAAGAGGTGGCGTAGATCCCGGCAGGCGCTCCGCCGGCCGCCATGCAGGCCACGTCGAGGATCACCCACTCCGGCGTGTTGAAGCCGAGGATCGTCACGTGTTGGCCGGGCTCGAAACCGGTTGCGATGAGCGCCTTGGCGGCACGCCTCACCGAGAGTGCGTACTCCGACCACGAGGCCGGCCGGTAGGTGCCGCCTACCTTCTCGAAAAAGGCCGGGCTGCCGGGACGCTTCTCAGCCTGTGCGAACAGGCGAGAGGGAATCGTGTCGGACACGTGACCTCCGTCGGGGGGGGATTCCTGTGATCGTACAGGCAACACCTGGTTCGCAGGCCCCACAACGGCCGGGCGCCATGGCAGACTCGGACAATGACGACCATCGGCATCTTCGTGTTCGACGGGGCGGAGGAGCTCGATTGGGCCGGCCCGTGGGAGGTCCTCGCCTCATGGGCGCAGGGTTGGCCCGAGGACGGCGTAGCCGTCTTCACGATGTCGCCGGACGGCGAGGCCGTGACCTGCGCCAAGGGCCTCAGGGTCACTCCGGATCACTCACTCGACAGCGCCCCCCCGATCGACGTTCTGGTCTACCCGGGAGGGCGGGGCACCCGTGACCACCTCGGTGATCAGCGAATCCGCTCATGGCTGCATTCCGAACGGGATCGGGGGACGCTGCTGACGAGCGTGTGCACCGGCGCTCTCGTCTTCGCCGACGCCGGGCTGCTCGACGGCCGGCCGGCGACGACCTACTGGTCGGCGATGGAGTCGATGACCGAACTCGGCAGCGACATCGAGCCACGACCCGACGACCGCTGGGTCGACACCGGCGACGTCGTCACCGCGGCGGGGGTCTCGGCAGGGATCGACATGGCCCTCCACCTCGTGCAGCGCCTTGCATCCACTGAGAGAGCCGTTGCCGTGCGCCGCCGGATCCAGTACGACCCGCTCCCACCGGTGTGACGCGGTCGCCCGCGGACCTTCGGCCCTACCACCCTGTGGCATCACTCTGCACCCTTTGGCGCAGAGCCGGTGTGGAGGATCCGGGTGCACTCGCACAGTCGCTGGAAGGCTGATCGGGTGTGATCGGCACACTTCAGCCTCCGGGGAGCGATCTCGTCGCGGGCGGGAGCTCTTTGGGATCCCGTACCGGGGTCGCCCAGAGGCGAGCCGATCGATCCGGTGTCTCGTGCTATGCCCTGAGGCGGCAGCGAGTACCGCACCAGACGGAGACGGATCCTCCTACCGGCTGTTCCTCCTCCGGAACTGACGCGCTGGGACCCGGCAGAGATGCCGGGTCCCGACGCTTTCGGGGTCTTTGCGCCCGAGTCCTCACCCGCAGACGACGAGTGGCGTGAGCCCGAGGGTCTGCATCAGCGCGGCCCGGGTCGCATCACCGACGATGCCGTCGGGATCGATCCCCACCTGCGCCTGGAATGTCGCCACGGCAGCCTTGGTCATCGAGCCGTAGTAGCCGTCCGCCGGTCCCGGGTCGGCGCCGGCCACCAGCAGCAGCGCCTGCAACTCGCGGACGTCGCCTCCATAGATGCCCTTGCGTAGCAATCGGCCGGTCATGCCGAGGATGGACGACCTGTCGGACAAGAGCTTGACCACGGCCACCTCGCCTCTCGTTCGCGACCCGACCACCCCATCCACGGTGAGGCCTCGCTCGTCCTGAAAGGCGCGCAGGGCACCGTCGGTACGGGGACCCAACACCCCATCCACCGGACCGGGCTCGCGCTGAAACGCGGTGAGGAATCTCTGCAGCTGCTTCACTTCCTTCCCGGTGCTACCGCTCTTGAGGAGCTTGGTCCCCCCAAGGAGCGAGTCGATGTTGCCGACCCTGTTCACGAGGCATACCTGGTTGCCCTCCGCGTTGCGGAGCGCGGCATAGGGGTCCACCAAGATCCCTTCGGGGTCGAACAGCTCGAGGTGAAGGTGGGCCACGGTGTCCTCGGAGTTTCCCGAGTCGCCGACCCATCCGAGCAGATCCCCGGCCGCCACCTGCGCTCCGACCACGATCCCGGGAGCGATCCCCCACCCCTGGCCGTCATCGGTGCCGGGCGTGTCGTTGTTCAGGTGGATGTACCACGTCTCCCAGCCGTCGTCGTGATGCACCACGACCGCACAGCACCGCGACGGGTTCGGATTGGGATCCCCGGCGGTCGTGCTCCAGTTGACATAGGCGATGGTGCCGGCAGACACGGCGACCACCGGCGTCATCTTGTCCGCCACGATGTCCACCGCGTGATGCACATCTTTGGCCCGGGGCTCCCAGAACGAGTCCCAGAAATAGTTGGTTCCGATGACGGGGAAGACCAGCGGATGGTCGACGATTTCTCCATAGCGGTGGATCGTGCCGTCGCGGTGATCGGCCGCCCCCGCCACGGGGGCGAGGGTGCCTACCGCAAGCATCACCGCTGCCAGGAGCGACCTTCGAATGAGCAGACGCATGGTTCCTCCGCCGGGTGACCGTCCGCGGACCGGACGGCCCCGACACCCACCCATCGGCAGATTCAGGAAGAACATGAGCAGAGGGCGTGCACCTGGGTCGGGCCCGGGATCGCGTTCCCCCACCGAGGCCGATGACCCGGCGCCCCATGAGCGCTTCGCTCGCGATGTCAGTCGATCGCGGCCAGGATCCTCCCCACCAGGCCGGGGCCCTCGTAGACGAGGCCGGTGTACACCTGGATGAGCACCGCCCCGGCCCCCAGCCGCGCCACCGCGTCATCGGGGGCCATGATTCCCCCGCAAGCGACCACGGGAAGCCGTGTGGCCGCCAGCGTCTCGATGAGCCGACCCATCGCCAACGATCGCAGTGGTGCCCCACTGAGCCCTCCCGGATTGGGATCGCTCACCTCCGGCCTCGTGATCGTCGTGTTCGCAACGATCAGGCCATCGACGCCTGCTCGCTCGGCGGCCGCTACCACCCCGGCGATCTCGTCCAGATCCGGCGACAGCTTGACGAGGATGGGGATCGTCCCCGCGGCGCACTCGACGATCGCACCCAAGAGGGACTCGAGTGGACCACCCTGCAGATCGCGCAGACCGGCCGTGTTCGGGGACGACACGTTGACGGCCAAGTAGTCGGCGAGCGGAGCGAATCGATCGACGAGGAGCAGATAGTCCTCGAGACGCCGGTCGGCCGGCGTGTCCGCATTCGGCCCGATCGAGACCCCCACGACCACATCGCCGGGCCGGGTGCCGCCCAGCCGCGCGGCGACGGCCTCGGCGCCATGGGATGGAAACCCCATCCGATTGACCAGGGCGCGTTGATCGACGTGCCGGGTGATCCTGGGACGCTGGTTGCCCGGCTGAGGCCGCGGGGTGACGGTGCCGATCTCGATGTGGCCGAAACCGAGCGCGGCCAGTGCCCGCCACGCGGTGGCATCCTTGTCGTACCCGGCGGCAAGTCCGACCGGGTTGCGGAATCGCAGTCCGAACGCCTCGACCCCGTGGTGATCCCATCGCCTCCGCCGAAGAGAAGCGAGCGGCCGGCCGAGGCGCACCATCCCGAGGGCCATGCCGTGGGCGCGCTCGGGATCCATGCGAAATCCAACGGCGCGCGCCGCCCGGTAGATCATCGCCCGAGGAACTCGCCGACCGCCGCCGCCTGCTCCGCAGAGATCGCACCCGCCCGGGACAGGTCGTCGACGATCCGTGCCAGAGTGGACACGGCGTGGAGCCGGATGCCGATGTCGCCGAGCGCGGCACGGGCCCCCGGATCACGCTCGATGAGCACCACGGCGTCCTCGACCACGAGGCCGGCTTCCCGCAACCTCTCGGCCGCCGCCACCGCACTCGCTCCGGTCGTCGCCACGTCGTCGATGAGCACCACCCGATCACCGACCGCCCACACACCCTCCACGACGGCCCTCGTGCCGTGCTCTTTGGGCTCGGGCCGCGGCCATACGAACGAGGCCCCGGCCGCAAGCGCGACGACGGTCGCCAGTCCGATCGCCCCGTACGGA
>DATECY010000164.1:0-4656 GCA_035286665.1 Acidimicrobiia bacterium
AGATCCCCACTGCCGCCGCGGCACTCACCAGGTCGGCTCCGAGGGACTCCGCAACCGCCTCGTTGGTGACGGCTCCGGCGGCGACGTTGACTCCGCCCAGCAACTCGGGATGGCGGATCACGGCGTTGCGGACCCCGTCGGCGAGGGCGATCACGTAGGGCAGCGTTGCGTTGGTGAGGGCGTAGGTAGCCGTGTTCGGCACCGCTCCGGGGATGTTGCCGACCGCGTAGTGGAGCACTCCGTGCACCTCGTACACCGGGTTGGTGTGGGTGGTCTCATGCGCCGTGGCGATGCATCCGCCCTGGTCGATGGAGATGTCCACCACCACGCTTCCGGGGCGCATCTCGGAGATCATCTGGTCGGACACCACGATCGGAGCACGGGCCCCCGGCACGAGGACGGCGCCCACGACGAGGTCGGAATCGGAGACGAAATGCTCGACGGCAAGCACCGACGATCTCACCGTGCTCACCCGGCCCCATCGCAACTCGTCGAGATGGCGCAGTGGGGTGACGTTGAGGTCGAGCACGGTCACCTCGGCGCCCATGCCGGCGGCGATCATGGCCGCGTTCCTGC
The DNA here is from genome assembly GCA_035286665.1 of Acidimicrobiia bacterium. Classification (GTDB taxonomy): domain Bacteria; phylum Actinomycetota; class Acidimicrobiia; order Spongiisociales; family UBA11373; genus RBG-16-68-21. The sequence continues at coordinate 577 of DATECY010000164.1, forward strand.
CCGCCATGCCGGCCCCGAGGACCGTCACCTTGGCGGGGGAGACGCCGGGCACGCCGCCCATGAGGACGCCGCGGCCTCCACGGGGGCGTTCGAGGTAGTGGGCGCCGGCCTGGACGGCCATGCGGCCGGCGATCTCGCTCATCGGGGCGAGAAGGGGAAGCATGCCGTTGGCGAGTTGGACCGTTTCGTAGGCAATGGCCATTGCCCCTGAAGCGATGAGGCCCTTGGCCTCCTCCGGATAGGCCGCCAGGTGCAGGTAGGTGAAGAGGAGATGCCGCGATTCCATCATGGCGATCTCCGACGGCTGCGGTTCCTTGACCTTGACGATCATGTCGGCCGACGAGAAGACGTCGGCGGCCGTCGGGACGATCCGGGCCCCTACGGCCGCATAGGCATCATCAGGGATCGACGAGCCCACCCCGGCCCCGGCTTCGACCAGGATCCCGTGGCCGTGCTCCGCCAATTCCCGCACCCCGACGGGTGTCAATGCCACCCGGTACTCCTCGGTCTTGATTTCCCTCGGGACGCCGACGATCAAACCTGCCTCCTTGGGCCTCGTGCCCACAAGATTGCCACGGCGGAGGCCGGCGTGCGCCCTGACCGAACGGGTCAATCGACCCAAATGTCCGCCCGATACACCCTCGATGGCACGCAGGACACGACGCCACCCCGACCGGGAAGCCGTCGGGGCCCCCAAGAGACGCGGACGACTCGCCGCCCTGACCCTCGGGGCGGGTGTGGCGATCGTCGTCGTGTTCGCGCTCGTGTTCTCCATCGCCTACGGCAGCCGGGGGGTTGCGGCCCATGCGGCGGCGCTCCACAACGCCGACGAGGCCCTGCGCGCCGCCACCGTCGCCCGATCCCAATCCGGCCTGGCGGCCCACCTCAGCATCCTCGAACGGGACTTCGAGTTCGACGCCGGCGACGGTATCGATCTCTCCGAGTCTGAGACCCGTCTCGCCCTCGACGATCTCGAATCGGCTCTGCAAGGAATGAGTGACGCCACCGGCAACGTCGACGCCGGGATCCAGTCCTCGGCTGCCACGTTCTCTGTCACGGTTGGCGACGTGCTCGATCGTCTCGACGCCGGCGACGTCGACGGCGCGGAGGCGATCGCCGTCGAATCACTGGATCGGAGCTTCAGGGCGCTCATCGGATACGTGGTCGTGGAGCGGGACCATCAGGCCGGTGAGGTGGCGGCGGCCAATGCCTTGATGGGGCGGATCGGCGACATCGCCCGGTTCCTGGTCGCATTCCTGGTGCCGACGGCGGCGATCGTCATCTACCGGGAGCTGTCGCGGCGCCAGCAACGCCAGCGCGATCTCGAGGTGCGCCTCGACACCGAGAAGGAATTGAACAAGGCACGGGACGAGTTCGTGGCCAACGCGTCCCATGAGCTGCGTACGCCGTTGACATCGATCTTCGGCCTCGCCCATCTCCTCGAGGAGGACTCGGCTGTCCAGGGTTCCGAATCCTCGCTCGAGATGACGGGAATGATCATCAGTGAGACCAACGACCTCTCGCGGATGGTCGACGACCTCCTCACCACCGCCCGTCTCGATGCCGGCGCCCTGCACTACCAGTTCGAGAACATCAATGCCCTCGACGAGGTTCGGGAGGTCGTCCTTCCAATGCGCCGGTCCGGGGCCGCGATCGGCGTGGACTGCCAGCCCGCTCTGGTTCGCAGCGACCGGCTCCGCCTCCGTCAAGTCGTGCGCAACCTCATCTCCAACGCCAACAAGTACGGGGGGGCGTCGGTGCGGATCATCGGCAGGATCGTGGCCGGCTGGTACGAGGTCCGGGTCGAAGACGACGGCGAAGGGATTCCCGAGGAACTCCACGACCGCCTGTTCCAGCGTTTCCTCCACCAAGGCGATCTGCCGCTGGTGTTGGGGTCGGTGGGCCTCGGCCTCTCGATCGTTCGTGCCCTCACCGAGGGGATGGGCGGCGCCGTTTGGTACGAGCGTCGCCAAGGCTGGACCTGCTTCGTCGTCCGCGTACCCCTGGCGACCACCGACGAGCGCTCGGGCTACCGGGAATCCGGGCACCACGGCGCCATGTCGGAGCGACGGACGGATGCGACCGCGGTCGCCCGCGAGACCCTTCGAGCCCTCGGAGGGAGGAACTAGTCATCGTGGATGTCGGCTGCTTGACACCGGTATGTCGACGGAATCCCGCCGATACGTTCCCATGAGGTCGTGTCGCACTTGGGCGTACGCTCGGACGGTGCGGTCGGCGCGCACGCGCTCGCGCCCCGCCCGGGTCGTCCGCGTAGTGGTCGGTGCCGTCACGGCCGCCATGGTCGGGGCTGCGGTCCTTGCCGTGCTGCCATCGGCTCGGGCTGCATCCAATGGGACCTATCAGGATTCCTTCTCAGTCGCCGGGAGCTTCGCCGGCGACACGGGCACGCTGTCGTGGTCGGGTCCGTGGACCGAGATCGGCGAAGCCGACGGAGCCGATGCCGGCAGGGTGCGCGTCGGCTCGTGGGCGCTGCGGTGTGCTTCGGGGAACTGCCTGCGGGTCAACGACGAAATCGCCGGCACCAGCCTCGGAGCGCAGCGGTCGGCGGACCTGTCCGGCGCCGGCGCCGCGGTGCTGACGTTCAACTACGGCCTCGAGCAGGACAGTCCAGGTGGTACGTCATTCGACCTTGCCATCGCCCCGACCGCGTCGGGGCCCTGGACGACGCTCGCCACCTACGACGTGACGGGGAATGTCGACGCCCCCGTGCCGCGGGGGTTCGACGTGACCCCGTACATCAGCGCGGAGACCACCATCCGCGTGCTCTCCAGCGGCGCCGCTCACAGCGACGAGATCTACCTCGACGACGTCCGCATCCAGGCGGTGCCCGCGTCCGAGATCGGTCCCAGCCTGTGGTTCAGCATCAAGGACGACACGACGACCGGCCCGAGCGGAGTCACCAACCTCAAGGACGGGGCGATCGCCAAGTTCGGACCTCCGGGCACCCACTACGAGCCGGGCACCACATCGGGGACGCTGAGCACCGTCGCCGACTGGGATGCCGTCTTCGGGAACGTCGACGTCGACGGACTCCACGTGGTCGGCACGAATCTGACCATCGGCGGATCGGTGGCCCTCCAGAGCGGTGACCTGCTGTTCTCGCTCGCCGCCGATGTCACCCTGACCGGAACCAATGGGCCGATCGCATTCAAGAAGGAGGACATTGGGCGCTTCCGGCCGGCCACGCCGGGCGACTACACCTCCGGTTCGTTCACCATCGTGCTGCAGAACCCTCTCGGTGCCGAGGTTCGGGGCGTCACGCTCGTCGAGCAGGCGACGCAGGTCGGAGAAGTGACCCTTCCCGCAGGATCGTTCCTGATGACGCGGGCCGGCGGGGCCGAAGACGACGACGTGTGGGAGTACGTCGCGACGTCGGCGGGGGCGGGCTCGACCGCGGGCACCATCACGAGACTCATCCAAGGTGAGGACTTCGGGTTCTCGAACCAGTTCTGGGGCGTGGATCTCGTCGAGACCGGCTACGGATGGCCGTTTCCCAAGGGTGCGATCGTCGTGACGACCGACAAGGACGCCCTCATCGGCGACACCGCGGTGAGCCGGTACAGCCTCATCAGCCTCATCGTCGGCCGGACGTCGGTGTCGGCGACGGCGACGGTCCAGGCCGTCGTCGCCTGGGAGGGTGGAGATCTCGGGTTCAACGAGGACAAGGAGCGTCTCGACGCCTTCTCGTTCGCCAACCTCGACTATCCGCCCACCTTCGACCAGGACCTGGGGAACCGTACCGATCCCGAAGGCACGGCCGTGTCGTTCTCGTCCCACGCCACCGATCCCCTCGGAGACTCCGTCACCTACTCGGCGACCGGGTTCCCGGCAGGGGTGGCCATCGACTCGGCGACGGGTCTGATCTCGGGCACGGTGTCGTACGCGGCGGCTTCGGGGTCCCCCTACTCGGTGACGGTGACCGCCGCGGACGCGGGTGGCAATACCGTCACCGACGCCTTCACCTGGGCCGTCACCAACGTGAACCGTGCTCCGTCCCTCACGTCGCCGGAGGACCAATCGAATGCCGAGGGGGATGTGGTTTCAATGATGGTCCCCGGG
>DATECY010000165.1:0-6524 GCA_035286665.1 Acidimicrobiia bacterium
GTACGCGGCATGATGATCGCCATCGCCACCGGCGGAATCGCAGTGGCGGCCATGGGAGCCCGAGCCTCGATCCCGCTCATCGCCGTCTCTGGATTCATCCTCATGGCGGTGGTCCCGGTGGCCAACACCTCGAGCCAGGTGCTGTGGCAACTCAAGGTCCCGCCGGCCGTCCAGGGTCGGGTCTTCGCGATCCGGCGGATGGTGTCGTCTGCCATCGCTCCGATCGCCATCCTCGCCGCCGGTCCCCTCGCCGACAAGGTGTTCGAGCCGCTGCTCGCCAAGGACGGCGGATTGGCATCCTCTGTGGGCGCCGTCATCGGCACCGGGCCCGGTCGCGGGGTCGGCTTCATGTTCATCGTCGCCGGGCTCCTGACCACCCTGATCGCCGTTCTCGGCTACGCCCGACCACGGGTCCGCCACCTCGAGACCGACCTCCCCGACTACGTGGTGTGACCGCGATGCGCGATGCGCAATGCGCAGGACAGAACCCGAACGCGCATGTCGTGCCGGCAAGGGGTGACTGGTACCTGCCTACTCCTTCACCCACTCGGCCAGGTCGTCCACCGAGACGTTGCCGCCGCAGATCACCAGCACGACGTGCGAGCCGAGGCGGCCCGCCACCTTCTCGGCGGCGGGGACCGTGCACGCCGCCGCCGGCTCCGCCAGCACCTTGGCCCGCTCCAGGAGTGTGATCACGCCGTCGATGGCAGCGCCGTCGGAGACCACGATCACGTCCTCGACCAACGCCTGCACGATCTCCAGGGCCCGGGCGGAGACTCGGGGGGCACCCAGCGTCCGGGCGATCGAGGTGGGCGTCATGTCGACCGGGTGGCCCGCATCGAGGGCGAGACGCATGCCGTGGGCTCCCTCGGTCTCCACCCCCCACACCCGCGCCCCCGGCACCAGCGCCTTCACCGCGCCGGCCATCCCGGCGATGAGACCCCCTCCGCCGATGCTGACGAACACGTCGGTGACATCGGGGGCGTCATCGACCACTTCGATCCCGAGGGTGCCGTTGCCGGCCATCATGTTCGGGTCGTCGAACGGGTGCATGAACGGCCGCCCGTCGGCCGCCAGCGACCGGGCGTATGCGAGCGACTCGGCGACCCCCGGCACCAGTTCGACCTCGGCGCCGTAGCCCCGTGTCGCCGCCACGTAGTTGGGCCGGGTGCCCTCGGGCATCACGATCGTGGTGGGGATTCCCACGACGCCGCCGGCGTATGCCAAGCCCTGGGCGAAGTTGCCCCCGCTCCACCCGACGACCCCGCGGGCCCGCACCCCCGAGTCGAGGAGCAGCACCTCGTTGAGTGCGCCGCGCGGTTTGAACGACCCGGTCTTCTGGAAGTTCTCCAGCTTCAGCGACACCCTGGTCCCGAGCCGTTCGGAGAGCGCGCCGCTCGACACCAGCGGCGTTCGCTTCACAAAGGGGCCGATCCGCCGCTGCGCGGCACGGATCTCGGCGATCGGGATCACGCGCCCCCCTCGGCGAGTACGTCGGTGTCCCGATGATTGTCCACCGCCAGGAGCGCCCATGCCCGGCCGTCCCGCTCCGCGGCGATCGACCCCGACCATCCCGGCGGAGTCCCCACCGGTTCCCAGAGCATCCACCGCACCGCGCCGATCGCATCGGCGAAGCCCTCCGGGTCGGGCGGCCACTCCACGCCGGAGATCGCCGCCGCCGCCCACCACGCACCGAACCGGCCCATCGGGGTTCCCCGCCGCCGGCCGTACGCTCCCCCGCTGGCTCCGGTCCAGGCCATCGTCGCCAGCGCGGTCGGGGCGTCGACCACGGCCACGAGCGCCTCGCTCCTGCCGGTCGCCGCGATCGCCGCCTCGGCGGTCCCGGTGACGGCCACGGCCGCCACCACGCCGTTGGAGTGCTCCAACCACGGCGCCGCCAGAGCCACCAATGCCTCGGTGACCTCGTCGTCGTCGATGACCGCGCCCGCAGCCGGGAGTGCGACGGGCACCAAGGCCGGGGTCGCCGGTGTCGGGAACGCCGCCTTGGAGGACTGGTATTCGGCGGGCGGGTACTCCGACTCCCAGGCCTGGAGCCTCAGTGGGAGGTCGAGCACTCCATGGTCGATCGAATCATCGTCTCGGAGATCCTCGCCCCGGACCACCCGCTCGTGAGCAGACAGGGCGCGCGCCGGGCCATCGGGAATGTGCGGGCTCAGTTCCGCCCAGGTGTGGCGGCCGGCCGCCACCTCCCACAGGGGTCCGAGGGCGAACCGGCCGGCACCCTCCACGAGCACCGCACCGGCGTAGGAACCGGGAGCCTCGAGTGCGAGCCGATACTCGGCGAATTCCGCCGCCGACCACAGCTGGAGCCCGCGCTCGAGGGCATGGCGGCATCGATCGCGCACCTCGACCACGCCGTCCCAGTCGCGCGACGAGCACAATCCGTCGACGAGCCGGATGAGCGCGTCCAGATCGCCGCCGTCGACCGTCTCCTTGATGCTCATCGGGCCTCGGCGATGAGGCGGCGAGCGTATGCCTCAGGCCACACGGCTCCGGCATCGGGATGGTCGTGCTCGGCGCCGACGAGAACGAAGACGACGACGCTCTTGGTGAGCTGCAACCCGAGGACTCGGAGGGGCTCGATGAGATGCCCGGCGTACCACAGCGGCCATTCCGGGTCGAAGCCGTTCGTCTCGCGGTAGGCCGCGTGGTGCGCTTCCGCCGTCTCGCGGAGCAACCCGGCGACCGCTGCCATCGAATCTGACACGTGAACCTTTCTCGGTGGCACGAATGTAGGTGCGGTAGCCTGCCCCGGCAATGCTCATCGACCGCCTCACCGACTCACTGCCCGTGTGGTCGGCAACCCCGCTGTCGATCCTGACCGGCCTGGCGGCCTTCGCCGGAGCGGGGTGCCTGTTCGCCGCCGCGGCCTTCGGAGCATACGACTGGGCGTACGCCGGGCTCGGCGCCTTCGCGGCCTCCGGCCTCCTGTGGCACGTGGCCGATCGCGTCTCGGCGCGCCGTTAGAGGACCAACTCGGCGAGGGTCCGCAGCGTCCGCAGATCCTGCGCCCACACGCACAGGGTGGTGACCCCGGCTTCTTCCCACGCCGCCAGCTTGTCACGAAGCCGTTCCTTGGTGCCGAGCAGTGCCACCTCGTCGACGAGAGCATCGGGAAGCTCTGCCATCGCCTCCTCACGCTTTCCCTGCAGGTAGAGCTCCTGGACCTTGGTGGCCGCCTCCTCGTAGCCATAACGGCAGACCAGGTCGAAGTAGAAGTTCTTGCCCTTGGCTCCCATCCCGCCCACGTAGAGCGCCAGCAGAGGACGCACCGCCCATCGAGCCTGGTCGAGGTCGTCGGTCACCGCGGCCGGGACCGAGGGGACGACCTCGAATCGCTCTCGCTTCCCGGGGTCGCCGGAGGCGGCGAACCCCGCCTCGAGCGCAGGATCGAACACCGCTGCCCCCCGGTAGGGCGAGTACCAGAACGGGAGCCACCCATCGGCGATCTCGGCGGCGAGAGCGACGTTCTTCGGCCCGATCGCGGCCAAGTAGATCGGGATCTCGTGACTGGGGTGGATCGTCAACCGCAGTGTCTTGCCGAGCCCGCTGGCTCCCGGGCCGTCGTAGGGGATCCGATGGAACTCCCCTTCGAAGCGGAGCCGGGCCTCACGGGACACGATCTTGCGAATGATCTCGACGTACTCCCTGGTGACGGCGAGCGGCTTCCCGTAGGGGCGCCCGTGCCAGCCTTCGACCACCTGGGGACCCGACATCCCCAGGCCGAGCGTGAAGCGCCCGCCCGACAACTCCGACAGTGTCACCGCGGTCATGGCGGTCATCGCCGGAGTGCGCGCCGGCATCTGCATGATGGCACTGCCCAGTCGAATCCGTTCCGTGAGCGCCCCGTACCAGGCGAGGATCGTCACCGCGTCGCTGCCATACGCCTCGGCCACCCACACCGAGTCGTAGCCGAGACGGTCGGCCTCGAGCACGAGGTCGAGCCGCGCATCCACCTTCGCCCCTGCATACCCGATGTTCAGGCCGAGTCGCATGCCTCTCCCTCGCCGTGTGGGTCGCATCCTGTGGGCGCGACGCCCACCCGGTCAAGCCGGAGGGAGATATCATCCCCCAACCGTGGGCACGACACGACGCGCTCTGGCCATGATCCCGGCGGCCGCCGCCGCTTTCGTCGCCACCCAACTCCTCCGAGCCGTTCATCGCCCGGATCTCCCGTCCTTCCCCAATCAGGACCCTTCGGGGACCTTCGGCGACCCGGATTTGCCACTCCTGCGCATCGTCGCGCTCGGCGACTCGTCGATCACCGCCCCCGGAGTGGAGGACCTCGATGCGACATGGGTCCGACGGGTGGCGCGTTCCCTCGCCGGCCGATTCCGGGTGGAGTTGGTCAGCGTTGCGGTAGGGGGAGCCAAGGCACGCGACGTCATCGAAGGCCAGCTCGCCGAGGCCATCCGCCTCGAGCCGGACGTCGCCCTGGTGTCGATCGGTGCCAACGATGCGCTTCGCGGCGGCACCCCGGCGCGGTACCGAGTCGAGCTCCAGGTGATCGTCGACCGGCTGGAGGACTCCGGCGCCGCCGTGGTCGTCTACGGGATGGGCGACATGGGGTCCATCCCCCGACTCCCCGCCACGTTGCGAGGCTGGGCGACCCGCCGCTCGGACGCCTTCGACCGTGTGGCGCGGGAGGCATGCACCCGCTCTCGTCACGCGATCAAGGTCCACACCCGGGGCAGCATCCGCACCGCCTTCGGGGAGGACCCGTCACTGTTCGGCGGTGACCTCTTCCACGCCGGCGACAGCGGGCACGCGCTGTTCGCCGAAGCGGCGCTTCCTGCCGTCGAGGCCGCCGTCGCCCTCAGCCGGGCGACACACCGGGGTCGGTGAGCCCCGAAGGCTCTTCTTCACCGGTGAACGCGGGTGATCCAAGGGCCCGGCGGTCAGCCCGAAGCACCCTGAACGACGATGTCCCCGGAGACCGTCTTCAACGCCAGCCGGCCGGTGCCGCCCTCACCTCCGGAGCTCACGGGGAAGTCGGTGCGCACGTCACCCGACAGGGTCTGGAACGACACCTCGAGCCGCCGGCCGGGGACCACGCCCACGGTCACGTCTCCCGACAGGCTCTTGACGTCGAGCCACGAACCGTCGAATCGGGCGACGGTGACGTCGCCCGACGCCGTCCTGACGATGACTTCGCCGGAGGCGTCACCGAGGTAGACGTCACCCGACGCCGACTTGAGCGAAGCCCCACCCGCAACCGCCTCCGCCCTGACGTCGCCCGAGGCGACGGCGGCATCGAGCCGCCCCGCCACCCGGCCGAGCCGCAGGTCGCCGGATGCGGAGTGAATGGTGGCGTCGCCGAGCACGTCGCCGATGGCGAGATCTCCCGATGCGCTCTCGACGTGGATCGCGGCGAGGGTCGTCGCCGTGGTGAGATCGGCAGAGGTCAAACGCGCCCTGACGTCGGCAGGCTCGCCGATGCGGATGGTGAGGTCCACCGACGACCAGCGGATCGGTGAGCTGCGTTCGGGCTCGACGACCACCTCCCCGTCGCGTACCTCGACGATGAATCGGCCGACGGTGGCATCGCGCCCGTCGAGGACCACGGATACCTCGCCCGGGGCGCCCGCGACGATCCTGGCGTCGCCCAGCGGCAGCCGGAACGACACCCGCGGAGTGCCGGTGATGGGGAAGGTGTGTTCTCTCACGTCTCGATCGTCCCGGTGACCCGGCGGGAGCGGCGTCGGCCGCCTTCGTCCGCCCGTGTGGACAGCGTCTTGAGCAGCCAGGTGTTGAGTGACTCACCGCGCTCCTCGGCGGCGGATTCGACGAGCTCCTTGAGCGTCGGCGGGAGCCGCAGGGTGATCCGGGCGTCGAGCGACTCGCCCGCGGACGGTGCATCGGTCGCCTCGATCTGCCGTACCCGCAACGACGGCTCTCCGGCGGCGAGCACGACGTCCACGTCGTGTGCAGGAAGCTGGGAAGTCACCTCGGCGGCGGCCTGCTCGGCGAGGTCGTACGCCAATTGGCGGACCGCCGGTTCGAGCGCCGACAGCAGTGCCCGGGCGGCGGCCTCGACCTCGGGATCACCTCCGGCGACGAGCACTTGCTGTTCGACCGCACCGGTGAGTCGGGCCATCGCCATCGTCGTGTCCATCGGAACCTCCCGGTTCACCTCGCCACCGCCAGGGCGGCGACCCTGCTGACGTCGCTCGTGACCTCGCTCCGCCGGCGACGGCGAGCGAGGGGTCGCATCCGCCGTGCCCGGTCACCCTGCATCGATCGGTAGAGCGCCAGGACCGTCTCTGTCGAATACCACATTAGTCATGCTCCTGTCATCTCGGTGTCTATATGACAGCGTCATGATGTCATAGTGATGTCAAATTGTCAAGGGGGAACTGGCGATGAGCGAAAGGCGATGAGCGACGCGAGCCCGGACCGCACCACGGCCTCCTACACTGAATCCCGCAAACACTCCGGGGAGCTCACCCGAGCTGAGAGGGCGGCCGTTGCGCCGCCGACCCGAAGAACCTGAACTGGGTAAT
>DATECY010000166.1:0-20815 GCA_035286665.1 Acidimicrobiia bacterium
GGGAGGGGGAGCAAGACGCGCGATTCCCTACACTGCCTGCTTCATGGCTCAGCGCAATCGGATTCTGCTCGTCGTTGCCGCCGTTGCCGTTGCTGCGCTCGCCATCCTGCGGATGCGTGGCGACTCCTCGGAGGAGGCGGGCAGCTGGGAGCCGGTTTGACCGGACGCAGCGTCCGATGAGAATCGCGCTCAACGCCACTCGTGATGCGGGAAGGCGCGCCACCCGAGTCCTTCTCGCCGAACGCGACCTCACGGCTCTCGGGTTGTACGGGTACGACGGATCGAACGTCGCCGACCGGCGAACCATCGCCATCCGTGAGCTGACCGGGTTCGACATCCTCGTCACCGACGACGCCGACGCTGCATCGGCCTTCGCCGGCATCGCCCTCGACGACGGCATCCCCTGTGTGGTGACGGCCGAGAGCGTCGAGCCCGACCTCGACGGGCGGTATGCCGCCGCCGGGCTGACGCTGCTGGTCGGTTCGGGGTCGGTCGCCGCCATCGCCGTCTCGCTGGCATCCCACGAAGTGGCTCGGAGCGATGAGGTCACCTCGGTCACCATGGCCTGGACGGTCCCCGGCAAGCCGCTCCATCGGGGCACGGCCGCGGCATTCCCCGATCCGGTGGGCGCCCGCTGGGGCCGCATCGTCGGCCGGGCTCCGACTCACGTCGAGGTCCCCGTCGACGGCGAGTGGGCGGGGGCGGTCGCCACCGTGAACGGCCGGGTTGGGGGCGACCGGGTGCAGCGTGTGGTCGGCGTGGCCGACAACCGTGAGCACCTCGAGGGGATCGCTCTCGCCGCGGGAGCGCTCGCCGTGCTCGCCGGCGGATTCGGACCTGGCCTCCATCGCCCCGGTGACTCCCCGGAGGCGTTTCTCTCGGCGGCCCTCCGCGTCGGGTTGGGCGTGGCGGCGTTCACGCAGTAGCGCGTCGGTGCCGTGAGAATCCCTCCCCACGGGGGGAGAGGAACCCGGGGACGCTACGACCCGGTCCGCTCGACTTCGGACTCTGGGACGACCGGCTCCGCCTTGGGCCGGACCGCCGCCTTGATGGTGGGGAGGATCCCCCGCCGTGCCGCGGGGACGACCACGGGGCGCCGGGCCGTGGGGAGCGTGACCCGGGGACGGGCCACCTGGGGGGCCACCGTCTCTTCGAGCACGATCACTTCGAGACCGCCGACCAGGTCGGAGATCAGGTTGTAGACCACCGACCCGAGCGTGAGGAAGCCGGTGACGAGGATCGTGCCGATCACCGAGAGCAGCAGGACGATGCGGAAGTAGACCGCCCCGTCGAGGTTGATGCCGTTTTCGAGCCCGATGAGCAGCGCCAGGTCGTTGATCTTCTGCGGGATGCCGGCGTTGACGAAGATCGACCAGAAGATCACGGTTCCGAGGACGAAGACGAGCGCCATGATCGCGTTGAAGACCAGCGAGACCTTGAGAACGGTCCACGGGTCGATTTTCCGGATCACTCGCCGGACTCGTTGCACGGCCATGGCGCTCCTCGGGTGACCCCAGGCAGGTTACTTTCGCTTGGGTGTTTCGCTCGGGATATCGGCGAGACGACAGCAGACACCCGTCTCGCCCCGCGAACCGGGGGCTACTCCGCTTCCGTCTCCGGCTCCGGTGGCACCGGGGCGAACGCCGAGATCTCGGCTCCCGCGGTGGTGCTCATGACCTTCACCCCGGACGCATCCCTCTTCTGGCGCGAAATGGTGTCGGTACCGGTGCGGATCACGACACCGTCGGTCGAGGTGACGAAGATCTCCGAGTTGGGCGACACGGCGCGGGCGGCGACGAGCTTGCCGCGCACCCGGGTCAGTTTGATCGCCTTGAGTCCGACTCCGCCGCGCTGTTGGCGGCGAAACTCGGAGAGCTTGGTCCGCTTGCCGTACCCACCGGTGGTGAGCAGGAGCACCTCGTCGCCGTCCTGGCTGGACGCGGCCGACACCACCCGGTCGCCTTCGCGGAGTCGGATGCCCCGGACTCCCTGGGTGTCGCGCCCCATCGCCCGCAGGTCGGTCTCCTTGAAGCGGATCCCCATGCCCTCGGACGTGAAGAGGAGCAGGTCGTTGCGACCCATCGTGGTGCGCACCGCGACGACCTCGTCCCCGTCCCCGAGCCGGATCGCCACCAGCGTGGCGTTGCGACTGTCGTACTCCTTGAACTCGGTCTTCTTGACCTGGCCCGCCTTGGTGGCCATCACCAGGTAGCGCGAGGTCTCGTAGTCGCGCATGTCGATGACCGCCTCGATCCTCTCCTGGGGGCCGAGCGGCATCACCGACTGGGAGAGCACACCCTTGGCGGTCCGGTCCTTGCGGGGCAGTTCGTGGGCCTTGATCCGGTACACCTTGCCGCGGTTGGTGAAGAACAACAGATAGGCATGCGCGGTGGTGTGGACGAGGTGCTCGATCACGTCGTCTTCGCGGAGGTTCTCCGCCTTGACCCCCCGGCCGCCCCTCCCCTGCTTCTTGTAGGCCGACGCGTTGACCGCCTTGACGTACCCGTTGGCGGTGACGGTCACCACGATCTCCTCGTCGGCGATGAGGTCCTCGAGGGTCATGTCGCCGTCGTCGGGGATGAACACGCTGCGCCGCTCGTCTCCGAACTTCTCCTTGATCTCGGTGAGTTCGTCGGCGATGAGTTGCCGGCGCTTTGCCGGGCTCTTCAGCAGGCCGGTGAGGTATTTCATGAGCTTCTGCAGCTCCGCGTACTCCTCGCGTAGCTTGCCGGTCTCCAATGCGGTGAGGCGGCGCAGCGGCATGTCGAGGATGTGGGTCGCCTGGATCTCGGACAGCTTGAACTGCTTCATCAGGGCGACCCGCGCCGCGTCGGTGTCCTTGGATCCTCTGATGATCTTGACGACCGCGTCGATGTTGTCGAGGGCGATGAGCAGACCCTCGACGATGTGCGCCCTGGCCTCGGCCTTGGCGAGGCGGAACTTGGTGCGGCGCTCGACCACCTCCATCTGGTGGTCGATGTAGTACCCCACCATCTGGACGAGGTTCAGCGTCCGCGGGACGCCGTCGACGAGGGCGACCATGTTGACGCTGAAGTTCTCTTGCAGCTGGGTGTTCTTGTACAGCTGGTTGAGCACGACCTGAGGGACGGCCTCGCGCTTCAGTTCGATGACGAGCCTCATGCCGGTGCGATCGCTCTCGTCGCGCAGGTCGGAGATGCCGGTGATCCTCTTGTCGCGGACCAGGTCGGCGATCTTCTCCATGATCCGGTCCCGCGACACCTGATAGGGCACCTCGGTGACCACGATGGCGGTGCGGCCCTTGCGGATTTCCTCCACCTCGGCGACGGCGCGCATCTTCACCGATCCGTGGCCGGTGAGGAGTGCCTCGCGCGAACCCCTGGTGCCGACGATGTAGGCGCCGGTCGGGAAGTCGGGGCCCTTGACGAACTGGAGGAGTTCGTCGGCGGTGGCGTCGGGGTTGTTGATGACGTGGACGGTGGCTTCGATGATCTCGGTCAGGTTGTGGGGAGGGATGTTGGTGGCCATGCCCACCGCGATTCCGGTGGATCCGTTGGCGAGAAGGTTGGGGAAGCGAGCCGGAAGCACCGTCGGCTCCTGGCGCTCTCCCGAATAGTTGTCCACGAACTCGACGGTGTCCTCGTCGATCCCGTCGAGCATGTGCATGGCGAGCTGCTCGAGCCGCGCCTCGGTGTAGCGCATCGCCGCGGGCGGATCCTCCACCGTGCCGAAGTTGCCTTGCGGCTGGATGACGGGATAGCGGGTGGAGAACTCCTGGCCGAGGCGGACCATGGCGTCGTAGATGGCCTCACCGGAGTGGGGGTGGAACCAGCCCATGACGTCGCCGACGACGCGAGCGCTCTTGCGGAAGGGGGCATTCGGCCGGCTCCCCGAGTCGTACATCGAATAGAGGATCCGCCGGTGCACCGGCTTGAGCCCGTCCCGCACGTCGGGCAGAGCCCGCGACACGATGACCGACATGGCGTACTCGAGGAAGGAGGACTTGACCTCCTGCTCGATGTCCACGAGCTCGACCCGGGAGGCGGGCTGGTCGTCGGTGGTCACGACGCCCTCGGGGCGCTATTGGCAATTGGCAATTGGCAATTGGCAAGGGTGGCGCACGGGAGTCGGCGAGCACGGACGCTTCCTACGAGTTGCGAATTGCGAATTACGAATCGCATCTTCATCTCAGAAATCCAGGAACCGGACGTCTTTGGCGTTGCGCTGGATGAAGGTCCTCCTCGCCTCGACGTCGTCGCCCATGAGGGTCTGGAAGATGTCGTCGGCGAGGACCGCGTTCTCCAATTCGACCCTGAGGAACACCCGCTGGGCGGGGTCCATGGTGGTGTCCCACAGTTGGATCGCGTTCATCTCACCAAGGCCCTTGTACCGCTGGATGGTCGGCTTCTTCCCGTTGAGGCCCGCCTTCAGTTCGTCGAGTTCGGCATCGGAGTAGGCGTACGCCTCTTCCTTGCCGGTCTTGAGTTGATACAGCGGCGGCTGGGCCACGTAGACGTACCCGGCGTCGATGAGGGCGGGCATGTGCCGGAAGAAGAAGGTGAGGAGCAGCGTGCGGATGTGGGCGCCGTCGACGTCGGCGTCGGTGAGGATCACGATCCGGTGATAGCGGGCCTTGGAGAGGTCGAACTCGTCGCCGATGCCGGTGCCGATGGCGGTGATCAGCGACTGGATCTCGTTGTTCTCGAGGACCCTGGCCAGCCGGGCCTTCTCGACGTTGATGATCTTGCCCCGGATCGGCAGGATCGCCTGGAACTCGGCGTTGCGCGCCTGCTTGGCCGAGCCGCCGGCCGAGTCGCCCTCGACGATGAACAGCTCGCTCATCGCCGGCTCACGCGACGAGCAGTCGGCCAGTTTCCCGGGTAGTCCCGACGACTCGAGCAGGCTCTTGCGGCGGGTGAGGTCGCGCGCCGCCCTGGCCGCCAGGCGCGCCCGGGAGGCGGTGATGCACTTGTCGACGATCTGCCGGGCCTCGCCCGGGTAGCGGTTGAGCCATTCGGGGAACGCCTTGTTCATCGCCACCTGGACGAAGGACCGCACCTCGGTGTTGCCCAGCTTCGTCTTGGTCTGGCCCTCGAACTGGGGTTGGCGGACCTTGACGGAGATGACCCCGGTGAGGCCCTCGCGGATGTCCTCGCCGGCGAGGTTCTCGTCCTTCTCCTTGAGGAGGCCTCGTTCCCGAGCGAAGTCGTTGATCGCCCTGGTCAGGGCGGTACGAACCCCCTCCTCGTGGGTGCCGCCCTCGTGGGTGTGGATGTTGTTGGCGAACGAGAGGATCGTCTCGGAGTACCCCGAGGTCCACTGCATCGCCAGGTCGAGTTCGGCCTCGTCGGCGATCTCGTCGAAGGAGATCACGTGGGCATGGAGCGGCTCGCGCTTGGCATTGAGGTGCTTGACGAAGTCGACGATGCCTCCGGTGTAGCGGAAGGTGTCGGTCGTCTCCGGATCCGTCCGCTCGTCGACCAACCGGATCTCGACGTTCTTGTTGAGGAAGGCCATCTCACGGAGTCGGGAGGCGACGAGTTCGTAATCGAAGACCGTGGTCTCCTTGAAGATCTCCGGTGAAGGCCAGAAGGTGACCGTGGTGCCGGACCGCTTGGCCGGCTTGCCCTTCTTGAGCGGAGCCGTGGGGACGCCGAGCTTGAACGACTGCGACCACGAGAACCCGTCGCGGATCACCACGACGTCCATCTGGGTGGACAGCGCGTTGACCACCGAGACCCCGACGCCGTGGAGGCCGCCGGACACGGTGTAGGCGCCCGAGTCGAACTTGCCGCCGGCATGGAGGGTGGTGAGCACCGTCGTGACCGCGGGGAGCTTGGTCTTGGCGACCTTGTCGACGGGGATGCCGCGCCCGTTGTCGCGAACGGTCAGCGAGCCGTCTCGATGGATCGCGACGTCGATCCGGTCGCAATATCCGGCCATCGCCTCGTCGATCGAATTGTCGACGACTTCCCACACGAGGTGGTGCAGTCCCCGGGGGCCGGTCGACCCGATGTACATGGCGGGACGCTTACGCACCGCCTCCAGGCCCTCGAGGACGGTGATGTCCTTCGCCCCGTACGACGGAGACGTGGATGCGCCGGCCTTCGACCTGGATGCGCCACGCGCCGATGCCGCCTTGGGGCGACTGGTGCCGGCCTTGGCCGTGGTCTTCGCGATGCTCTTCGCCGGCACGGGTCTCCTTCACTTGCAGGCCTCTCGGGCTCGTTCCGAACGCACACACCGGCCCGACTCCCTCGTTGGTGGGGACCGGCTCGGCGGCATGTGGGCGGTGCCCTCCGGGTGGCCCCGGGCGTCGTCCACACGGGCGTAATCATACCGCCGCAGGGTGACAAACCGGAACCCATCTGCCGGGTGAAACCCCTGGTCAGAGGCCCTTTTTGTGCTTCCCGACCTTGATTCGCACCGAGGTGACCCGGCCCTCTCCAAAACACCTCGCCAGACGCTCCACCAGGTCCCCGACGCCGTACTTGAGGAGGGACGCGACCGCCCCGTCGGACACCTCCACGGTGAGCTCCCCACCCCCGAAGAAGGCCGGCCGTGACATCGACGCGAAGGGCTCGCCGGCCACCTCCTCCCACCGGTCGACCAGCGTCGTGACGTCGACCGCCTCGGGCATGCCCAGGGCGCGCAGCATGGAATCCAGGCCGTCGCCGACCGGTGTGAGATCTCTGGGGTCGTCCATCATGCCGGTACCACCTCCCCGTTCGCCACGGCCCAGCGAGCACCCACCAGCGGAACCTCCTCGGCTCGCGCCGTGGTCACGAACACCTGGCCCGCGGGGAATCGTGCCACGAGTCGTTGGCCGCGCTCGGCATCGAGTTCAGAGAACACGTCGTCGAGGAGGAGCACCGGCGTCGTCCCGCGACGTTCGGTGAGCACGGTGTACGCGGCCAGTCGCATGCCCAGAGCGATCGACCGCTGCTCCCCCTGGCTCGCCCTGGTCCGTGCGTCGCGCCCCCCCAGCGAGATCATGACGTCGTCGCGGTGCGGCCCGACCGTCGTCACTCGCCGATCGAGATCGGCCCTTCGCGCCGCCGCGACCGCTTCGGCGAGAGGTGCGACGAGTGTCGCCGCAGCCCGTTCCCCTCCCAGGACCCCGAGACCGGCCGACAGGTACTCCCACCCGACCGGCTCGGGGTGATCACCGAGATCGGCGTAGAACGACGACACCACCGGCGAGAGCAGCCCGACCACGCCAAGCCGCCGGGCGAGCACCAGCGCACCGAGGGTCGCCAGACGCTCGTCGAGCACATCGAGTGTCGCCTCGTCGGCATGGCGCCCGTCTCTGCGCAGCAGGGCGTTGCGCTGCCGCAGCGCCCGGTCGTAGTCGGCCTGCTCCGTCCCTGCCACCGGCCAGGTCTGTGCGGCGAGGTCGTCGAGGTATTCGCGTCGATGCGCAGGACCACGCTTGACGAGGTCGAGGTCGTCGGGGAGGAACGCCACCAGTGCCACCACGCCGGCGATGTCGGCCCGGCTGCGCCCACCCTTGCCGTTGAGGAGCACTCTTCTCCGTCCCAAGGCCGGGGTCTCGATCTCGACGACGGCGCCAGTCGGACCCGACATGAACTCGCCGCGGGTGATCGCCGCCACCGCTCCGCTTCGAACCAGCGCGGAGTCCGGAGACCTTCGAAACGACGACAGCGTGGCGAGGTAGCCGATCGCCTCGAGGATCGACGTCTTGCCGGAGCCGTTGGCACCGACCAGGACGTTCACTTCCGGGTCGGGACGAAACTCCGTGGATGCGTACGACCGGAAGTCCCGGACCTCGAGCCAAGCGAGATGCACGGGCCCTCAGAGCCGGACGGGCATCAGCAGGTAGAGGTAATCGTCATTGCCGACCCCGCGCAGCACGCCCGGCTTGAGCGGATCCATGATGTCGAGGATGACGCCGTCGGTGTCGATGGCACCCACGCCGTCGTTGAGGTACCGGCTGTTGAAGGCGATGGTCATTTCCTCTCCGGAGTACTCGGCGTCGACGTGCTCGGTTTCTCCGCCGACATCTTGGCGGGTGACGCTGAGGTCGATCCCGCCCTTCTGGAGCGTCATCCTGATCGGGATGTGATCCTCCGCCACCAGCGACGCCCGGTCGATCGCCTCGAGCAGCGCGTCGCGGGCCACCACCACGCGGTTCGGATACGACGCCGGGATGAGTTGGCGGTAGTTCGGGAAGGTCCCTTCGATCAGCCGGGCGGTGAGGCTTCCGCGATCCGACGCGAACGCCGCCTCGCGGTCCCCCACCGCCACCTTCAGGGCGCTGGTGGCCACGCTGCGGCCGATCTCCTTGAGGGCCCGGACCGGGACCAGGCCGACCATGTGGGCGTCGATGGCGGGCAGGTCACGGACCGCGAGGCGATACGAGTCCGTCGTCACCATGCGGAGTTTGCCCTCCTCGTTTTCGAAGTACACGCCGGTGAGGATCGGGCGGGCATCGTCGTTGGACGCCGCCACCGACACCTGGCTGATCGCCGCGGCGAACTTCGCGCCGTCGACGGTGACCGCACCGGTGAGGTCAGGCTCGGCGATCTTGGGATAGTCCTCGACGTTGAACTCGCGGAAGCGAAAGCGCGGCCCCCCTCCGCTGATCTCGATCTCGCCGCCTTCGGCCTGGAGCACCACTGCTCCGGGCGGAAGTTTCCGCACCGCCTCGGTGGCGAGCCGGGCGGGGATGACCGTCCTGCCCGGTTCCATGACCTCCACCTCGAGGTCGGTCCGCACGGTCACCTCGAGGTCGGTCCCGGTCACCCTCATCGACTTGCCCGTCACCTCGACCAGAACGCCCTGGAGGATGGGCAACGGCGAACGCACTCCGACGGCCCGGCTCGCCCGGCTGAGCACGTCGACGAGGTCGTCTCGTTCTGCCCTGATACGCACAGCGTGTCCCTTTCTACTTCTTCTTCTCTTCGTTCAATACAACAGATAGTCGTAGTAGTAGGGGCTGTGGGGTGTGGGGACATCCACAAAGGCCCTGCTCGAAGACGTGTTTTCTGTCGCGATGGCTGGGGACGAGTGGGTGGGGTCATCCACAGGCATGACACCCGTCCTCGCCACCTGGGGAAAAGTGGTCATGTTCTCCTCAGACTTTGCAACAGGGCGGTGACACGGTCGAAGAGGGTGAGATCGACCTTGATCGCCTTGGCCACGGTGTTGACGCCGTGGAGGACAGTGGTGTGGTCGCGGCCCCCGAACAGCAGCCCGATCTTGGGGAGGGAGAGGTCGGTGAGTTCGCGCACGAGGTACATCGCCACCTGACGGGCTCGAGCAAGGGGCTGACGCCGGCTGGGCCCTTCGAGATCGGTGATCGAGACACCGAAGGACTCCGAGGTCGCCGCCAGGATCCGGCCGGGGCTGATCGGCGCGGTGGCGTGGGCAGGCCCGAGATCCTGCAGCACGTCCTCGGCCATGTCGAGAGTGATCGGCTGGTGAGTGAGCGCGGCATACGCGGTCACCCGGGTGAGGGCCCCCTCGAGCTCCCGGATGTTGTCGACCACCCGATTGGCCATGAAGTCGAGCACCGACTCGGGCACTTCCTGGGGAGCGAAGGCGGCGTTCTTGCGGAGGATGGCAAGGCGGGTCTCCACGTCCGGGGGCTGGATGTCGGTGGTGAGGCCCCACTCGAACCTGCTGCGGATGCGGTCCTCGAGGCTCGAGAGGCTCTTGGGCGGGCGGTCTGCCGAGAACACGAGTTGTTTGCCGGCCTCGTAGAGGGAGTTGAACGTGTGAAAGAACTCCTCGAGGATCTGCTCCTTGCCCTCGAAGAATTGCACGTCGTCGAGCAGCAGCATGTCCACGGAGCGATACCTGGCCTTGAACTCGTCCATCCGCTTCTTGCGGATGCCGTCGATGAACTCGTTGAAGAATTCCTCGGAGCTCAGGTAGCAGATCTCCGTTCGGGGGTGCAGGTCGGCACAGTGTTGGGCGATGGCGTGGAGGAGGTGCGTCTTGCCGAGACCGGCTCCGCCGTAGACGAACAGCGGGTTGTAGTTCCCGCCGGGCTGTTCGGCGATGGCGAGCGCCGCGGCGTGGGCGAACCGATTGGACGGCCCGACGACGAAGTTCTCGAAGGAGTACTTGGGCACGAGCGGCGGATCGTCGGTTCGGTGGTCGACTGCAGCCCGGGGAAGCGGTTCCGGCTCGGGCTCGTCGTCGACCAGGGGCTGATCGAAGTTCGGCGAGTCGTTGGCATCGAGTTCGACGGAGGTGGAGGGGCCATAGGCGACGGCGACGGCCTCCTGGATGAGGGGCCGGTACTTCTCGTTCACCCAGCGAAGATGAAACTCGCTCGGGGCGACGATACGGACGACCGTTCCGTCGAAGGATTGCTGCTCGAGTCCCTCCAGCCACGTCCGCCAGGTGACGGGGGTGACACGTCCGCGAAGTGCTTGCCGGAACTGTTCCCAGCTCCCGGCCTCCGGATGGGCTTCCATGTCCTCCCTAACGTGCTCTCGCTGGGCCAAACCGAATTCTCCACAGAGCTATCCACACCTGTGGAGAAGGGCAGTTTTCCCACTCTTGCCCTGTACTCCCGCCCGGCGCGCCGCCGGGGTCACGTTGGGGAAGTGACCGGTGAGATCTCCGGCGGAGGGCGAGTATATGGAGCAGAGAGGGTGCCCCACAAGAACGAGAAAACGCGCGTTATCCACCGCAGTAGGCAACGTCGAAGACGCCGCAACGCATTGACGCACAAGGGAAACCGAGAGATCGTTTTCGCGCTCTGCACGGGTCGGTTCACGGCGCGCGACGCGATCGGGGACTGTGCATTGTTTCGCGAGTCAGTGGTTCTTCTCGCGAGCGGGCCCGTTTCGGGTTTCACCTTTGACAAAGTCCTCGCCCGGTTCATAACCTTGCTGGCCGACGCAACCTTCCTCTCTTCGGGACGCCTCCCATGAAACGCACGTATCAGCCCAATGTTCGTCGGCGCAAGAGGCGCCACGGCTTTCGACTCCGGATGCGGACGAGGGCCGGCCGCGCCGTGCTCAAGCGTCGCCGCCTCAAGGGCCGGCGCCGTCTCTCTGCCTAGGGCTGCCGCCTACGTTTCGCTGCGGAGAGGTTCCGACGTCAGGAAGGTGCGGAAGGTAGGGACCCGGCGCCGGTCGGGTGGCATCGTCGTCTTCGCCACAACCGGAGAGTCCGGGCCTGCGCGGGTCGCGTTCGTCGCGGGTCGCTCGGTGGGTAACGCCGTTCGACGCAACCGCGCCAAGCGGCGGCTGCGCGAGGCCTTTCGCCTGGTGCAGCTGGAGGACGGGCGTGACTACGTGGTGGTCGCCGGCCCGTCGGTGGCGGACACGCCTTTCGGGGTGCTGGTGTCATGGGCGAGTCGAGCGTTGCGGGAAGAGGAGTGACCGAGTGGACGACCGCCAAGAGAGACTGAAGCCGTACCAGGCCGCCTGGTGGATCCAGCGGTTGGTCCTGGGCTACCGGAAGCTGCTCTCCCCCATCGTCGGGCGGCGTTGCCGGTACCTCCCCACCTGTTCGGCATATGCGTATGACGCCCTGGGTGAATGGGGAGCGATCCGCGGCTCGTGGCTGGCAGCCAAGAGGATCGGCAGGTGCCACCCGTGGCACGAGGGCGGGCTCGACCCGGTGCCGACCAGACCGGCGACGGCGGAAGCAGGGGTGCGCTGATGTCGGCGATCTGGGACGGGTTGCAGGGCCTGCTCGGCGGAACCCTGTCGTTCTTCTACGGACTCATCCCAAATTTTGGTATTGCGGTGATTCTGTTGACGATCCTGATCGGGCTCATCCTGTTCCCGTTGACGCTCAAGCAGACGCGATCGATGAAGGCGATGCAGGAGATCCAGCCCGAGATCAAGCGACTGCAGCGCGAGCTGAAGAGCGACAAGCAGGCCCAGCAGGCGGCGATGATGGCTCTCTACAAGGAGCGCGGCGTCAACCCGGCCGCCGGCTGCCTCCCGCTCGTCCTCCAGATGCCGGTGTGGTTCGCCCTGTTCAGCGTGCTCCGGTCGTTTGCCTCGAGCGAACTCGCCACCGCCCTCAAGTACGTCACCTCGGGGAGCTCGCTGGAGACGGCGGTGACCAGGGCGGTCAACGGCGCCGGGACGCTCGACTTCCTGTGGATGGACATGCGGATCTCCCCCAGCGGCTCCATCAGTGCCGACGGGTTCCTCAAGGCCGCCCCCTACCTCATCACGATCATCCTGGTGATGATCACCGCGTACTGGCAGCAGAAGCAGACCATGGCTCGCAGCACCCAGCAGAACGGCCAACCGCAGCCCGGCCAGGCCGTCATGAAGATTTTCCCATTCTTCTTCGGATTCATCTCGTTCAACCTTCCCGCAGGCCTGGTGGTGTACTTCGCCGCCAGCCAGATCTTCAGGATCGGCCAGCAGGCAATGATCCTCGGCCTGGACGACCGGCGGAAAGAGGAGGAGGCTTCCAAGCCGAAGCCGGTCCCCACCAAGCAGAAGCCACCAACGCCGCCCGCCGGTGGGGACTCCCCCGGGTCGACGTCCCCAACGGGCGCCATCACCCGCAGACCCCAGGGCTCCAAGAAGAAGCGCGGCAAGAAGCGAAGGAGAAACTAGATGAGCGAGTGGGTGGACGTACGCGGTCCATCCGTGGAGGTGGCGGTCACCGCCGCCCTGGAGGAGTTGGGTCTCGAATCACCCGACGCCGCCGAGGTGGAAGTGCTCCAGGAACCAACGCGGGGCTTTCTCGGCATGGGTGGCCAAGATGCCGTCGTGCGGGTGCGCCGCAAGGCGGCGCAGCAGAATGGCCGCAGTCGGAGCCGACGCGGCGGCCGGGGCTCGGGATCCTCGTCGGGTGCGAGTCACTCTTCATCACGGGGACGAGCTGGCGGCGACAAGCCGGCCGCGGCGGCCCAACCGTCGCGAGGTCGTGGCGGGGCTCCTTCTTCTGCTCCGTCACCGAGCAGGCAGCAACCTTCGAAGCCGGCTGCCCCCAGAAGCCGAGCGCCACGATCCGACAAGCCTTCGAGAGGGGGAGACGCCGTGAACAAACGGGACGACGACGACCGTGAGGAGATCTCCCCCGCCGATCAGGCGGCCGAGATCGATCGATTCCTGACCGGGCTGCTCGATTCCTTCGGCCTCGAGGGCCAGGTCGCAAGCCGGGTCGAGGACGAGATCATCTACATCGACGTCACCGGCGAGCAGACCGAGGCATTGGTTGGACCCAAGGGCGTGATCCTCCAGGCCGTACTCGAATTGTGTCGCACGATCGTGCAGCGCAAGACGATGAGCGGGGCGCGGATTCGGCTGGACATTGCCGGCTACACGGAGCGCCGTCGGGAGGCACTGCGGATCTACACCCGCCGCCTGGCTGACAAGGTGATCGCCGAGGGCGGAGAGGTCATGCTGGAAGCCATGAATGCTGCGGACCGCAAGGTGGTCCACGACACCGTCGCCGAAATCGACGGAATCCGCTCGTTCTCCGAGGGCGAGGAACCCCACCGGTCGGTCGTGGTGGCCAAGGAAGACGACGGGGAATAGTCGCTGGGGCCAGTGAACAGGGCGAAACGTTCCAATGAAGCCCGGCCGGTAGCGGCCGGGCTTCACTGTTTCACGTGAAACACGAGGTCGAGGCTCCGCCCGCAGGAGGTTTCACATGAAACACTCCTCGAGCGCATTGCGCATTGCGCATCGCACATTGCGCCCTACGCACCGGGGCCGCAATACCCCGACACCGGCGACGCTCCGGCTATCTTTTGCCCCGCAATGCCCGACTCCCCCGACATCGCTCGCCGCGCTGCTGCGTGGAGCGGCTACGACCTCGACGATGATCGCATCGGCCGGCTCAGCGCATACGCCGACTGGCTGATAGCCGAAGCGATACCTGCCGGTGGTCTCGGACCTCGAGAGGCTCAACGGGTCTGGGGGCGTCACATCGGGGATTCCCTGGTCTTTGCCTCAGGGTGGACGGCGCCACCCCACGAACTTCTCGACGTCGGCACCGGAGTTGGCCTTCCCGGCATCCCATTGGCGATTCTGTGGCCGGAGACGACGGTGACCGTGCTCGATCGGGGGGGAAGGCGGATTCGCCTCCTCGCTCGGGCGGTCAGGGTTCTCGGCCTGGAGAACGTCCACGTCGCCCAGGGCGACGCGTTCGACGTCGCCGACGAGTGGCCCGGCCTGGCGTTTCGGGGATCGGTGCGCGCCCCGGAGGCCGTTGGGCTCGCCGCCCGCCTCCTCGGGGTTCCCGGCACGGCGGTACTCGGATTGAGTCGTCGGCCGGAGCCGCCGGCGCGCGGCCGAGACCTGGTTGGAGTGGCCGAGGCACTCGGCATGCAGGCCGACGTCGTCGGGGTGGACCCGGAGATCCTTGAAAGTCCCGCCTGGCTCCTTATCATGCGTCTCGGTGTCTGAACCATCCGTCCGCCGCGGCACCGTCGTCGCCCTCGCCAATCAGAAGGGCGGCGTCGGGAAGTCGACCACTGCGATCAACCTGGCCGCGGCACTCGCCGGCATGGGGGAGCGCATGCTGATCGTCGACACCGATCCCCAGTCCAACACCACCAGCGGACTCGGCATCGACCGGCGGACCGTGGAGCGCTCGATCTACGACGTCTTTCTGGGAGGCACGACGATCGACGAGGTGGTGGTGCCGACCAAGGTGCCGGACCTGTTCGTCGTCCCCTCGTCGATCGACCTCGCCGCCGCCGAGATCGAGTTGGTCGCCCGGTTCTCCCGGGAGCGGCAGCTGGCCCTGGCGCTGGAGAAGATGAGCGACGACTACGACTTCGTGTTCATCGACTGCCCGCCGAGCCTCGGCCTCATCACCGTCAACGCCCTCACCGCCGCCGACCAGGTGCTCATCCCGATTCAGGCCGAGTACTACGCGCTCGAGGGACTCAGCCAGTTGCTCCGTTCGATAAGCGCGATTCAGACCAACCTTAACCCTCGACTGGAAATAGAGGGAGCCATCATCACGATGTACGACCGCAGGACCACGCTGTCGTCTGACGTGTCCCAACAGGTTCGCGAGCACTTCGGAGACCGGGCATATCGGACGGTCATTCCGCGCACGGTGCGCCTCGCCGAGGCGCCGTCGTTCGGCGAGCCCATCGAATCGTTCGACCCAATGAGCAGGGGAGCGGTGGCCTATCGGGCTCTCGCCCAGGAGTTCAGGAGGAGACATGGCCGCAGCGCGTAAATCCGGATTGGGACGAGGACTCGAAGCACTGCTGGCCGTCGAACGCCCCACAACGGGCTACGCCATGGTGGCGGTGGACGCCGTCACCCCCAACCCGCGCCAGCCCCGAGAGCGCTTCGCCCCCGAGGCCCTCGAGGAGCTCGCCGCCTCGATCCGAGAGGTGGGCGTGCTTCAGCCGATCGTCGTCGGGCCCGCCGACGACGATGGGCGGCACGTCCTGGTGGCGGGGGAGCGGCGGCTCAGGGCTGCCCGGATGGCGGGCCTCACCGAGATCCCGGCGATGATCCGGGTGACCGACGACGGCACCCGCCTCGCCGAGGCCCTGATCGAGAACGTGCAGCGTGAGGACCTCGCCGCCCTGGAGGAAGCAGCGGCCTACAAGGGTCTCATGGAAGATTTTGGTATGACCCATGAGCAGGTGGCGGCGCGGGTGGGCAAGAGCCGCTCGGCGATCACCAACGCGGTGCGCCTGCTCAACCTCCCTGGAGTCATCCAGGGGCTCATCGCCGATGGCGCGCTGTCTGCCGGGGCAGCCAGGGCGCTCCTCGGAACCGAGGACACCGCCTATGCGGTCAAGATCGCCGGTTTGGCCGCCACCGAGGGGTGGTCGGTTCGCCAG
Organism: Acidimicrobiia bacterium; assembly: GCA_035286665.1. GTDB lineage: Bacteria > Actinomycetota > Acidimicrobiia > Spongiisociales > UBA11373 > RBG-16-68-21. Next base: position 15,752 of record DATECY010000166.1, read on the forward strand.
GTGGAGGACGCCATCCGGGCTCGCAAGGAGGCACCGAAGGGCGGCGCCGCGCCCGCCAAGGCCAAGGTGGAGCGCCCGGCCCAGATCCTTGCTCTCGAGGAAAGGCTGTCGGAGCGCCTCGGCTCGCCGGTGCGGATCGACTACGGGGCGCGCCGCGGGGGAAGACTCACCGTGCGCTTCGGGTCGGTGGACGACCTCGAACGGATCTACCGCACGCTGTTGGGCTGATCGACGTCGCCTGCGAACCAGGCGACCAGAGCTGAGGCGACCGCGCCGCCGACTTCCGCAGTCAGGTGGGGGAGAGCCACGATGATCGCCGGCGATCGGGTCTCGCGCAGAAGCGGAGTGGCGCGACCGACCGGCTCGATTCCGAGGTGACTCGCCACCGCCTGGGCCATGGCGGCACCTGCCTCGCTTCGGCTCATCGTGGACGAGAAGTAGTACACCCCGGGGACGTCGGTTCCGGGGTGGGCGAACGACACCACGAGATCGGCGCCGCGCTCGTTGGCATGCTCGGCGCGGAGCCGCTCGGCGGGACGTGTGTCGAGTGACCGGGACACGATGGGATGGGCGCCCGCCTCGCGGAGGCGCGCCGCGGCTCCGGCTGCTGCCGCCCAGGCCTCATCGGCCTCGGCGTCGTCGCGACAGAATGGGTCGACGAACACCCGATGCCCGGCCAGTGATTCGGGGAGCGTCGACAACCAGACGCGCTCCCTGACCTCATGGCGACCCATCTTGGCGGTCTCGCGCGCCATCGACGCCAGTTCGGAGATCACCTCGGGCCCGACCACCCCGTCCTCCGCCATGCTCCGATTCTGCTGGAAGTCCAACACGGCACGCAACGTGTTGGATCCGAAGATCCCGTCGACCGGTCCGGCCTCGAACCCGATGGCGTTGAGGCGTCGTTGCATCTCGGCGACGTCCTCTCCGTGGAGCATCGGCATGCGGTGGTAGAGGAGCCTGTCCCCGAGTGAGTACCCGGCATCGACCAGAGTCCGCCACGTCTCTCGACCGACCAGTCCGTCGGCGGCGATTCGCCGCGACTCCTGGAAGGTTCGGACCGCAGCCTCGGTCCCGGTGCCGAATTCGCCGGCCCGATCGGGATCGAAGCGCAAGCCCAGTGCCGTCAGGCGGTCCTGGATGTCGCGAACTGCATCACCGGAGTCTCCGGCGCGGATGAGGGCCATGACGGGGCCATGGTACGGGGCGATGAGACGAGCAAGACGCCCGCCCGATCGCACCCGTCGAAACCGTTCGTCGCCGGCCCTAGGAGAGGAACTCGCCGATCTCGGCGACGAGGGCGTGCTCGGGACGGGCGCCGACGATGCGCTTCTTCTCGACCCCGTCCTTGTAGACGATGAGGGTGGGGATGCTCATCACGTCGTAGTTCATCGCGGTCTGCGGGTTCTCGTCGACGTTGAGCTTGGCAACGGTGATCTTGTCCGAATGGGTGTCGGCGATCTTCTCGACGACGGGGGCGATCATCCGGCAGGGACCGCACCACTCGGCCCAGAAGTCGACGAGTACCGGCTTGTCGCCAGAGATCAGCGTGTCGAAATCTGCGTCGGTCGCGGTGATGGTGTTCTTAGACATGTCGTGTCGGCCGCGGCGCGACCTCCACCTCCTCGTTCTCGTGCATTGCGGGCCTCTCAACCGTACCCGGTGTCGGTTTCATTCCCCCGACTCCAGCCACCGCTCGGCGTCGATGGCGGCGGCGCATCCCATCCCGGCGGCGGTGATCGCCTGGCGGTAGGTGTGATCCACGACGTCGCCGGCGGCGAACACGCCCTTCACCGACGTGGAGGTGTTGCCGAACGTCGTGAGGTAGCCCTTCTCGTCGAGCTCGAGCACCCCATCGAAGAGGGCGGTGTTGGGGTCGTGGCCGATCGCCATGAACACCCCCTCGACGGGGACCTCGCTCACGTCTCCCGAGGCGACGTTGCTCACCCGCACTCCCGTCACCCCGGTGTCCCCGAGGATCTCGGTGACCGTGGAGTTCCACATCACCTCGATCTTGGGATGTTCAAGGACGCGCGTCGCCATGATCTTGGATGCCCGGAACTCGTCGCGGCGGTGGACGACGGTCACCTTCGAGGCGAACTTGGTGAGGAAGAGCGCCTCCTCCATGGCCGAGTCACCGCCACCGACGACGATGATCTCGCGCTCCTTGAAGAAGAACCCGTCGCAGGTGGCGCACGCCGAGACCCCGTGCCCGCGGAGCCGCTCCTCGCCGGGAATGCCGAGCCAGCGGGCGGAGGCACCGGTCGAGATGATGATCGAGTCGGCCCGATACTCGTCGTCGCCCACCCACACGCCGAAGGGCCGGGTGGAAAAGTCGACGCGGGAGACGTCGGAGGTGACGATTCTCGTTCCGAAACGCTCCGCCTGCTTGCGGAACAGCCCCATGAGCTCGGGGCCCATGACCCCGTCGGGGAATCCGGGGTAGTTCTCGACGTCGGTGGTCAACATCAACTGGCCGCCGGCGCCGACGCCCTCGATCATGAGAGGGGAGAGGTCGGCCCGTGCCGCGTAGACGGCGGCGGTGAGCCCTGCCGGGCCGGAGCCGATGATGATGAGCTTATCGATCACGGGGTGTCGTCTCCCGGTTGGGTGCGCCTGTGCCACAGCAACCCCCCGATGACCAGAAATACTCCCCCGATCACGGCATAGGTGATCTCCATGGACCACCGGCCGCCGCCGATCTTGTGCACCAACTCACCGACGATGCGGAACAGGCCGACCAGGAAGAAGATGAGTGCGGTCCCCACCAGCACGACAGCGACCAGGCCGAGGGTGATGAAGGTGATGAGCCGTGCGACCCGGTCCACCGTCATGGCACGGATCTTGGTGGCGAAGGCCTCCAACAGATCGGCGATGCGGGTGGGGAAATCGTCGCCCATGAACCGAGGTTAGCGGTCCCCGGTGCCGGTCCCCGTGGTCAGGGGTAGCTGACGCGGACCGAGCAATCGATCGCGTCGTACCCGATGGCGGTCCCCAGCGAGCCGTCTTCGGCGAGCGTGTAGAAGACCACGATGGTGGCATCGTCCTTCGCGGTGAAGGAGATCGTGTACAGGGGAGTGCCGCCCGGGTCTTCTCGGCCCAAGGCGACGCAGGGGGTGTCGTCGTCGGGCTCGACCGCTCGATCTGGCGGGATCGATGCGGCATCGAATGCTTCGAGGAGCAGGCTGCGCTCTTCCGGGTCGGCGGCGGCGACCCGGATGGTGTCCTTGGTGGTAGTCGTGGTGGCGGCCTCGGTTCCGGCGAAATCCGCGGCGGCGGGAGCGTCGAGTCCGTCCGTGGGCAACGCTGCGGTGTCGCTCGGCGACGGGAGGGTCGCATCGGTCGTGGAGTACCCCTCGATCGCCCCGAAGGTGGGGGCTGCTGCGGCGTCCTCGCCGGTGGACAACAGGTTGGCGAGTGGCACCGCCGCCACGAGCGCGACGAGGGATAGTGCCGCCACGGTGACGGCCGCCCAGGGGACTCGACGGGGGGCGCGCCCGGTGGTCGTTCGCAAGGGTGCCTCCAGTCCGAGCGCCGAGGAGATGGCCGATCGGAGGCCGGCCCGCTCGTCTACCGACAGCATCGGTGACGGAGCGCCCTTGGTCGCCGCCAGCGCCAGACGGTGATCGGCCAGTTCGGCGGCGGCGATGGGATCTGCCGCGATGGCGCGTTCCAGCTCCCGGGCCCGTTCTGGGTCGAGGCGGCCCTCGGCGAGGGCGGCGATGGTGTCGGGGTCGTACCTACGCATTGGCTTCTCGGATATGAGGGTCGGAGGTCCCCGGAAGGTTCCCGAGCGCTGTGGCGAGCAGGCGTCTGCCCCGGAACACCCGGGACTTCACGGTGCCGATCGGGACGTCGAGGATCTCCGAGACCGTCTGCAGAGCGAGGCCCTGGACGTCGGCGAGCACCACGGCGGAACGGAACTCCCCGGGTAGGGCCGCCAGCGCCGCTTCCAGGTCGGGCCGCAGCTCTACCGCGATGAAGGGATCCTCGGCAGAGGCGTCCGCGGGGTCGTTCGACTCGGGAAGCGGGTCGGTGGGATGGCGCCGGGTGCGCCGCGCCTGGTCGTAACAGGTGTTCACCGCCACCCGGTACAGCCAGGTGCTGAACGCCGACCGACCGGCGAACCGGTCGGCCTTGCGGAACACCGTTATGAAGGTCTCCTGGGTGGCATCGAGCGCCGCCTCACGGTCGCGGAGCATGCGGAGACATACCCCGAAGACCCTGTCCTCGTGGGCCGCCATCAACTCCTCGAAGGCGGCCATCTCGCCCTGCAGATAGCGCTCGACGAGCGCGGCATCCTGGTCGGCGCGGTCGGTCATCGAGGAAGAACGGTACCCGGTCGCCGCACCGTCCGATCAGGGCTTCGCCCACTGCTGGCCCGTGTTCGCGGTCGTCCAAGGGGTTGGCACCGACGGCAAATCCCCCGGAGTTCAAGGAACGTCGTCCCTCGCCCACTGTGCCGATGGCTCTTCGGCTGACGCCTCATCGCGATGTCGGCCGGGTCCCTGCCCGGCCGACCGTGGGCCCTCCCGATGAGTGACGGTTCGGGTTCGAGTCCACTCAGGCCCACCCACCCTTCTACCCGACCGCTCTCGGCGGGTTGCGGAGTTCCCAGCGCGATCCCCGCTTGGCGGGGCGAACCGTTCCGCCGTCGCCGACGGGTGCGGCAGCTGCGGACCCACCGAAGACTCGCCGGGTCGATCGCGAGTACTCATGATGGACTTCTCCCTTGTCGGGCCACCTGACTCCGCGCTAGCGGAGAGGCTGGCCGATCCCACCCCGACCGCCGGCACGAACCGAGGAGGCGACGTCGTCGGGTTCATGCCCTCCCCGCAGCGACCTCGGAGACTTCCCACCCGCCGAATACGAAGCCGGACACCACCGTCGAGACACCGAGTCTCCGAGAGAACCGGTGCGGTTCACTACAATCGTCCTGTCACTCGCCGACGCTGCCGGCTCCTGGGGGCGCGCATGGTCGCTGGAATGTTTCGTTGGACGGGTCGATTCGGCCCCCTGGACCTCGAAGTGTCCGACAGCACCTTCCTGCCCTCCACGATCTCG
>DATECY010000167.1:0-6099 GCA_035286665.1 Acidimicrobiia bacterium
TGTCCGTCGTTGCGACACCGCGTTGAGAACGGGACCACATGTTGCCCGGGGACTCTACGGCCATGACCATCGTGTTCACCCCGTCATCGTCCCCAGGGCGCATTCGTTACATCGATCCCCAACGGCCCGAGTCTCCCGTTGTCAGGCCTAGGGAAGATCCACGCCTATCGTCTCCTCGATGCCACTCCGCCGCCGATGGTCGACCGTCGCGCTCGGCGCCATCCTCGCCATTACGTCCCTCGCCGATGCCGGGGCGGCGCGGGCCGACGACGGTCGATCGCTCCAGCAGGTGGTGGATCGCTTGGGTTCCCTGGCGCCATCGTTCGACTCGTACTCCGAGGCAGTGCTGGCGATCAGCGTCACCAGGCTCGACACCGGCGAGGCGGCGTCCTTTCGGGGTGACGTGCGGTTCGGGCCGGCCTCGGCGGTCAAAGCGGTGTGGGTGCTTGCGGCGATCGAGCACTCGGGGCTCGACGCGGTCGAGCCCATCTCTCACAGCGTCATCTACAGCTCCGACGACGTCGCCGCGGGTGTCGCCATCGACCTGGCCGGCGGACTCGATGCGATCAACGAGTACATCCGCGGCCTCGGCATGCACGACACAGACTTCTACGAGTGGAACTACCCGAGAGAGCACGTCAGGCGATCTTCCACCTATCCGGGTCCGGCGCGGGGGCGGAATCTGACGACGACCAACGACATGGTGACCTTCTGGCGCCTCGTCGACGAAGGCCTGGTGCTCGATTCTCCCGAGGGCGACGCGTTCATCGGATGGACCAGCGGACCCAAGGCCGGTTCCGACGCCAACCGCATCGTCGCCAGGTTGCCCGAGGAGGTGGCGGCTACGGCGTTCTTCAAGTCCGGGTGGCTGCCGATCGGCCGCGATTGGCAGCTTCCCGACACGCCCGACGGACCGGGCGAGGTGATCATCCTCACCGGCCGCGGGGTCAGTGTCGGAGCGGGAGTCATCACGGTGCCGGGAGGCCCCTCCTACGCTGTGGCGATCACCGCCTACGACGGCAGATCCTGGGGTGGGATGACGTCGTGGGTCGAGTACGCGTCCTGTGTCCTCTACTCGGCGATCGCCGAAGAGCCGATGGAGTGCAGCCGCTCACGCGACCCGGGTGCGATCGCCCTCCACACGGCACAGCCCACGGGGCTGCTCATCGAGGTGGCCGCCCGCCGTGGCTTCCTCACGGTGGACGGATGGGCCGCCGACCCCGACGCCTGGCTCCTTCCCACCCTGGTGCGGATCACCGTCGACGGCAGGTCATTCGGTGGTGTGGTTCCGGCGATTCCTCGAGACGCATCGGAGATCGCCACTCCCCGGTTCCATCGGATGCTCCTGGATGAACTCGCCGCGGGGACCCACGAGGTGTGCGCCGCGGCGCTCAACGACGATGGAGGTGTCCCCGTCGCCATGGGGTGCCGCACCTTGACGGTTCCCGGCTGACCGGGAGGATGCCGTCGGAGGGTCACGGAGTCCCGATCCCGCCCCGGCCGTAGGGACTCCCGGCCCTAATGCCGGTCCGGAGCGCAGGCGACACTCTGGTCCGTCAGATTCGATGAGGGAGGTGTCGCCGTGCCCCGGCGCAGTTGGGCTGAGCCCTGGAAGATCAAGATGGTCGAACCGCTCCCGATCACGACGCGGGGACAGCGGCAGGCGGCGATCGTCGCGGCCGGATACAACACGTTCCTGTTGCAGTCCGACGACGTCTACATCGACCTCCTCACCGATTCGGGGACCTCGGCGATGTCCGATCATCAATGGGCCGGTCTCATGGAGGGTGACGAGTCGTATGCCGGGAGCCGTTCCTTTCGCCATCTCTGTGAAGCCGTCACCGACGTCTACGGGTATCCGGAGATCATCCCGACGCATCAGGGCCGGGGCGCCGAGCACATCCTCAGTCAGGTGCTGATCCATCCCGGGGACACCATCCCCGGAAACATGTACTTCACCACCACCCGGTATCACCAGGAGCACGCCGGCGGGCGTTTCGTCGACGTGATCATCGACGAGGCCCACGACACCCAGTCGCTCCATCCCTTCAAGGGCAATGTCGACCTCGCCAAGCTCCAGGCAGTCATCGACGAGGTGGGGGCCGATCGGATCCCGTACATCAGCGTCGAGACGAACGTGAACATGGCCGGCGGCCAGCCGATGTCGATGACCAACATCGAGGCGACCTACGACCTCTGCAGGCGCAACGGCATCCTCGTGATGCTCGACGCCACCCGGGCGCTCGAGAACGCCTGGTTCGTCAAGCAACGCGAGCCGGGATACGAGAACTGGCCGGTGGCCGACATCGTTCGCCGGATCTGCGATTTCTCCGACGGGGCGACGGTCTCCTCGAAGAAGGACAACTTGGTCAACATCGGCGGGTTCCTCGCCGTCCGTGACCCGGAGATCGCCCGCGAGGCGCGGGCCCTCCTCGTCGCTTTCGAGGGCCTCCACACCTACGGGGGCATGTCGGGCCGCGACATGGAGGCGCTGGCCCGCGGCATCCGGGAGATGGTGGCCACCGACGACCACGTCCGCGCCCGGGTCGGCCAGGTCGAGTACCTGGGCGATCTCATCTTCAAGGCCGGGGTGCCGATCGTCCGTCCGGTGGGCGGCCACGGGGTGTTCGTCGACGCCGCCAGGGTGCTCGAGCACCTCCCTCAGGAGCACTTCCCCGCCCAGGCGCTCACCGCCGAGGTCTACACCGACAGCGGGGTGCGGGGCATGGAACGGGGGATCGTCAGTGCCGGGCGGGACCCGGCCACGGGCGACCACCATCGCCCGCGCCTCGAACTGATGCGTCTCGCCATCCCGCGGCGGGTCTACACCCAATCGCACATGGACGTCGCCGCCGAGTCGATCGCCGCGGTGTACGAGCGCCGCGAGCAGATCGGGGGGTTGCGGTTCACCTACGAGCCGAAGGACCTGAGGTTCTTCCAGGCGAGGTTCGAGCCGATCGGCTGAGTGGTCGCACGGGCTCCGACCCGTTGACCCAGCACCGGAGTCCGGGACCGCAGAGGCGCCGCCTACAGTTCCACCTCGACCGGCCCAAGGGAGGCCGAGCGCCGTCGGTACGTCGGAGTCGTGAGAGAGGGCGAGATTCGCATGGAACTGCTCAATTACATCGGAGGTTCGTGGCGGCCGTCGTCCGACGGGTCCACGACGGAAGTGATCAACCCGGCCACCGGCGAGTCCATGGGCGCCGTCCCGGCGAGCACGGCCGCCGACGTCGATGCCGCGGTGAGCGCGGCCGCCGCGGCCTTCCCGGCGTGGGCCGACAAGACGCCGCGCCAGCGGTCCGAGGCCCTGTTCCAGGTCGCCGACGTGATCGAGGCGAACCTGGACGAACTGCGAAACCTCGAGATGGACAACGTCGGCAAGCCGGTGTCGATCATCGAGTTCGAGTTCGACCTGACCGTCGACAACTGGCGGTTCTTCGCCGGTGCCGCCCGCCACGTCGAGGGCAAGGGCGCCGGGGAGTACTGGCCGGGGGCGACCTCCTACGTTCGTCGGGATCCCCTCGGCGTGGTCGCCGCCATCGCCCCCTGGAACTATCCCCTCAACATGGCGACCTGGAAGCTGGGGCCCGCCCTCGCCACCGGGAACACCGTGGTGCTCAAGCCCTCGGGGATCACGCCCCTCACCGCGCTCAGGCTCGCCGAGCTGCTCGACGGGGTGCTTGCCCCGGGGGTGCTCAATGTCGTGTGCGGCTCGGGCTCCGTGGTCGGCGAGGCGCTCTCGGCGCACCCCGGCATCGCCATGATCTCGATCACCGGCAGCGTCGAGGCGGGCAGGGCGGTGGCCCGCACGGCCTCCGAGAGCCTCAAGCGGGTCCACCTCGAGCTCGGGGGCAAGGCGCCCGTGGTGGTGTTCGATGATGCCGACGTGACCGCGGTGGCGGCGAAGCTCCGGGAGGCCAGTTTCTACAACTCCGGTCAGGACTGCACCGCACCGTGTCGCGTGGTCGCCACCCCCCGGGTCCACGACGACCTCGTCGATGCGCTCGGTGATCAGATCGGCCAGATCGCCGTAGGCGATCCCCACGACCCCGGCACCGAGATGGGGCCGCTCGTCTCCAAACAGCACCTGGAGAGCGTCGCCGGGTTCGTCGAGCGCTCCACCGCGGCAGGCGCCCGGGTCGTCGTCGGCGGCAATCGGATCGACGGCACCGGCTTCTTCTACGAGCCGTCGCTCGTCGTGGGGGCGGACCAGAAGTCGGAGATCATCCAGCGCGAGGTCTTTGGGCCGGTCCTCACCGTGCAGAACGCCGGGGACGAAGCCACCGCCCTCGCCTGGGCGAACGACGTGGACTTCGGCCTCGCCGCCTCGGTGTGGACGAACGACGTGGGACGCGCCATGCGGATGACGAAGGGGCTTCGGTTCGGCACCGTGTGGGTGAACGAGCACATCCCGATCGTCTCCGAGATGCCCCACGGCGGGTTCAAGCACTCGGGGTACGGCAAGGACATGTCCGACTACTCCCTCGAGCACTACACCGAGGTCAAGCACGTCATGATCAACCACGGTGCCTGAGGCTCAGGAGTCGAATCCGACGCCGAAGCGATCGAGGGCATGCAGCCACGGCCCGGCGTCGTCGCCGGTGAGGGCCGCGGCCGGTGGCGGTGGGTCGATCCGGTCGGACCAGAACACCGCCGGCTTGGCGTCGATCAGGGCAGCAGCGGCCCAGCTCTCAGTGGCCACGGCGAGTGGTCCACCGTCTCATTGCGTGGTGCCCGCGAGGTCGATCACGAACACTTCTCCCACGACTCGGGGTGCCCGGACACCGGCGGGCACGTCCCGGGGACTCCACGGCGAAACGTGATGGCTCAAGGCGGCCGCGAGCCGCCGGCCGGGCATGGCGTGCCGCGGCTCACCCGGGGGCAGCTCAAGGTGTTCTTCGGCCCGAAGCGTCGCGATGACGAAGGCATGGACGAGGGGACGATCGGTGACCGGGCGAACCTCCACGCCCGTCCCGGTCGAACCGCGAGCGAGGGCCGCTTCGATTCGGATACCATCGTCCCGCTCGGTTCGGTGTCGCTGGAGGAGGAAAGGGAGGCTGACAATGGATGAGGAGCGCACAAGGCTGACGGGCATGCCCCGTCTTTCGCAAATGGACGGCGTGGATCGGCGCCAGTTCCTGCGGTACATGGGATTTGCCGCGGCCGCGGTTGGCGCCGGGCCCCTGCTGGCCGCCTGCGGTGACGACTCGACCTCGACGACCGGCGGCACGAGTGCGCTCACCAACCAGTTCACGTTCGCCAACTGGCCGTACTACATCGATCCGGGCGGCGCGGACTCGTTCTTCGAGACCTCGACGCTGGACGATTTCAAGGCGGCCACCGGCATCACGGTCAGCTACATCGAGGAGATCAACGACAACATCGAGTGGTTCGGCAAGGTGCAGGGCCAGTTGGCTGCCGGCCAGAACATCGGTCGGGATCTGGCGGCGCTCACCGACTGGATGGCCGACCGGTTCATCCGCCTCGGCTATGTCGAGAAGCTCGACAAGTCCCTGATCCCCAACGCGGCCAACCTTCGTGACGCGCTCAAGTCGCCATCATTCGACCCGACCCGCGACTACACCCTTCCGTGGCAATCCGGCCTGACCGCTCTCGCCTACGACCCTGCCAACACGGGACGCGAGTTGACGTCGATCAACGACATCTTCGACCCCGCCTTCTCGGGACGGGTCACGATGCTGAGCGAAGCCAACGACACGATCGGGCTCGTCATGCTGGGCATGGGCCTCGAGCCGGCGACGGCGAGACTGGATGACGCCCAGGCGGCGAACGACAAGATTCGCCAGTACGTGGCCAGCGGTCACATCCGGCGGTTCACCGGCAACGACTACGGCGAGGATCTGCTCAATGGGAACGTGTGGGTTGCCTTTGCGTGGTCCGGTGACGTGATCCAGCTCCAGGCGGACAACCCCGACCTTCGCTTCCTGATCCCCGACGAGGGGTTGATGCTGTGGTCCGACAACATGCTCATCCCCAAGGGTGCGGTCAACAAGGCTGCGGCCGAGACATTCATGAACTACGTCTACGACCCTGAGCACGCGGCAAAGATCGAGTCGTACGTCAACTACATCTGCCCAG
>DATECY010000168.1:0-2524 GCA_035286665.1 Acidimicrobiia bacterium
CGCCGGGGCGATCGGATGCCTCGACGCCGACCCCGGCCACTACGTTCCCGCCGTCGCCGCCACGACCCAGCAGACCTGCGACGCCGGCGGGTACCAACCCGATGGCGGCCAGGCCGGGTGCCTCGATGCCGACCCCGGCCATTACGTTCCCGCGGCCGGGTCGGTCGCACAGGAGGCCTGTGCCCCCGGCACCTACCAGCCCGATGCGGGAGCGGCCGGGTGTCGCGACGCCGACCCCGGCCACTACGTCGCCGCGTCCGCAGAGACCGTCCAGCATTCATGCACCGCGGGCAACTACCAGTCGGCAGCGGGTGCCACCTACTGCCGGTACGCCAGTGCCGGCCACTTCGTGAGCGGCGCGCACGCCGCTGTGGAGACGGCCTGTCCGCCGGGCACGTATCAGCCCGATTCGGGGTCAGTGGGATGCCTCGATGCCGACCCCGGGCACTTCGTCGACACCGAGGGCCGAGCCGTGCAGGCCGACTGCCCTCCGGGAACCTATCAGCCGACGAGTGGGGCGGCCGGGTGCCTCCCCACCGACCCCGGGCACTTCGCCCCAGAACCCGCCGCCGCGGCGCAGATCCGCTGTCTCCCCGGCTCGTACCAGCCGGGGGCCGGGGCGGCCCGCTGCATCCCCGCCGACGCCGGCCACTTCGTGGCGACTCCGGGTGCTCCCGACCAGGCGCCGTGTCCGGTCGGAACCTTCCAGCCAGGCGCCGGTTCGGCGCGATGCCGTACGGCGGCACCCGGTCACTTCACGGTGGGTGCCGGGGCCAGGGCTCAGATCGCCTGCAGCGCCGGGTCCTATCAGCCGATGGCCGGTGCCACCGGGTGCGCTCCCGCCGCCCCGGGGTTCTTCGTCGCCGGGCCGGGAGCGGTCGCCCAGGTCGCCTGCCCGGTGGGGTTCGAGGCGCCCGACGCCGGACAGGATGCATGTACACCCGTGGTCGCGGCTGCCGTTCCCGAGGACCCGCCGGGTCGGGGCTTTGGCGTCGTCGTGTTGTTCGGTCTCGCCCTGCTCGTCACCGCCATCGGCGTGGGTGTGAAACGCCAGGGCTCAGAACGATCGTGGAACGAGGGCCCGTGGCGGCGCTGAACCGGGACCGATGGATGCTCGATCCCGCCACCGTCTTCCTCAACCACGGCTCGTTCGGGGCGACCCCACTGGCGGTGCTCGATCACCAATCCGCGATCCGGGCGCAGATGGAGGCGAACCCGGTTCGCTTCGTCGCCGTCGAGATGCGCCCGATGCTCGCCGACGCCATCGAGCAGGCCGCCCGGTTCGTGGGCGCCGACCCCGACGGCTTCGCTTTCGTCACCAACGCGACCACAGGGGTGAACACCGTCCTGGCAAGCCTGGAACCGGGTCCGGGCCACGAGATCCTCGTCACCGACCACGGGTACGAGGCATGCATCCTCGCCGCCGAATCCGTCGCCGGCCGCTCTGGAGCCGCGGTCGTGATCGCCCGTCTCCCGTCGGTGATCGACGACCCCCAGCAGGTGATCGACGGGGTGGTCGCCGCGGTCACCCGGCGCACCCGCCTCGCCGTGATCGACCACGTCACCAGCGCCACCGCCTTGGTGCTTCCGATCGCCGAGATCGTTGCCGCCCTCGCCGAGCGGGGCGTGGCGACGATCGTCGACGGGGCCCACGCACCCGGGATGCTCGACCTCGACGTCACCTCGATCGGCGCCGCCGCCTACACCGGGAACTGGCACAAGTGGGTGTGCGCCCCCAAGGGCGCCGGGTTCCTCTGGGTTGCTCCCGAGTGGCGCGATCGGGTGCGACCCCTCGTGGTCAGCCACGGCGCCGGCCAGACGGATGGCGACCCGTTCCGGGCCACCTTCGATTGGACCGGCACCTTCGATGCCTCGCCGTACCTGTCGGTCCCGGCGGCGATCGATGCCGTCGGAGGAATGATGGAGGGCGGTTGGCCGGTGGTCCGTGAGCGAAACCGAACGGTCGCCCTGGAGATGCGACAGCGGATGATCGACGCCGTCGGCCTGACCCCGACCGGCCCGGAGTCGATGAGCGGATCGATGGCGGCGTTCGTCGTTCCCCGGCGTTGGGTGGTGGGGGCGCCCGTCGACGCGGCGCGCTCTCTGACCCTGCGGCTCCTCGACGAGCGAATCACCGTCGGCTCGTCGTCGCGGCGCGGCTCACCCGACCTCTTTCTGCGCATCTCGGCGCACCTCCACACCGAGGCCGACGACGTGGAACCGCTCATCACCGTGCTCCGCACCTGGGGTTGAGCAACTCGACGGTGCCCGGTCTCGGGCGGGTGCTCACACGCGCTCACCCGTCGGGAGTCCCGCCCCAGCGGGCCTGGACGCGTCGGGACCCGGCCGAAGCCGGGCCCCGAGCCAGCGAGATCGCTACGCGGTCATGGCTGGAATGCCACGGATCCGCCCACGACGCTGGTGCAGATGAACTCGCCCGACTCCGGCACGCCGTCACCGTCGTCGACCCACGCCGCCGAGAAGACGACGTAGCTGCCGTACCCCCCGTTGACGGTCCCGACCG
>DATECY010000169.1:0-28726 GCA_035286665.1 Acidimicrobiia bacterium
TGTTGATCCGATCGGCGGCGTGCTGCGCCTCGTCCTTGGTGCCGAAGGGCAGAAGCAACTGCAACGAGAGGGTTCGAAGCAGCCGCGCCCACGGGTCGCGGCGGTAGGCGGCGGTCTGGCGGGCACCGGCCGCGACGAGTGGGTGGGCGGCATGCATGAGCAAGGCGCGGACACCACCGAAGAGCACGGTCATCTCCTGGTTGATGCGCCACGTCATGCTGTCCGGTCCGAAGAATCCACCGTCCATCGGCGGCACGCTATCGGACGCGGTCGGGTAGCCGGAGTCGGGCGCGATCCCTACAGTCAGCCGTTCCAGGAGGGGTACATCATCGGCAGCACCGGGGGGGCCGGCGCGTCGGCCCGGCGTCGCGCCCATGTCGGAGCAGTGATCTTCTACGCCGCCTTCCTCTACGTGTTCAGTCCGATGAACCTGCTCGTGATCGGGTGGTTCGCCGACTTCGAAGACGCCATCTCGCATCGGGTCCACGAGGTGTCGATCGGGGCACTGTTCACCCTGGGATTCATCGGGGTGCTGGCGCATCTCCGCAAGACCGATCGGAGCACCGGCGAGGTACTCGCCGTGATCGCACTGTCGATCGCCGCGGCCGTGATCATCGGGACGACCGGATTCGAACCCTTGGTGCTCGCCTACATCGTGCCGCCGTTTGCATTGATCGCCCTCGACCACGATTGGCGCACGACGGTGCGACCCCCGCTCCGAGTCGAGGTGCGGCTGCTCACGTTTGCAGCGTTGCTTGTGGCGATCGTAGGGCCGGACGTCGTTGCCAACGTGGTCAAGGCATCGCACCTCGTTCAGGGTCATGAGTCCCATTGGGGCGCCATCGCTGCATTCGACGTAGCTCTAGTGTTGGCGGCCCTGGTTGCCGGACTGCGCCCGCCGGGGTGGCGGCTGGCGGCGTGGAGCACGGCCGGAGCGGTCGCCGTTCTCGCGGTGGTGTCGATGGCATTTCGCTACGACGCCTCGGCTCTCGGCGTCTCCCATTCGATCGTCGCGCTGCTGTGGGCCACCGGGTACGTGTTCACCGTGGTGATCGTCGGGTCGCGAGACCCTGAGCGCCTCCCCGTGCGTCGCCGCGCCGAGGGCTTGGTGTCGGGGGTTGCCGCCGCGGTGGCCGCGCGTACCGGATGGAGAGTGGGTTGGATTCGCGCAGCCTTCGTCGTGCCCATTCTCGGGGGCGCGACCTACGGCGTGCTGTGGATCGCCTTGCCGGTGGCAGAGGGAGACGGTCGCCCGCGCGTCCTGCGGTTGGTTCTGGGGGTCTTCCTCCTGTTCGCCGTTTCCAGCCTGCTCGTGGGTGGCACCGGTGCTGGGTTCCTGCTGGCGCTGGGCACCTTGTTGACGACGGCGACGCTCGGCTTCAAACCTCTTCTCGGCCTGTTGCGCCGTCGGGTGGCGGCCTCTGCTGTGGTCGCCAGAGCGGCGGCCGGCGTCGGCCTCGGCGTCGCCCTCCTCGGGGTCGCGGTGGTGTGGCTGTTGGACGACGTCAGCCCACCCGTTGTGCCCCACCACATCGAGGCACAATCATTCCAGTACTGCGCCTCGTGTCACGCGGTCGACGGGGTGGCCAGAGGGGCACCCGTCTTTTCCGACATCATCGAGCACTCCGGTGGGGAGCTGTGCGTGTCATGCCACTCGCATCTTCCGGTGTCCACGGTTGTCCCATCCGCGGCGTCGTGGCGGCTTCCCCTCACCCAGGCCGCACCGTGAAGGTGGTCCGCGTTGCAGCCCGCTCGGTCGTGGGTGTGGCGGCGCTCGCCGTCGTGGCCGTTGGGACGGCATCTTTCATCGCGTACTTCACCGCCGATACGCGAGTACTCCTTGTCGCCCAGGGCCCGTTGTCGTTGCAGCCCGCAGCCGCCGAGGTACTCGAACTGTTCTTCGATGGAAGGTTGATCCGCGACGGCCAGATCACGGTCCACCTCCTTGGGACCGCCGTATTCTGGGCGACCGGACTGCTCATCTTGTTTCGCGGTGGTCGCTCACCGATGCGCGTGACCACCGGGCTGATGCTGCTCCTCGTCGGCGCCGCCTTGTTCTCTCCGCTCACTCTGCTGCGCGACGCGTGGGCGTCGGCGGCCGCGGTGATCGGTACGCTGCGCCCTGGTCCCCTTCTCTGGCGGTCTGCTGCAGGCCTTGCGTTTCTCTACTTCTGTCTCGTGTTTCCCGATGGTCGGCCCCTGGGGCGGATCTGGTCAGGGGCCCTGATCGGATTCGGGGTGCACGTGCTCGTGTGGAGTGTGTTCCCGGGGAGCTTCGCCGATCCCCGGGAATGGGCCTCGTCTGCGGCGCTCGTGTGGACCTTGGCGCCGCCGTTGGGCGCGCTGGCGGCGCTGATCGTCCGATATCAGCGGATCGAGGCGTCACGAAGGCCGCAGATTCGACTGGTCGTCGTGGCTGTGGCGGCGACGGTGGTGACCACCCTGGTCTTCTGGGTTCTGCAGCCGCGACTCGAAGCGGGCCTGTTCGATCTGGTGTTGGCGACGAAACGTCTCGAGGCCCTCCACGACCTCAATCTGCTCCTTCTCCTCACCTTGTCCCTGTTCCTGTTGCCGGTTGCGGTCGGCGTCTCGGTCACTCGGTATCGGCTGTGGGAAACGGGCATGCTGGTGAATCGAGCGCTCGTCTACGGGGCCCTCACCGCGATGGTTGCCGGTGCCTTTCTCGTCGGAATGGTGGGGATCGGCAGCCTCCTCGCCGGGTCGGTGGGCGGCGGGCGAGGGGTGGCCGGGGTCATCACGGGAGTCACCCTCGTCATCGTGTTCCAACCCGTCCGACGTCGCGTCCAGGCGTCCGTGGATCGACGGTTCTACCGCGAGAAGTACGACTCCGACCGGGCCGTCGACGAGTTCTCCCGAACGATTGGAGATCTCGTTGATGCGGCCGCCATCGAACGGGAGTTGCAGACGGTGCTGGGCCGCACCGTGCAACCGGCGTCATCGCAGATCGTGACGGTCACCGCCGGTCAGCATGTGTCGTGGGGGTCGGACGTCGTCGAGCGGTCTGATGTCGGCGGCGGCGACGAGGCCGGGGCTGCGGCATGGCCCGTGGACGCGGTACTTCTCGTTCCCCTCGTCGCCCAAGGCGCAACCGTCGGTGCACTGTTCCTGGGTCCTCGGCTCTCCGGCCGCGGTTATGAGCCGCTCGATCGCCGGATGCTCGAACGGATCGCGGTTGCCGTTGCCCCGGCGGTCCGGGTGGGACAACTGGTGATGGAGCAGGAGCGGCAGGCGGTCGATCGGGCACGGATCGACAGCGAGATGGCGGTGGCCAGCACGATCCAGCGTGACCTCCTTCCGCACGCATTGCCTGTGCCCGTCGGGTGGGAGTTTGCTGCCGCGTACGTCTCTTCCCGCGAGGTCGGAGGCGACTACTACGACGCGATCACGCTCGGCGACGGACGTCTCGGACTGCTGGTGGCCGACGTCTCTGGAAAAGGCGTCCCCGCGGCGATGGTGATGGCAACCTGCAGGGCGGTGCTGCGTTCCGTCGCGCTCAGCGTGGACGATCCCGCCGAGGTGATGAGCACCGTGAACTCGAGATTGGTCGGTGACATCACCCCGGGGATGTTCGTCACCTGCTTCTACGGAGTGCTCGATCCCGCCTCGGGAATGCTCCGGTTCGCCAATGCCGGACACACGTTGCCGGTTCACAAGCGCCCCGACGGGTCGGTTGCTGAACTGCGAGCGACCGGTATGCCGTTCGGATGGATGCCCGACGCCACGTATCACACCGAGGAGGTGCAGCTGGACCCGGGCTCGCTGGTCGTCGTGCCCTCCGACGGCGTGATCGAGGCGCGCGACACCGCCGGGGCGTTCTTCGGAATGGCCGGATTGGCCGGGCTGGTCGCTTCCGCCGATGGGCCTTCGGTGGTGGATCGGGTACTCGACGCCCTGCGCGCCCACTGCGCTCCCTCGACGGATCTGGGCGATGACGTGACCATGCTGAGCTTCGCGCGACATCGCGCCTGACCGCCCCGTCTAGGGTCAACACCATGAAGTTCGGTGCTTTCGTTCCCCAGGGTTGGCGGATGGATCTGGTCGGGGTGCCGGTCGCAGAGCAGTGGCCCACCATGCTGGCGGTGGCCGGCAAGATCGAAGACCTCGGCTACGACACCGCATGGGTTTACGACCACTTCCACACGGTGCCCCACGCCACCCAGGAGTCCACCTTCGAATGCTGGACGCTGATGGCGGCGCTCGCCGCGGCGACCACCCGGGTGCGCCTCGGCCAGATGTGCACCTGCAACTCCTACCGCAACCCGGCGTACATGGCGAAGGTGGCGAGCAGCGTCGACGTGATCTCGGGCGGGCGCCTCGAGTTCGCCATCGGCGCCGGCTGGTATCACCAGGAGTACGAGGCGTACGGCTACGAGTACCCCAGCGACGGCACCCGGCTGGCCCAGCTCGAAGAGGCGGCCCAGATCATCCTCGAGATGTGGACCGAGGACGAGGCGACTTTCGAGGGGAACCATTACTCGGTGCGCGGCGCGATCAACCGGCCGAAGCCGCTCCAGGACCCGCATCCGCCACTGTGGATCGCCGGCGGCGGCGAGCGCAAGACGCTGCGCATGGTCGCGAAGTACGGGGACAACTCCAACACCGCCGGCACGGTCGAGACCTTCCGCCAGAAGAACGCGATCATCGACCGGCACTGCGCCGAGGTCGGACGCGACCCGGCGGAGATCGGACGCACTACCCACGTCTTCATCGCCGTCGCCGACACCGAGACGGCGCTGCAGCCGGTACTCGAGCGGATCGGCGTACAGATCGACCGGCCCGTCGACAAGTTTCTGGCCAGCACGCAGACCGTCGCCGGCACCACGGACCAGGTCGTCGAGAGGCTCGGCGAGTTCAAGGACGCCGGCTGCGCCCACGTCGTCGGCTACTTCGCCGACGCGGTCTGGGGCGACTCGATCGACGTCTTCGCTGAGCAGGTGATGCCGGCGCTGAGCGACGAGCGATAGGCCAGACTCGGTTGCGCCGCCGGCGGAGGTCGACCATTGCGCATGGCCATCGCCATCGCCCCCATCCGCGAAGTACCCTTCCTCCCCGTGCCACCCGCCATCACGATCCGGGGTCTCACCAAGACCTACGGCGACGTCGAGGCCGTCAAGGGGATCGACCTGACGATCGAGACCGGTGAGGTGTTTGCGCTGCTCGGGCCGAATGGGGCCGGCAAGACGACGACCGTCGAGATCCTCGAGGGCCACAGGCGTCGCACGTCGGGCGAGGTGTCGGTGCTCGGGTTCGATCCGGAGCACGCGGCGAGGGAGTTCCGGGAGCGCATCGGCATCGTGCTCCAGTCCTCGGGGATCAACCGGGAACTCACCGTGCGGGAGAACCTGGAGTTGTTCGGCGCGATGTACCCGACGCGTCGGCCGGTCGACGAGGTCATCGAAATCGTCGGCCTGGAAGACAAGGCCGACGCACGCATCAAGACACTTTCCGGTGGTCAGTACCGCCGGGTCGATCTCGCCCTCGGCATCATCGGTGATCCGGAATTGATCTTCCTCGACGAGCCGACCACCGGTTTCGACCCCTCGGCGCGTCGTAAGTCGTGGGCGCTGATCGACAACCTGCGATCCCTCGGCAAGACGATCCTGCTCACCACCCACTACATGGACGAGGCACAGAACCTCGCCGATCGGGTGGCGGTGATCTCCGGCGGGTCGATCGTTGCCGAGGGCACGCCGGAGACGCTCGGAGGCCGCGACGACGGAGGCTCCGTGGTCACCTTCCGGGTGCCCCCCCACACCGTCGGCCTGCCGGGTGTGTTCAGTGGCCATCTCGCCGGGGACGGGACCGTGTCGGTCGAGGTCGAGGAGGTCACGCATGCGCTCCATGCCCTGACCACCTGGGCCATGTCGGCCGGGATCGACCTGGAGAGTCTGACCGTCACCCGTCCATCGCTGGAGGACGTGTACCTCCAACTCACCGGGGACGATCGCGATGAGTGAGGGCCGCAGCTCCATCCCGATGCTGACCTGGAACCAGGTCCGATACGAGAACCGGCTCTTCTGGCGGACCCCGGTGGCGGCGTTCTTCACGCTGTTCTTTCCGCTCATGTTCCTGTTGTTGTTCAACCTGCTGTTCAGCGGCGACCCGATGGAGATAGCAGGTCGAGGCACCTTCACGGTCTCGCAGTTCTTCGCACCGTCGTTGGCCGCGTTCGCCGCGGCGTCGGCCACCTACACGAACATCGGTGTGGGTACCGCGATCACTCGCGACCAGGGCATCCTCAAACGGTTTCGGGGCACGCCGCTGCCGTCGTCGGTGTACATGGCCGGACGGGTCGCTTCGGGCGTGTGGATCGCCGCCATCGCCGTGGTGATCATGATCGGCATCGGGGTCGTGTTCTACGACCTCCACTTCTTCGCGGCCCGGCTTCCCGCCCTCATCATCTCGTTCATCGTCGGGACGGCGTCGTTCGCCGCGCTCGGCCTGGCGCTCGCCGCGCTCGCCCCGACCGGCGACAGTGCCCCCGCCGTGGCCAACGCCACCATTCTGCCGATCGCATTCATCTCCGACGTGTTCATCCCGATCTCAGACCCTCCGGGGTGGCTGGTGACCGTCGGCAACGTCTTCCCGCTCAAGCATTTCGTGCGGACCCTGCAGGACGGTTTCAGCCCCTTCATCACCTCGTCGGCGCCGGAGTGGGGGCACGTCGCGGTCATGGCGGCATGGGGGGTGGGCGGCGTGCTCCTCGCTCTCCGCTTCTTCGTCTGGGAGCCGAAGACCAGCGAACGCAAGTCCCGGCTCCGCCGCCGAGCCGCCTGATCGGCTGTCCCGTCGGATGGGTCGATGGACTCTGCCGAGCGAATCGTCCTCCACGTAGCTTCTCACTTCGGGTGGGGGCGGATGGGATCGGCACGCGGTACCCTCGGTAACCTTCTTTCCGAGCTGCCGCCCACACACACTCGAGAGGTCACATGAACGCCGACACGGCTGCTGCGCGCGTGGAGAACGCCACCAAGGTCTACGGGTCGGGGGACACCACCGTCACGGCACTCGACGACGTCACGATCTCGTTCGAACGAGGGAAGTTCACGGCGATCATGGGTCCCTCCGGTTCGGGCAAGTCGACGCTGCTCCATTGCGTGGCCGGTCTCGACGACCTGACGGGCGGGTCCGTCTTCATCGGGTCGGTGCGGCTCGGCGACCTGAAGGACAAGGAACTCACCCTGTTGCGGCGGGAGAAGGTCGGTTTCATCTTCCAGGCCTTCAATCTGATCCCCACCCTCGACGCTGCCGAAAACATCACGCTGCCGGTGAACATCGCGGGACGCGACGCCGATCCCGCCTGGTTCGACACGGTTGTGGACACGGTCGGTCTGCGCGACCGGCTCACCCACCGCCCATCCGAGCTGTCCGGGGGCCAGCAGCAGCGGGTTGCCGCAGCCAGAGCACTCGTGTCCCGCCCCGAGATCGTCTTCGCCGATGAGCCGTCGGGCAATCTCGACTCGAAGTCCAGCGCCGAGTTGCTCGGCTTCATGCGGCGGGCCGTAGATGAGTTCGGGCAAACGATCGTGATGGTGACTCACGATGCCCACGCCGCGGCGTTCGCAGATCGTGTGGTCTTCCTCGCCGACGGCAGGCAATCCGGCGAGTTGGCCGATCCGACGGCCGACCAGATTCTCGAGTACCTCAAGTCGCTGGGGGGCTGAGGACGTGCTCAAACTCGCCCTGAAGGGGGTACTCGCCCACAAGGTGCGGCTTGCCATGACCGCGGTGGCGATCGTGCTCGGCGTGGCCTTCGTGTCGGGGACCTATGTGTTCACCGACAGCATCACCCGGTCGTTCGAGCAGCTCTTCCGCGACGCCAACGCCGGGGTGGACCTCGTCGTCCAGGGAGTGTCCGATTTCGGCACCACTGTTCCCCGCATCGATGAGGGCATCCTCGCCAATGTCAAGGCGGTCCCCGGTGTCGAGGTGGCGGCACCCTCGGTCTCCGGGTCCGCCCAGATCGTGGCGCCGGCACCCTGCGAGAAGGGCCCTGGGGCCGACCCGGCCAAACCCTGTCCGATCGGGGGTAACGGACCTCCGACCCTCGGCTTCTCGTATGTCCCCGAGGGTGTCGGCCTCACCACCTTCAACTTGACCGAAGGTGACTGGCCTGCCGCCGCCGATGACGTGCTGGTCAACGCCCACACCGCTGAGGCCGGTCACCTGGCGGTGGGCGACGTCGTGGACGTCATCACGCCGGCGGGGGTCGAGCCCTTTCACATCTCCGGGATCGCCTCGTTCGGCGAGGACGACAGCCTGATGGGGGCGACGCTCGCCGTGTTCGGTTTCGACACGGCGCAGCGCATCTTCGACTCCGAGGGCCAGATCAGTTCGATCTCCGTCGTCCTCGACCCGCTGCTCGATCCGACCGTGGTCCAGGCGCAGATCTCGTCGTTTCTCCCCGATGGTGTGGAGGTGATCACGGGGGCGGATCAGACCGAGAACAACCTCGACGAGTTCGCTTCGGGGATCGGATTCATCAACACGATCCTGCTGGTCATCGCCGGGGTAGCGGTGTTCGTTGGCGCGTTCCTGATCCAGAACACCTTCCGGATCATCGTCGCTCAGCGCACCCGTGAGTTGGCCATGTTGCGCGCCATCGGCGCCACCGCCCGACAGACGACGACGATGGTGATCCTGGAGGCGCTCTTCGTCGGTGTCGTGGCGTCGGCCATAGGCATCGGTGTCGGTGTATTGATCGCGTTCGGCCTGAAGAGTGCTTTCGGTGCCTTCGGTTTCGGGTTGCCGGCGACCGCGCTCGTCATCGCACCGCGCACGATCATCGTCGGGTTCGTCGTCGGTATCGTGGTCACCCTCGGCTCGACGCTCGTGCCGGCGCGCAAGGCGGCCCAGGTCCCGCCGATCGCCGCGTTGCGAGACGTCGACACCCCGCCGAGATCGCTCGGCCGGCGGATCGCGGTCGGTGTCGGGGTGACCGGACTCGGACTCCTGATGCTCCTGGTCGGCCTCTTCGTCACGTTCGACAACGCGTTGTCGGTCGTCGGGCTCGGCGCCCTCGTCACCTTCGTCGGGGTTTCGCTGGTGGCCCCCCTGATTGCCCGCGGGTTTGCCCGCTGGGTGGGGGGCCCGATGGCCCGAACCGGCGTCGCCGGGCGCCTTGCCCAGGAGAACGCCATGCGCCGGCCCCGCCGCACGGCCTCGACCGCCTCGGCGTTGATGATCGGGGTCGCTCTCGTTTCGGTGATCGCCGTCTTTTCGGCGTCGGCGAAGGCGGGTGTCGCCGACGTGTTCCGCGAGCAGTTCAGCACCGACTTTCAGGTGCGGCTCACCGGGTTCAGCGATCCCACGGCCGCCGGGCTTCCTCCTGCACTCGGTGCCGCGTTGCGAACTCTCCCCGAGGTCTCGGTGGTCGTCACCGATCGCTTCGGCGACTTCCGATTCGCCGGGGACACCGAGGCCGGATTCCTGCTTGCGGTCGACGGCCCCTACGACCAGGTCGTGCACATCGACATGGTGGCAGGCTCTCCCGCCGACCTCGGTCCCGGTGATGCGCTTGTCGGCCGCGCCGATTCCGAACGTCTCGGCATCCGCGTCGGGGACACCGTGACGATCCAGTTTGCGTCGCTGGTGACGGCCGACCTCCGGGTCGTAGGCATCTACGAGGACACCGCCATCGGGCTGCCCCTGGTCATCGACTACACCACTTATGAGCAGCACATCGCGTTTCGCCTCGATCGATTCGTGTACGTCAAGGCGGCCGCAGGCGTGGATCTCGAGCAGGCCCGGGTGGCGATCACGGCGGTCACCGACGCGTATCCGAGCGCTGCGGTGACCGACACCGAGGAACTCATCGGGGACCTCGAGTCGCAGATCGACGGACTGCTCAACCTGCTCGTGGTGCTGCTCGCGTTCGCAATCATCATCGCCCTTCTCGGGATCGTGAACACGCTTGCCCTTTCGATCTCCGAGCGGAAACGCGAGATCGGGCTGCTGCGGGCTGTGGGCATGCAGCGTCGGCAGGTGCGGCGGATGGTGCGGTGGGAAGCGGTGTTGATCGCCCTCTTCGGCGGGGTGCTGGGCCTGGCGGTCGGCCTTGCGCTCGGCATCGCCCTGGTGGTCGCGGTCGGCGAGGGTCTCCGGCTCACGATTCCCGGTGGCCAATTGTTCACCTACCTGATCGCTGCCGGCCTCGGAGGCGTGCTCGCCGCGGCCATCCCCGCCCGACGCGGTGCCAAACTCGACATCCTCGACGCCATCGCCTACGAGTAGGCCCGCTTGCAGAAGCACCGGAGTCCCGGGCCGGTTCGGAACGGGATGACCTCCTCCATCGACCACGATGTCGGCACTGCCACCGGTCCCGCCGGCCACATGGTCGCCGTCACCGTCACAGGCGATGCGGCATTCGGCGCCCGATGCGAGCCGCGCCCGCTGCGAGGGCGCGGCATGACCCGCCACAGAGGGGAGGACGATCAAGATCGGGCGCCATGACCGGGACGTGGTCGAGGCGCGTCGGGCGCGGGGGAGGGTGGACTCCGCCGCTGGCATGAGGTGCGGACCCGGGATCTGACAATGAGGGACCTCTCTACGGCCTTAGCCACCTGGGTGGCCGGCTTCTCGCCCTCGATCACCGGCTCTTCGGTCGGTCAAGACCCCGGGTCCGCGTCACAAACCTACTCCGCTCAGCACAAAGGTGGGATGTTCGGCAGCCTCCGAGGGGCGGCCCTTCTCGAACACCGGAGAAAAGATGAGGCCCCCGCCTTGCGGCGGAGGCCTCACTTGCTCGTGCGTTGCCGGTCAGGCCTTGGCGACGACGGGCTGCCTCTCCTCGGTGGAGACGATCGTCTCGACAGTGTCGGGGATCTGGCCGAGGCCGTCGGAGCGGCTCACCCAGATGAGGCCGAAGCCGAGCAGCAGGCCGAGGAGGCCGAGTACCCCGAAGGCGGCGGCGAGTGCCACGCCCATCTGCAGCATCGTGGCGGTCACGGTGCCGACGCCGAGTTCGGCGATGAGGCCGTGGGCGGTGCCGGTCCACGCCTTCTCGCGGACGGCGGCGTCGATCGGGTTACTGCGGTCGAAGGCGGTCCAGTAGCGACCGTCCACCGCGACCTCGATCGGGGTGCCGGCGGCGTAGAGCGTGCCGTTGTACTCCGCGTCCTCATTCAGCGTCACGGTCTGAGTCCCGTTGAGCGTGTGGAAGGTGACCGTCGCCATCTGGTACATGTACTCGGACGCGGTGTTCACCAGCGGGTTGTTCGGATCGAAGTCCGACTGCACCACCGGGTACTTCCAGTCGTCGGTGAGCAGGCTCATGATCGCCTGGGAGCCCTCGGTGGTGCCCCGGTCGACCAACTCGCCTGCCTCGTTGTACGAGAGCGTGACGTTCTCCGCCTGGCTGAACGCTTCCAGTGATCCGTAGCCCGCCTGCACCTTGAAGTAGGCGACGCCCGCTGCAGCGAGAGCGATGAGCCCAAACGCGGCGAGCACGATTCCCAAAGTCTTCAGTCTCCTGGCCATCTCGATGAACTCCCTCTTGTTGCGTGTGAGGTGCGCTTGTGAAACATTTCACAAGGTCGAGGGAAGTATTTCGCATATCGACGATGGGCGATAGGGGCGTTCGTCCCGGTTGGCGGTCCCAATCGTCCCTGTGCGCGTCCAGGCCTCGAGGACGCCGAGAGACGGTCGGGCGGTGGCCCGACGGGTCTGTGTGTCAGACCGAGTTCAGGTGCCTCAGCGCGTCTCGAGGACGAAGGGCTCGTCGGCGAAGAGTGCCGAGTCGTCGGCGAGGTCGAGAACGGCGTGGGCGAACTCGCGAAGAACAGAGCGGCGCATGCAGTGCCAGACGCGCGGTCCCTCCTTGCGGGCGAACAGGATGTCCGCCTCACGCAGAATCCGTAGGTGCTCCGAGATCGTCGACTGGGCGAGGTCTGAGTCGTCCACGATCTGCTGCACGAGGTGTGGGGTGCAGACCGTGAACTGGTCGAGGATGCGGACCCGTGTCGGATGGGCGAGTCCTCTGGCGATCCGGGCGATGTCGTCCTCGGTCAGGATCGGGTCGGCTGGAGGGAGGCCGGCCTCGGTGCACGGCGGGCGGGTTGCATTGTTCGTGTCCATGGTCGTGCTCCAAATCCACTTGTGATTTTTTTCACAAAGTCACGGTCTGAGCATTTCGCTCTTCGACGATGAGCGATAGGGGCCTTCGCCCCCTCTGTGGGTCAGGTGCCGAGTGAGGATCGGGCAGCGGTGATGGCGGCAAGGGCGTATTCCAAGAGCTGTGCCGGTGTCATCACCCGGCCCACAGACGCGTGCTTCCCTCGATGTCGGTGAAGAGGAAGGTGACCGTGCCGATCGGCCTGAGCGTCATGGAGGCGTCAGCGTACGCAGCCGCGCCTCCCTGAGAGGCTCAGGCGTCGGTGAGGCGGCGGCGGACCGTTGCTGCCGAGACCGCAGCACCGGTGAGGAGGCACGCCGCGCAGATCCACATCGCCCGTTGGAACCCGGGGCTGAACGCCGGATCAGATGGCGCCTCGACCCCGGACAACCCGGCGAGGAACGGGAGGAGGGCGCTGGCGAGGAGGCCGGCGATGCGAGCGACCGCGTTGTTCACCCCACTGGCGACGCCGGCGAACTGTTCGTCGAGGGCGGCGAGGGCGGCGGCGGTGAGCGGAGCGACGGTGATGCCCAGTCCGATCCCGAGCACGACCATGCCGGGCAGGACGGTGCCGACGTAGCCGACGCCGGGCACGACCCGGGTGGTCAACGCCGTGCCGACGGCGGCTATCAGTGGGCCGATCGTCATCGGGATCCGCGGCCCGATCCGCGTCGCCAGGCGCCCCGCCCACGGCGACATGACGAAGAGGAACGCGGTGATCGGCGCCAGGGCGGCGCCCGATGCGAGCGAGGAGTATCCCAATCCGCCGAGCAACTGGAGCACGACGAGGAATGAGATCCCGCTGAGCGCAAAGTAGATGAAGAAGGTCGCCAGGTTGGTCCCGGCGAATTGGGGGTCGCGGAACAGCCCGAGGGGGATCATCGGGTGGGGTCCTTTCGTCTCGGCGACGAGGAAGCCGGCGAAGCCGAGCACACCGACGGTCAGCAACCCGACGATGAGCGGGTCACCCCACCCGATCGTGCCGCCCTGGATGAGCGCGAACACGAAGGCACCGAGGGTGATGGCGATGAGCGCGGACCCGGCCAGGTCGGGGCGCGCCGAGTCGGTTCTCCGCGTCTCGGGCACGCGGCGCAGGGCCACCCAGAGGGCGAAGGCGATGATCGGCGGATTGATGAGGAACACCATCCGCCACGACACGGCATCAGTGAGCCATCCGCCGAGGAACGGGCCGATGATGGTGGAGAGCCCGGAGACCCCCGACCAGACTCCGATCGCCTGCGCCCGGTCGGCCGGGTTGAACGAGGCCTGGATGATCGCCAGGCTGGCCGGCACGAGCATGGCGGCCCCGACGCCCTGAAGCGCCCTGAACAGCACGAGCATCTCGATGGTGGGCGCAGCTCCGGCGGCGAGGGATGCGATGCCGAACCACACCATTCCGGTGACGAACACCCGCCGCCGTCCGAGGAGGTCGCCGAGCGATCCACCGAGCAGCAGGAAGGCCCCGAGCGTCAGGCCGTAGGCGGCGATGATCCATTGCTGCCAGGTGAACGACGCCGACAGGTCGGTTCTGATCGCCTCCAGTGACACGTTGACGACGAAGAAGTCGAGGAAGGCGACACCCGACGCCAGGATCGTGGCCACCAGCACCCATCGTCCGGCGGTGGATCCGGTGCGCAGGTCGGGTCGTGCAGTCATTGCGGCCTGTTTCTAGGGGCAGGGTGACGTGACCGCAACCACCACGCTCCCCCCGGCATTCCCGATGCGAACATGGGGGGCATGTGTGGCCGCTTCGTGCAGGCGCAAAGCGCCCAGTCCTACGCAGAGCATTTCGGTGCCACCGTCAGCCTCGACGAGTCATTGGCGCCGTCGTGGAACGTCGCTCCCACCGACCGGGTTCTGGCGGTGGCTGAGCACGAGGGCGAGCGCCGCCTTGGCGCTTTCCGGTGGGGCCTGGTGCCGTGGTATGCCGAGAGCCCCACGGTGGGCGCCCGGCACATCAACGCTCGGGCCGAGACCGCGGCCACCTCGGCAGCCTTCAAACGCTCCTTCGCCGACCGCCGGTGCATCGTCCCTGCCGACGGGTTCTACGAGTGGGAGCGCCTCGAGGCCGGTGGGAAGCTGCCGCACTACGTCCGGCGCGCCGATGGTGCCCCGCTGGCGATGGCAGGGCTGTGGGAGTCGTGGCGGTCGCCGGAGGGCGAGCGGCTCACCACCTGCACCATCCTCACCACGAGGCCCGACGAGCTGGTGGGCAAGATCCACGATCGGATGCCGGTGATCCTCGCTCCGGGGGACTGGGACCGGTGGCTCGACCGCGGCTTGCACGATGCCGCCGGGCTCGGCGACCTGCTCGTCCCCACCGAGGCGGGAACGCTGGCCGAGCACGCGGTGAGCACCCTCGTCAACAGCGTGAAGAACAACTACCCGGAGTGCATGGCGCCCCTGCGGTCCTGATCTTCGGGCCCCGGTGGTGCGTTCGACGGGTCCGGGGATGCCGCGGTCCGCCGCGGGTCGCGCACGCTCTCGCGCACCGGGACCGAGTGCTCCCAATCGGCGAGCAGCGCTCGCAGCGCCGAGACGAACGACAGAGGCTGGTCGAGGAGCAGGTGGTGGTGCGCCTCGGGGATGGTCACCACCGGCGAGAGGCGTCCCATCAGCTCGTACATGTACTCGGCGGTGTCCTCCGGCACCACGACGCTGTGCTCGCCGCGGACCACCGCCACCCGGCATCGCACCGATGCCAACTGGTCGTTCATGGCGACCATCGTGTGCGTGAACAGGTTCGGATCGAACTTCCACGTCCATCCGGCCGGCGTCTGCGTGAGCGAGTGGAGGGCGACCCGGTTCAGGATCCACGGCTCGGGATCGGGCTGCGGCGGGACGAGGCGGAAGTGGGTGAGCGCCGTCTCGAGATCCTGGTACACGCCTGGGCTGTGGAAGGCGCGCCCCCGGGTTCCCTCCTCCGATTCTGGCGCCGGCCGGTGCACCGGCGAGTCCACGATGATCGCCCCGGCGAGCCGATCGCCGTGGGTGGCGGCCGTCTGGATGGCGACGAGTCCCCCAAGGGAGTGCCCGATCACCACCGCGGGTGAGGGGAATCCGGCGGCATCGGCCACCGCCACCACCTCGTCCGCCCACAGGTCATGGGAGTAGCGATCGCGCCTTCCGCTGTCGCCATGGCCGCTGAGGTCGAGGGCGACGGCGTGGTACCACTGCGTGAACAAGGGGGTGATGTGCGCCCACCATTCCACGTGAGCCGCCCCGCCGTGGATGAACACCAGGCCGGGCTTGCCTCGGGTTCCCCACTCGACCATGTTGATCGGGCACCCCGACACCTCGACGGTGCGCCGGCGCCGATCGGTGGCGAGGGCACTGGTGAACCATCTGGGGGCGTTCACGGCAGCTGGCCCCAGGCCCGCCCGAAGGCCACGGTCATGACCTCGTCGGGATACGGGCCGCCCAGCGCGGCGGCGGCCGGCGCGGTCATGCCCGCCCGATGGCGTTCTCGGGCGAGCCGCCCGACCTCGGCGATCTCGTCGCGCTGGGTGGCGACGAATGCAGCATCGACCGCGGCTCCGTGCCCGGGCACCACCACTCCTCCCGCCAGGTCGAGCAGGGCGGAGTCGGTGTCGGGCCACTCGAGAGGGAAGGCGTCGTTGTAGGCGGGCGGAGCCCCCTGCTCCACCAGGTCGCCGGCGAACACCACCCCGGAGTCGGGCACGACGACCACGATGTCGTTGTCGGTGTGCCCGCGACCCAGGTGGCGCATGACGAGCTGCCGACCCCCGAAGGTGACCGTCACCTCGGAGGTGAACGTGAACTCGGGTGGCGTGATCACCACTTCGTCAAATACGGCGGCCTGGTCGGGAGCCCGCTCTTTCACCATCGCCCGCATCGCCTCCCCGCCCGTCCGCAGGACCTCGGCGCACCTGGCGTGCCCCCACAGCGCCGCCCCGGCGAACATCGCGTTGCCGAACGTGTGGTCCCAGTGGTGGTGGGTGTTGATGAGCCACCTCACCGGAAGCGCAAATGGATCGAGGTCGTGGGCGAGTTCGCGTCCCTGGACGTGATTGGCCCTCGAGTCGATCACCACCAGGCCTCCCTCGGCGACGACCACCCCGATGTTCAGATCGAGTGAGGGGTAGCGGCGGACGAACACCCCGTCGCCATGCTCGGTCCAATCCTGTGGCATGGGCACCAGGGTATTACCTGTCGTCGCCAGGGCCTCGTCGTCTCCTCTCTCCCGATACCCTCGCGTCACACACCCATGCGCACCCACTACGAGCGGCTCTCGTTTCTCGACAACACCTTCCTCGCCATGGAGGGTGCCAACAACCCGATGCACGTCGGGGGGACGCTCGTGTTCGACCAGGGCGAGTTGGGGAGCGGTGAGGGTGGCATCGACATCGATGCGATCCGCGGTTTCATCGCCGCCCGCCTCCAGTTCGTGCCGCGCTACCGCCAGCATCTGCAATGGATTCCCGTCGAGCGTCACCCGGTGTGGGTCGACGACGCCCACTTCGACATCACCCATCACGTGCGCCACATGGCGTTGCCTCATCCGGGGACGGAAGAGCAGCTGCGTGAGTTCGCCGGCCATGTGCTCAGCCAGCATCTCGATCGGTCCAAGCCGATGTGGGAGGTGTGGGTCGTCGAAGGGATCGTGGGGGGCAAGTTCGCTCTCGTGTCCAAGGTGCACCACTGCATGGTCGATGGCGTCGGTGGGGTCGACTTGCTCAAGGTCCTGCTGAACCCGTTCCCCTCCGATGACGTCGGTGACCCCGACGTCTTCGAGTCGCGTCCGGCACCGTCGCCTGCCCAGCTCTTCGCCGACGAGGCGGCCCGGAGGCTGCGCACGCCGCTGCAGGCGGCTCGAAGCTTGAGACGATTCGTCGAAGAGACCAAGGAGTTGGGCGCCGATCTCCAGCATCGGGTCAGGGCGATGACCAATTCGGCTCGATCGGGATGGTTCTCCAAGGCGTCGGATACACCGCTCAACCTCAAGATCGGCCCCAATCGCCGCATCGACTTCCTGGTCAGTGATCTCGAGCAGGTGAAGGAGGTCAAGCACGTCGTCGGCGGCACGGTCAACGACGTCGTGATCGCCGCGGTGTCCGGAGCGGTCCGCTCGTTTCTCATCGAGGAACGTGGAGTGGACGTCGATGGGCTCGACTTTCGGGCGATGGTTCCCGTGTCGACCCGCGACGACGCGGCTCAGGGCGCGTCCGGCAACCGGGTGACCATGTGGCTCATCGACCTGCCTCTCGGTGAGTCGGATCCGGTGAAACGGGTGCGGGCGGTCACTGCCGCGACCGCGTATCGCAAGGAGACCGATCAGGCCTTGGGAGCGTCGCTCCTCACCCAGGGCGCCTCGTTCACGCCGTCCACCGTGCTGTCGGTGGCCGCCAGGGTCGCCGCCGTCAGCGCGCGCCCCTTCAACATGACGATCACCAACGTGCCCGGTCCCCAGCTGCCGCTCTACCTGATGACCGCGCGCCTCACCCGGATCTTTCCGATGGTGCCGCTGTGGGTGAACCACGGCCTTGGCGTCGCTCTCTTCTCGTACGACGGCAAGCTGGACTGGGGGTTCGTCGCCGACGCCGATTCGATGCCGGACCTGGAGCGCTTCGTCGACCATCTGCGCACTTCGCTGGCCGAGTTGCACCGGACGGCGACCGGCGGGTGAGCCGACGATGAGACGGGCCGCGATGCTGGCGGGTGTCCTGATGCTCACCGCGTGCTCGTCGAGTGCTCGCGAGGCGCAGCCGTACGAGGGAACCTGGGTGTCGGATGGGTTTGGGATCTACCTCGCCGTGCGGGGCGGCAACGCCGACGTCTACGAGCACAGCTCCACCCACTGCGCTCACGTGTACGGCGGGACTGCCCGGGGCATCTCCGACGTGCTGGCCGTGGAGGGGAATCGGCTGATCCTCACCGACTCCGGCCGTGTGATCCACCTCGATCCCATCGATGCCCTTCCCCCGGCATGCGCGCAGGACTACCGAACCGACGACGCGGCGCGGGTGGTCGCGGTGGCAGCGGCGACGATGGAGGAGCTGTATCGGCCGGCCCTCGACGACGAATGGGCGGCCCGCCGGACGATGGTCGAGGAGGGGTTATCCGACACCTCCGACAGGATGGCGACGTTTCGCGCCCTCACCATTCTGTTGGGACCGCTCGGCGATCCTGGGGTGAGGTTGGCGCCCGACGATCCGGCGGTGTGGGATGGGGTGTGGTCCGCGGCGAGCGGCCCGTTCTCCGGCGGAGAGCCGTACGTCCCGTCGGGCCTGGATGGAGTGGTGGTCAGCGGTGATGATGGGATCGTCACCGGGGCGTTTGGCGGCACCGGGTACATCGGGCTGGGACGCCTGGGCGGGTTCGCCGGGGACGACGAGGGGAGCCAGCGGGTCCTTGCCGCCGAACTCGACGGTGTGCTCGGCACCTCTGAGTCGGTGATTCTCGATCTGCGTGCGGCGTCGTCGGGTCGGGCGGTCGAAGCGATGCTCGTCGCCAGCCGTTTCGTGCCAGACGAGCGGCTGGTGGCGACCCAAATGACCGGAGCGACCGCTGCCGGGGAGGTCACGGTCACCCCGACCGTGACGGGTCCCTACCCGGGGAGGGTGGTCGTGCTGGTCGGTCCGGGTACCGCCGGGGCGGCAGAAATGCTCGTCTTGGCGATTCGCGACCTTCGGGGTGTGTCGCTGCTGGGAGAGGCAACGGCCGGCTCACCAAACCCGCCGTTGGCTCGGACCCTTCCCAACGGGTGGATGCTGGGTGTGCCATCGCTCGATCTGGTGACGCCGGATGGGAGATCATGGACCGGTGTGCCCATCGATCCCGTGACCGTGGTGCCGACGACGTCGGCCGACCTCGATGCCCACACCGATCCGGGTGTCGCCGCCGCCCTGGCCTTGCTGGGCTAGCCGGTGCCTATGCGGCGTCCTCGCCGTGGTCGTCCGACGCGGGTGGCGGCCAAGCGACGACGAGTCGTGCGCAGTCGGAGGATTCATCTCGATGAACCCAGCCGGTCGATCCGAACACGATGGGTCGGGCGCAATTCATGCAGATCAACACCCCAGTCCATCGGACATCGTCCACTCCGATTGAGCAATTCGATGGGACTAGCGTCAGAGCGTGGCAGGCTCAAAGTTCGTGCCCTACCGACCGGAGCATTCCTCTATCGAGGAGGTGGAGGAGCGAGCGAAGGCGTTCTTGGCGCTGATGGATCGCCGACGCAGCGTGCGGTCCTTCTCCCCTGAGCCGGTGCCCCGTTCCGTCGTGGAAGACCTCATACGAACCGCATCCACTGCTCCCTCAGGGGCTCACCGACAGCCGTGGACGTTCGTACTCGTCGGCGACCCGGAGACCAAGCGATCCATGCGCTTCGCCGCTGAGGCCGAGGAGCGCGAGAACTACGAAGGTGGTCGTCTTCCTCCGGATTGGCGTGAGGCGCTCGAACCCCTCGGGACGGATTGGCACAAGGAGTTCATGGAGATAGCCCCCTGGATCGTCGTGCTCTTCGAACAACGGTATGGCGTGTCCCCGGATGGGGAACAGCAGAGGCACTTCTATGTGAAAGAAAGCGTCGGCATCGCCGCCGGCATCTTCGTGACCGCCGTCCACCACGCCGGCCTCGCCACTCTGCCGCACACCCCGAGCCCCATGGCCTTCCTCGCCCGGCTTCTGGGCCGGCCCGAG
Organism: Acidimicrobiia bacterium; assembly: GCA_035286665.1. Classification (GTDB taxonomy): domain Bacteria; phylum Actinomycetota; class Acidimicrobiia; order Spongiisociales; family UBA11373; genus RBG-16-68-21. The sequence goes on from DATECY010000169.1 coordinate 19,793, forward strand.
AACGAGCGGGCGTTCGCCGTGTTCCCCGTCGGGTATCCGGCGCCGGACTGTGAGGTGCCCGATCTGGTCCGCAAGCCGCTGGACCAGGTGATGGTCGTGGCCACGGGGTCCGATTCCGTGCGGAAACCAGCCGCGTCCAAGTCATCCTGAGAGCACGCGTCGACAGACTCTTGGTCGGCGACTACAGCAGTCGGGCCGAGAGGACACCTTCGATCGCCGTGACCCGTTCGAACATCCCAGGGGGAGCGACCCCTTCGACGTCGACGAGCGTGTACGCGAAATCGCCGCGTGACACGTTGAGCATGTCCGAGATGTTGAGCCCCGCGTCGGCGATCGCCGTCGATAGATGGCCGACGACGCCGGGGACGTTCGCATTGGCTATCGCGATACGGCTCCCCGGTCCCCGAGCGAGTACCGCGTCCGGATAGTTGACGCTGTGGCGGATGACGCCGTCCTCGAGGTATTCCTTGAGTCGATCCACCGCCATGGAGACGGAGCTCGCTTCGGCTTCGACCGTTGAGGCCCCGATGTGGGGGAGAGCGACCACGGATGGGTGGTTCCTGACCGCGGCGGTCGGGAAGTCGGTGACGTACGCCAGCAGCGTCTTGCTCTCGAGCGCTTCGGCGAGTGCGGTCTCGTCGATGAGGTGGGCGCGTGCGAAGTTGAGGAGCACCGTTCGGTCGCGCATCAGGCGAAGACGACGGTGATCCAGGAGGCCGCGAGTTTCCGGTGTCAATGGAGCGTGGAGAGTCACCATGTCGGCATCTGCCAGCAGGGCCTCGAGACTCGCCGCCTGCTGAACCCCCGAGGACAATTGCCATGCTCGAGATACCGAGATGGCAGGGTCGAAACCGATGACCCGCATCCCGAGACCCAACGCCGCGTTCGCCACTTCGACGCCTACGGCACCGAGGCCGACCACACCCAGGGTTCGACCGGCAAGTTCGAACCCGATGAATTGCTTCTTCCCCGCCTCCACCGCCAGGTCGAATGCTCTCGGATCGGCGTCGAGTCCTCGAACGAAGTCCCTGGCAGCGAAGATGTTCCGAGCTGCCAGGAGGAGCCCGGCGATGACCAGCTCCTTGACCGCGTTGGCGTTGGCCCCCGGCGTGTTGAACACCGGTATCCCTCGGGCGCTGAGGGCGTCGACGGGGATGTTGTCGACTCCGATGCCGGCGCGTCCCACTGCCTTGACCGAGTCGGCAATCTTCATCGAACGCATGTCGAACGATCGCACCAGGATCGCGTCGGGGTGAGCGATGTCGTGACCGATCTCGTATCGCTCCGAGGGGAACCGAGCCAGTCCGGCGGGAGAGACGTTGTTGAGCAGGAGAATCCGGTTGGTCACTCGGTGCTCCTCGTGCCGAGGCGCTGGTCGGCGGCTCGGCGCTCGAAGTCCTTCATGAAGTCCACGAGGGCCCTGACCCCGTCTTCGGGCATGGCGTTGTAGAGGCTCGCCCTCAAACCGCCGACACTGCGATGGCCCCGAAGGTTGGCGAGTCCGGCGTCGGCGGCTTGGTCGAGAAACTGGGTTTCCAAGTCCGGGCTGCTCATGTCGAACGTGACGTTCGTCCACGATCGATATGTCGGATCGACATGGTTGGTGTACAAGTCCGAGGCGTCGATCGTTTCATAGAGAAGGTCCTTCTTCCGCTCATTGCGTATCCGCATCTCTGTCAAGCCACCTTCATGCTTGAGCCACTCGAGTACCAGACCGGTGACGTACCACGAGAAGGTGGGCGGGGTGTTGAGCATCGAATCCGAACGCGACACCTCCCCGTAGTCGAGAAGGCTCGGCGTCCCCGACCTTGCATGTCCGATGAGGTCGTCGCGGACCACGACGATCGTCAGCCCTGCCGGCCCGAGGTTCTTCTGGACACCGAAGTAGATGAGCCCATAGGCTGCGACGTCGATCGGGCGAGACAGAATCGTCGACGACATGTCGGCGACGATCGGCACGTCGCCGCTCTCCGGGATGAAGGGGAACTCGATGCCGTCGATGGTTTCGTTCACTGCATGAGCCAGGTATGCGGCCCCCGGGTTCGGCGACCACGTGGCCCGGTCGGGAATCGTGCGGTAGCCCGAAGGGCCTCCGTCTGCGGCAACGTTGACATTGCAGAACTTGGCGGCCTCCTGCGCGGCGCGGCGAGACCAGGCGCCCGTGACCAGATGATCGACCGTCACGTCGGCCGTGGTCAGGTTGAGTGGTACTGCGGCGAACTGGAGTGTTGCTCCCCCTTGCATGAACAGCACCCGGTAGTCGTCGGGGATGGCGAGCAGCCCGCGCAGGTCGGACTCCGTCTTGTCTGCAATGCGGCGGAATGCACTCCCGCGATGGCTGATCTCGAGCACCGACATCCCGCTGCCGTCGAGGTCCCCCATCTCGGCGCGAACCCGGGCCAGCACCGGTCCGGGCATCATCGCCGGTCCTGCTCCGAAGTTGAAGACTGTTGGGGACATGGCGCCACGATAAGCGGGTACGTGAGTGGGCTCGCCCAGGATGGGACCTGCGACCTACCCGCGTGCCCTCTTGAGCCCTGGAGGCCAGCAGCCATCGACGTGGCGGGGAAGCAGGTGGCGCGCCTCCGCGCGTTAGGCGGTCACCGACTCCGGACCGTCGCCGACCAGCCAAACTAGGGACGATGGCGCTCGACACCGCTCGACTCTTGATCACCTGCCCCGATGCGAAGGGCATCATTGCCGCAGTCGCCGGGTTCATCGTGGACAACCACGGCAACATCCTGTACGCCGACCAACACACCGACCCGCTCACCGGCGAGTTCTTCATGAGGGTGGAGATCGAACTCGCCGGTTTCGGCCTCGACGAGGAGACCTTCTCCGCAGCATGGGCAGGGATCGCCGATCGGTTCGGAATGACCTGGCGAGTCCACTGGGGGACCAAGGTGAAGCGGATGGCGATCCTCGTGACCAAGGAGGGCCATTGCGTCAGCGACTTGCTGTGGCGATGGTCCAATCGCGAGCTGATGGTCGACGTACCCGTCGTCGTGGGCAACCACGACCTTCTGGCCGACACCGTCGAGGGCTACGGGGTCGAGTTCCGTCACCAACCGGTGACACGAAAGACCCGGGAGACTCAGGAAGCCCGGGTCCTCGAAGTGCTCCGTGAGGCCGAGGTCGATTTCGTCGTGTTGGCTCGCTACATGCAAGTGCTGAGCCCGGCATTCGTCGCCGAGTACCCGGCCCGGATCATCAACATCCATCACAGCTTCCTCCCCGCGTTCGCCGGGGCTCGCCCCTATCACCAGGCCCATGAACGCGGGGTGAAGCTGATCGGGGCCACCAGCCACTACGTGACAGATGAGCTCGATCAGGGACCGATCATCGTGCAGCAGACGACGCCGATAGGTCATCGGGACACGCTCGACGACCTCATTCGCAAAGGCCGTGATCTGGAGCGCGTCGTGCTCGCCAACGCGGTGCGGCTCCACGTGCAAGACAGGATTCTCGTGAGCGGCAACAAGACCATCGTCTTCGACTGAGCCATCCTTGTCGAGGCCTCCTCTTCCTACACTCGCCCCGTGACCGATCACCCCACCGTCGCCATCCTTGGAGCGGGCGCCATCGGCGAGGTGCTCGCCGATGGGCTGCTCGCCGCAGGTTGGCCGGCAGCAGACCTGATCCTGGTGGCGCGGCGCGAGGAACGCCGCCGCGAGGTCGAGACCGCCACGGGCGTCACCGCCACGCTCGATCCAGTCGCTGCGGTCCGGGGACGCGACGTGGTGGTGGTTGCCGTCAAGCCCGGTGACGTACTCGCCTTGCTCGATCAGATCGTCGGCGCCGTGGTCCCCGACCAGGTGGTGATCACGCTGGCCGCCGGAGTGCCGACCTCGGTGTTCGAAAGGGCGCTCGGCGCCGTTCCTGTGGTGAGGGCGATGCCCAATACACCGGCTCAGATCTCAGAGGCGATCACCGCGCTCGCGCCCGGTGGGCATGCCGGCGAGGCCGCCCTCGCCCACGCCCAGGTCGTGCTCGAGGCGGTCGGGGAGACGATCGTGCTCGACGAGACGCTGCTCGACGCGGCCACGGCCGTATCGGGCACCGGGCCGGCGTATCTCTTCATCCTCGCCGAGGCGCTGGTCGAAGCGGCGATTCGCGAAGGCCTCCCTTGGCATGCCGCCGAACGATTGGTCGAACAGACCATGCGCGGAGCGGGGATGCTGCTCGCCGGTGTCGACGCCACCCCGGCCCGACTGCGCGCCCAGGTCACCAGCCCCGGCGGTACGACGGCTGCAGCGGTCCACGTGCTCGAGGAGCGCGGGTTCCGGGCGATCATCGAAGACGCGGTTCGAGCAGCGGCACAGCGGTCGCGCGATCTCGGCGAGCGGATCGCCGGATCGTCGACGGGTGGTTCGTGAAGGGCCTCATCGTCCGCATGGTCCTCACCATCACCGGCTGGCGGTGGGTTCGGTGGCTGTTCACCAAGACTCGGGTGGGCCGTCGCGTCGCCCTGAGGTTCGTGGCGGGAGAGACGCTCGATGAGGCGATCGTCGCCGCGAAGCGCCTGAACGCCGTGGGCATGTCCGTGTCACTGGACCATCTCGGCGAGCACGTGTCGGACCGGGCCGCGGCCGAAGGGGCCCGTGACGACTACCTGGGCTGCATCGACCGGATCGCGGCCGAGCGCCTCGAAGCCAACGTGTCGGTGAAGCTCACCCAGTTGGGCATGGGTTTCGACGACGACCTGTGTGCGCGATCGCTCGACGCCCTCGCTACCCGCGCCGGTGCCGTCGGGCTGACGGTGACCATCGACATGGAGGAGAGCGCGCACACCGCGGCGACGCTCGGGTTGTACGAAACCGCGCAACGCAAGCACGGCAACCTCGGCGTCGCCCTCCAGTCCTATCTGCGACGAACTCCGGGCGACCTCGATCGGGTCGCGCCGCTCGGCGGCCACGTCCGCCTGTGCAAGGGGGCCTACGACGAGCCCGAGGAGGTCGCCTTGCGATCGCGCGATGACGTCGACGATGCCTACGACGCCTTGCTGCGCACCCTCATGGCCGCCGAGGAGACCAAGCCCGCCGTGGCCACCCACGACGACGGGAGGATCGGAGTTGCGCTGGTGCGTGCGACCCACCGCACGGGTCCATGGGAGTTCCAAATGCTGTACGGGATCCGCGAGTCGCTCCAACGATCCCTGGTCGCCGACGGCCACGAGCTCCGGGTGTACGTCCCCTACGGCGACGCCTGGTACCCGTACCTCACTCGGCGTCTCGCCGAGCGGCCCGCCAACCTCTGGTTCTTCATCAGGGCGCTTTTCGGGAAGTAGTCCCGCTGTGAGCTGCGGGTTGGGCGCGCAGGACCCGAGTTCATGGTTCACGACTCGAAGTGACCGTCGGCCGATGACGCCCGAACCGATGAATGGCACAGTCGGGGAGTGACCACGATCTCGGACCGCCCCATCGCCTTCCCGGACGACGTCTGGCCGGTGCGCGACTTCCTGTCATCTTTGTATCCGGTCGCACCTCGGGGGACCATCTGGGACGTGCGCCGCTGGGACGGATCCATTTACCACTCCGAGGTTCCCGGGCTCGATCCGGAGCGCGCGGCGCGCACCCGGGTATGGGTGACGACCGGCGGAAGGATCGTGGCGGCCGCGATGAACGAGGGTGGACGTCAGATCCACCCTCACGTCTTCTCCGAGGCCGGCCATCTCCTCGACGATGTGGTCGCCTGGGCCGAAGGGGTCGCGGCCGCCGCCGGGGACGATCGGTGTTTGCTCCACGTCGGGGACCACGACCCGGCGACGCGCCTGGTGGCGGTTGCCCGGGGGTATTCCGAGACCGATCGGTGGGAGATCTTGCGGTCGATGCGCCCGATGGCGGTGGCCCCACCGTCACCGGTGATGCCGGATGGATACGTCATGCGAACGACGCTCGACGACGATGCCGATCACCAGGCAGTCGCCGATCTCCTCAACGCTGCATTCGGGCGCACCATTCATCGAGCCGTCGAACTCGCCAACTTCACCGCGTGGGCGCCGTCGTTTCGCCGCGACCTCGATCTCGTGGCGGAGGCGCCCGACGGCACGCTTGCCGCCTACGCAGCGGTGTGCTGGGACTCGGCGAATCGCCGGGCGATTTTCGAACCGGTGTGCACGCATCCCGATCATCGGCGGATGGGACTCGCACGGGCGCTCATGCTCGAAGGAATGCGGCGGGCAACCGACCTGGGAGCCGCGGCGATCGATGTCGGCACCGGGGACATGGATCCGGCCAACGCCCTCTACGCGTCGCTGCCTTTCACGGAGGTGTACCGGGGTCGGCTCTGGGCAAGGGAGTTGTGACGGGGCACGCGGTGGGGGACCATGGTTCGGATACCATCAGCACCATGAAGCGTCTTGCCGCCCTCGCCGCCATCGCCCTGTTCTTGTTCCCGGCACTCCCGGCGTCTGCGCAGACGCCCGACGACGTAGCCCAGACCGTGTCGGACACCGGGCTCTATGTCGCGCCCGGCCTCGAGGCAAACACCTCCTCGATCTCGGCGTCGGTGACACGGGCTCGAAATGCCGGGGTCCGGATGATGGTCGTCCTCCTCGACGCCGACCCCACCGGTGGCGCCACGACCTTCGCCGACGCCATCCTCGATCGTGTCCCGGGCGGAACCGTGCTCGTCCTCTCAGCCACGAACGAGGGCATGTCGAGCACCGAGTTCGGCCAGGCAGACATGCAGGCTGCCCTCGATGCCGGTTTCGCCGCGTCGTCGCAAGCGGCGTCGGGCGAGGGTGACGCCGCGTTCGTGTCGGCGACGGTCGACAGCCTCACCGGCACCACGGCGAGCGGCAGTGGCACCAACGAGGTCTCCCTGACCTCGAGCGGCGGCAGCGGTGGGCTGATCATCCTGGTCGCCATCGTCGGCGGGTTCATCCTCATCATCTGGTTCGCCATGCGGCGGTCCCGCAAGACGGCGGAATCCGGGAAGAAGTCGGCGATCGATGAGGCACGCTCCGAGATCAAGGCACAGCTCGAATCGATGGCGAACACGCTGCTCGACATCACCGATCTGGTGTCGGCCTCGGCATCGTCCAACGATGACACCTATCTGCGTCAGGCGAGTGAGACGTTCACCACCGCAAGCGATTCGTTCGAAACGGCTCTCGACCTCACGTCGCTCGAAGCCCTGTCCGACCGCCTGGACGAGGCACGCTGGCAACTCGACGCCGCCGGGGCCATCGCCGCCGGCAAGCCGGTGCCGGCGCAGCCGGCGAAGGAGCAGCGGTACGTGTGCTTCTTCGACCCGACCCATCCCGGCGCGACCGAGACGGCGCAGATCACCACGCCCGCCGGTTCGCAGACGGTTCGGGTGTGCAAGGACTGCGCCGGGAAGCTGCAGCGCGGCGAGCAGCCCCAGCCACGGATGATCAACGTCGGCGGGCAGCGGGTCCCGGCCGCCAATGCACCCCGCTCGTACGGCGGCGGGGGGTTCGACTGGCTCAGCGTGTTCAGCGTGCTTGCCGGAGGCATGGGCCAGGGGGCCGCCTACGACTGGGGACGGTCGTCCACTCGCAGGAGGACCGGGATGGTGACGAGGAGCACGCCACGATCCACCTCCTCAGGCACGGGCACGCCGGTGCGGAGGTCGTCCGCCTCGTCGACCCGCCAGCGGGCCGGTCGGGTGCGCAAACGCAACCGCTGACCTCCCGACGGCGGTGCCCTCTCGCGATCCCTAGACTTGCCACCCGATCACCGAGGAGAAGGTTTCAATGTTCAAGCGTCTCTGGGGGTACATCAAGACGCTGTTCCGTGTGAAGGCGGAAGCAGCGATGGACCCCGAAATCGAGATCGAGCAGGCGATCCAGGAGGCCCGCAAGCGCGATCAGGAGCTGCGCAACCAGGCCGCCAAGGTCGTGGCACACCGCACGGTGCTCGAGAGCAGCATCGGGAAGGCAGCCGACGAGGTCGGCTCGGCCCGCGAGCTCGCCAAGCAGGCGCTGCTCAAGGCGCAGGACTCGACCAACGCCGGCGATGCCGCCGGAGCCGACAAGTGGACCAAGGCGGCGCAGAGCATGGCCATGCGGCTCACCGCGGGTGAGAACAACCTGAACTCGCTCAAGTCGCAGTTCGAGTCGGCGGTCGGCCAGGCCGACGACGCCAAGAAGGCCGTCCAGCAGAACGCCATGCGCCTGTCGGAGCTCGCCGCCAAGCGGATGGAACTCGTCGGCTCGCTGCAGCAGGCGAAGATGCAGGAGTCGGTGAACAAGGCCGTCGAAGCCATTTCGGCGACGATGGGCGATGACGCCGTCAGCATGGACAAGGTGGAGCAGAAGATCGAGCAGCGCAAGGCCGACGCCATGGCGCGGGCCGAGCTGAGCGAATCGACACCGCAGGGTGCCGAGATGGAACTGCGTGAAGCGGTCTCCATCAGCCAGGCCGACTCCAAGCTCGCCGAGCTGAAGGCCGAATTGGGGATCGGGGAGGGCACACCTCCGGCGCTGTCTCCGCCTCCGGGGAACTGACCCCCAACGGTTCATCGGGAGGAGCCGGCCCGAGGGCCGACGCCTCCCGCGTATTCCCGGTTTCCGATTCCTCGACCTGGGAACAGACTGGGCCGGGGTAGGGTTCGGCCTCCCAATGGCCGGACCGTTCCATCGCAGCGCCCACGTGTACGACCTGGTCTATTCGCATCTGGATTACGCCACATCGGCCGCCTACGTCGAGGGCCTGATTCGGGAGCGCAACGCCGCGGCGGCGTCGCTCCTCGACGTGGCGTGCGGCACCGGGCTTCATCTCGGGATCTGGAGGGACCAATTCGAGCACGTCGAGGGGGTCGATCTCGACCCGAACATGCTGGCGATGGCACGCCAACGGCTTAGAGCGTCCGCCAATAGGCGGGCGCTCTTGCGCAATGCTGATGGCTCTTCGGCCGGAGGCCTCATCGCTGTGCGGTTGGGGTCCCCAGCCCCAACCGCCGAGTCCG
>DATECY010000170.1:0-3113 GCA_035286665.1 Acidimicrobiia bacterium
TTGACCCACGCCTCGACGCTCCGAGCGGAGTTGCCGGTCGGCACGCCCGAGGTCCCCGTGGAGATGTACTGCGACGTCCCGTTGAGGGTCACGGCGGTGTTGGTGTCGCCCACCAGGGCACCGGCGACTCCCTTCGTCGGGTTGTTGACGTAGGTCCCGTTGTTCGTCCCCTTGGCGTCGACGGCCGTCGTCCCGCTCGTCTCGCCGAGGCGCCAGTAGGAAACCAGCCCGGACGTGTTGAGGATCGTGCTGGCGTAGGAGATCGGCGTCGCGGTCGCGGTGGCGGTCGCCGTCGCCGTGGCTGTAGCGGTCGCCGTCGCCGTCGCCGTCGCCGTGGCCGTCGGACTCGCGGTCGGGGTCGCCGTGGCCGTCGGGACGGGCGTCGGGGTGGCGGCCGGCGGTGAGCCGGTGCACGACGGGAACTTGAAGGAGCCGATGCGGGTCAGCCAGTTCCCCCCATTGGCACTGTAATACTCGTTGGTGTACCAGAAGGTGCAGTTGTCGGTTGGGTCGACGGTCATGGCGCTGTAGTCGCCCCAGCGGGCGCACGCGGATCCGCCGCACTGGTTCGTCTGAGCGCCCGCGCCGTTGATGAGCGTCTGCTCGCCCTGCGCCAGCGTCCCGAGCGGATCGCCGTAGAGCCGCCCGGCGTAGCGGATGGCCGGCTTCATGCTCGAGCTCGAGACCGAGTACCCGATGGCCATGTTCCCCGATCCGTCCACCGCGAGGCTGGGCATGAAGCGGTGGTTCGAATCGGGGTTCCACGTGCCTTGCTGGACCGGGCCGCCGGTGACGATATTCCCACCGGTCACGTTGAGCTGGTACCAGCGCACACTGGCGATGCCGCTCCCGTTTCCGACGGTATGCGTCAGCCAGATCGATTCCTGGCCCCCCAGGTTGCGGTACTGCGCCTGCATCATCAGGCGGTAGGTCAGCGTGTCGAGGTTGTTGCCGCCCTGCTCGGGGACTGTCGACGGGCCGACCGAGAAGGTCGCGATGGCAACGCTCGAGGGGCCCGTGAAGGTCGAGTTGGCCGGGGTCGTCCAGTCGGTGTGGAACTTCCAGACGCGCGCCGCATAGACTCCCCAGATCGACGTGAAGAGGTTCTCGCGGCCCGCCGGCGGCGACGTGCCGCGCAGGTTGCTGGGCAGGAGCGAGAACACCGAAACCCCGCCGACCTTGCCCGGCAGATCGAACCGGACCGAGCGGAGCGGGGCACCGCTCTCCATGTCGGATCGGTTGAAGGCCCATACCCGCACGTTCTTGTACGAGAACCGGCCGTTGTTGGGGTTGTACGAGAACACGTTGGCCGACATGTAGACCCCGTCCGGCCAGACGCCGAGCTTGGGGTAGTCGGGGATCATCGAGCCCGGGTCGGTCTGGACCGCGTAGAACCACCAACCGCCGGCGACCGGATCGCCCGTCTTCGACACGGCGAAGCACTGGTAGTAGGGGCCGCTGAGGCTGGTGAAGGCGAAGTCGCTGACGATCCAGCGGTTCGCGAGCGGATCGTACACGACCACCGGGTCGCCCTGGTTGTTGGCGTCGCAGGGCGTGCCGGTACCGGAGAAGAGCGTGTCGAACGTGAAGGCTGCCAGTTGGGTGCCCGTCTTGCTGAAGATGCCGACCGAGGTGTTGACGGTCTGGATGTAGTGGTTCGGTCCGACGTCGCCATTGGTGTCCGGGGGATAGCCGGCGCCCCAGCTCTGGTGGTCGAGGCCAGCGAACGAGACCAGGGGGGCGGGGGCGGGGGCGGAGATGCCCCCGTCCTGGAGCACGTCATCCGGACCGGTGGCGCTCAGAAGACCCTCCGCCGGCGCCTCGAGTCTCGGTCTCTGCGGACCCGGGATCTGGCGCGGCCGCGGCAGGCTGCGGACGTCGCCGTTGAACTCGGCCGGCGTGACCACTGGCAGGACCGCGGGCGTCAGGCTCGGAGCTCGCTGCGCGGGCTGTGCAGCCGCCTGCGGGCCCGTGAGTCCGAGAATCGCGATGATCGCCAACCCACTGAAGGCGATCCGAGCGTTCGAGGTCCTGCTCATAGTCGCCGCGTGTGGCTCCTCCGGGTTCGTGAGAGACGTATCCTAGCGCCGTTCCTCGAATCCAGTCCTCACCCGTTCGGGTTAGGACGAACGGATGCCGAACCCCCGCATACGTGTGATTCCTCTCCTCCCGACGGTAAGGGGAGCTCGATGATGGCGCGTCCCGGTTGGTTGGGGGGGCTCACGATTGGGGGCCCTCGCCGGTGAGAGCAGACTGGCTGGTCGTCGGCGCCGGCTTCACCGGCGCCGTTGTCGCCGAGCAGATCGCCAGCCGTCTGGATCAGTCGGTCATCGTTATCGACCGCCGCGATCACATCGGCGGGAACGCGTACGACACGAAGCACCCGTCCGGAGTCGTGATCCACCGCTACGGCCCCCACATCTTCCATACCAACGCCCAGCGGATCTGGGAGTACCTTTCGCGGTTCACGACCTGGCGGCCCTACGAGCACAGAGTCCTGGCCGAGGTCGATGGCGTGCATGTGCCGGTGCCCTTCAACCTCGAGTCGTTGGCGCTCCTGCTGCCCGCACAGGCGGCGCAACTCGAGCGGAAGCTCGTCGGTGTCTATGGACCGGGGGCCAGCGTGCCCGTGCTTGAACTCAGGCAGACCGCGGACCGGGACGTGCGGCGTCTCGCTGACTTCATCTACGAGAAGCTCTTCCTGAAGTACACCGAGAAGCAATGGGGGCTCAGCCCCCGCGAGCTCGACCCCTCGGTGACCGGCCGAGTCCCGGTCCGGATCAGTCGCGACTCCCGCTACTTCCTGGACGCCCACCAGGCCATGCCGGCGGAAGGTTATGCGCGCCTCTTCGAACGCCTGCTCGGTCATCCCAGCATCACCGTGCGTCTGGGTGTGCAGTTCCCCGCGCCGGGGATCAAGGCCAAGCGGATCGTCTACACGGGGCCTATCGACGAGTTCTTCGGATTCGTCCACGGTCCTCTGGCGTACCGGAGCCTGAACTTCGACTTCCGGGAGTTCCCAGAGTCGATCGTGCAGCCGGCAGCGACCATCAACTACCCGGACGAGCGGCCGTACACCAGGAGCACTGAACTGAAGTACCTCACGGGCCAGA
>DATECY010000171.1:0-3282 GCA_035286665.1 Acidimicrobiia bacterium
GGGGGCGGCGAGGTCGACGATCGCGGTTGTGCCACTCGTCGTCGTAGCGGCACCGCATGCCGCCGCGACGACGGCCAACGCGCCGAGGACGGCCCGGCTCACAACCCGAGGAACTCGGTGACCCAGGCCGGCCGGTCGGGGAGCGTCCCCCCTTCGATCCACGTCCACCAGGTCTCGTCGGTGAGCCGCTCATCGCGGGGCTGCCAGAACTCGTAGTAGGCGTACACGCCGCCGGTGGCCACCTCGAAGCCGCCGGACCCGTCGGGCACGATCACGTAGATCGGGTTGAAATCCCCGGTGCCGAGCTCGAGTGCCGAGTCGGTGGTGGCGTCGAGGAAGGCGTCGGCGACGAGTCCGCCGTGGTCGTCGATCATTCCGTCGTCGAGGGCCGTCGAGTAGAGGATCATTTCGAACCATCCGCCGATCAGTCCGACGAACTGGTTGTCTTCGGTCGAGATCGGGTCTCCGGCCAGCTCGTCGTCGGCGATCGTGGCGAGGCGGTCGACGACCAAGATCAGGGACTCGAGGCTGCCGAGCGGGGTGAACGCGTCGTCGGCACTCCCCGGGAGCAGGCCCATCTGGGTGAGCCCATCACGCAGCAGTCGGGCGGCGTTGGCGATCCGGTGGAAGGCCACCGGATCCGGCTCGACCCAGTGGGCGACGACGGGTGGGGGCTCCATGTCACCTTCGGCGACGCCCTGCTTGGCGTAGAGGATCGTGTCGTGCTTGAGCTCGGTGTACGAGCCAAACCCGGTCTGGTGACTCTTGGCGGTCCAGGCATCGGTTCGCATGAACGGCGGGTAGGCGTCGCCGTGGGGCAGCCAGGTCGGCTGCACGGCATAGAGCCAGGCTCCGTAGATCGTGCCGCCCCACTCCTCGGCGGTCCGCGCCATGGCGGTGTCGCGCAGGGCCGCCACCGCCTCGGAGTACCCGGGGTACGCGGTCTGCCCGGCGGCGTCTTGGCGCGCCAGCGCCCAATCGCTTCCGAACACCGCGGCGAGGTCGAGGGGGCTCACCCGCGCCCGGTCGGGCACGGACGGCATGACGAGCTGGTCGAACACCCACGAGTCGAAGACGAACCTGGTTCCCATCGTGCGCACGGAGGCCGTCTCCGGGTTGATGAGCACCTGTCGTTCCCTGACCAGCTTGGCGCTGAGTGCCGCCATCATCGCCGGTTCTGACAGACTCAGGGCGGTCGGGTCGGCGATCCACTCCGACCCTGCGGCTTGGGCAAGCTCGAATGGCGTGTAGTCGTCGGCCGTGCCGACGAGGAACGCCGTCGGGTAGTACAGGGTTGCCCAGTCGGTGGCCCGCTGATCGTCGGTGACGAGCGGCCGGGCGATCAGCAGCGCCACCCACATGGCGTCATCGTCCACGACCGCGGCGGAGGCGTTGCCGAGGAGGGACATCGCCAGGAAGTAGCGGGTGAGGTCGGCGGTGCGGGTGTAGTGGCCGCGGGGGGTCATCAATGAGTAGTCGACGCACGACCCAGGGAAGGTCTCGCAGTCGCCGCCGAGGGTCGGCGATCCCGTGCGAGCCGTGTGCTCCAGCACGAGGTCGACCTCGGCGTGGGCGCGGTCGCTGATGGGACCGACGTCCAGCCCGAGCACGGTCGCCACGGCCTCGAAATACTCAGCCGCCCGCGCTGCCGGCTCGGCGGCGGGCGTCCCGGCGAGTGCGGCGGCCTGGGCCCGGGTGGCATCGACCATGGACCAGGTGAAGCGCTCGAGCACCGGCAGGAGGGACTCGGTCTCTACGTCGCGCAGGATCCGGTCGAATACCAGATGCCAGTGGTGGTAGGCGGCGTCGGTGGTGACGAACAGCGGACGTCCGCCGTAGGGGTACAGGCTCGAGTACAGGAAGGCCAGGTGCTGGGAGGTCTCTGCCCCGTCGATGGCGAATCCGTCGGCGACCAGCCGGGCCATCAGCGCCGGGGGGACCGCCTCGGCGAAGCCGACGCCGGCGAGGGAGGCGGGCCATGCGGGTCCCGCCCAGGTCCCCTCGGTGAGGGCCGGCACCGCGGGGAGTGCGAGGTCCAGGCCGGCAGGGCCGGGGATGGTCACCGGGACCACCGGTTCCGTGGTGGTCGTGGCGGCCGTGGTGGTCGTCGTGGTGGTGGGAGGCGCCGTCGTCGTTGTGGTCTCCGCAGCGTCGGTCGAACACGCGGCGACGACGAGGGCGAATCCGATGGAGAGAGTGGCGAGGCGCTTCATCGATGCCTCCTTGGCTCGGGCGGCTACCCCTCCGTGGGCGCGATGCGTGACCCATTGTGGCACCGGCCTGGGGAGCGGTGGCTGTCAGGGGCCGCCGGCGCGCCGGGCGCCGGGCCGCCTAGAAGGCGACTCCGATCGCATCGCATAGGAACGCCATGAAGGGCTTGGCCGCCTTGCACAGCGCGGTGTAGTCGGCGAGGAACGTGGTGCCCGTCACCATGCGCTTGGTGAGTGAGGTCCCGGCGATGAAGTCCTTCAGCTTGATGTCCTCTACGAACGGACCCTCGGGGTCGAATCCCTTGGGGACGCGGACCAGGGAGTCACCGCCCACCTCGTAGCGGTCGGTGAACGCCTTGGCGTGAGCGGCCTTCCTCCACGCCGCCGGGTCATCGGCGATCGCCCGACGGATCGCCAGCGCATCGGGAGTCGCCGGACGCCACAGCCCGGTACCGGCGTAACAGGCGCCCGGCTCGACGTGGAGGTAGAAGCCGGGGGCGTGCACGTCGTCGCGGGAGGCGACGTGGCGGAACTGCAGGCCGGTGTGGGTCTTGTACGGGGTCTTGTCCTTGGCGAAGCGGGTGTCGCGCTGGATCCGGAACAGCGACCCGCCGACCTTGCGAGGGTCGGCGATGAAGTGGGGCGAGATGGCGTAGAGGCGGTCGGCGAAGTCCTCGACGAAGGCGAGGGCAGGCTCGCGGACGTCCTCCTCGTAGCGATCCTGATTGGCTTTGAACCAATCACGCTCGTTGTGAGCGGCGAGGTCGTCGAGGAAGGTGAAGGTCTTGTCAGTGAAATAGCGCGGCATGACGGCAAGGTACCCGGCACCGGTGGGGAAGGGGAGGGGGTGCCTTTCTCCCCCTCCCACTTGGTGGGAGGGGGTTGGGGGGAGGGCACAAACCCTGGACAAGCCTGCCGCGCGGCAACTCCTCCAGGGTCGTTGCCCCCTCCGCTCGCTCGCTGCGCTCGTTCGCGCCTCCCCCACCGAGTGGGAGAGGCAAGATGCCCCCTCCCAGCTCTCGTACCCTTTGCCTATGGCGTCGCCCCTCTTTTCCGTCTCCGGTATGCGGAT